>DASVTN010000060.1:0-33650 GCA_036387555.1 Allosphingosinicella sp. | reverse complement strand
AGCTCTGGGCGCCCTACGGCCTGAACTAGGAGGTATTTGAGACATGGCACGCGTCAAAAGGGGCGTGACGACCAAGGCTCGTCACAAACGGATCCTGGAGCAGGCGAAGGGCTATTACGGCCGCCGCAAGAACACGATCCGGATCGCCAAGCAGGCCGTCGAGAAGGCCGGCCAATATGCCTATCGCGACCGCAAGGTGAAGAAGCGCAGCTTCCGGGCTCTCTGGATCCAGCGAATCAACGCCGCCGTCCGCCAGGAAGGCCTGACCTACGGTCAGTTCATGCACGGCCTCAAGCTCGCCGGAGTCGATCTCGACCGCAAGGTCCTGGCCGACATCGCGATGCACGAGGGCGACGCCTTCAAGGGCATCATCGCCCAGGCCCGCGGAGCGCTGCCGGCGCCGCAGGAGGCCCAGGCGACCGCCTGAGCCTTGTACGGCTAAGATAAAGGAATGCGCGGCGGGGAGACCTGCCGCGCCTTCTCTTTGTCACCCTCTCCCGTCCTTACGGGAGAGGAGCGGCCCAAGCCGAAGGCTTGGGAGGTGAGGGTCTTGCCGAGGCCGGTGTACAGACCCGCACCCTGCCGCTTCGTGGGCCCCTCCCTCTGCCGCGAAAAGCGGGAGAGGGTTCAAACGCTCAGTGCAACGTCTCCGCCGCGATCGAATAGCGCACCGTGGCACAGCCGCTCTTGTCGGGGCAGCAGCTCAGGCGCGTCCATTCCGTCTTAGCTCGCCGCTCGTCGTCGAACGGGCCGGCCATGGTTTCCGTGCCCGGGATCAATGCCCGGAAGTCCGGGCCTTCATACTCCCCCCCGATCACCCAGAATCGCTTCGTCATGTCGGGTCTCCTTGCCGATTATTCCGCCGCCACGGCGGTGATGAACTGATCGGCCTCGGTCGATTCCGCGAGCGCGGTGGTCGAGGCGTCGCCGCCCGAGACGGTCTGGGCGATGAGGTCGAAATAGCCGGTGCCGACCTCGCGCTGGTGGCGGGTGGCGGTGTAGCCGAGGCTTTCCGAGGCGAATTCGGCCTGCTGGAGCTCGGAATAGGCCGCCATGCCGCGGTCGCGATAGCCGCTCGCAAGCTCGAACATCGAATGGTTGAGGCTGTGGAATCCGGCCAAAGTGACGAACTGGAACTTGTAGCCCATGGCTCCGAGCTCGCGCTGGAAACGGGCGATCGTCTCCTTGTCGAGCTTGGCCTCCCAGTTGAAGCTGGGCGAGCAATTGTAAGCCATCATCTTGCCCGGGAACTCGCGCTGAATGGCTTCGGCGAAGCGCCTGGCGTCGTCGAGATTGGGGTTGCTCGTCTCCCACCAGAGCAGGTCGGCATAAGGCGCGAAGGCGAGGCCGCGCTTGATGCAGTGATCGACCCCGGTGCCGTCGCGAAGGCGGAAGAAGCCCTCCGGCGTCCGTTCGCCGGTCAGCCACTCGCGGTCGCGCTCATCGACGTCGGAGGTGATCAGCTTCGCGCTCTCCGCGTCGGTGCGGGCGACGACGAGGGTGGGAACGCCGCAGACGTCGGCGGCGAGCCGGGCGGAGACGAGGTTGCGGATATGCGCCTGGGTGGGGATCAGCACCTTGCCGCCGAGGTGGCCGCACTTCTTCTCGGACGCGAGCTGGTCCTCGAAATGGACGGCGGCGGCGCCGGCCTCGATATAGGCCTTCATGATCTCGAAGCAGTTCAAGGGCCCGCCGAAGCCGGCTTCGGCGTCGGCGACGATGGGGACGAACCAGTCCCGCGCCGAGCCGCCTTCGGCATGCTCGATCTGGTCGGCGCGCTGCAGCGTCTTGTTGATTCTACGGCATAATTCCGGGCCGGCATTGGCGGGGTAGAGCGACTGGTCGGGATACATGGCGCCGGCGGTGTTGGCGTCGGCCGCGACCTGCCAGCCGGAAAGGTAGATGGCTTTCAAACCGGCGCGGACCATCTGCATCGCCTGGTTTCCGGTGACCGCGCCCAGCGCATTCACGTAATCCTCGGTGCGCAGAAGCTCCCAGAGGCGGTTGGCGCCGCGGCGGGCGAGGCTGTGCTCGACGGGCACGGAGCCGCGGAGCCTCAGGACCTCCTCGGGGGAATAGGGCCGGTGAATGCCGGAGAAGCGGTCGGCGGGGAAGTTCAGGATAGTGGAGAAATCGCTCATAATCGCCTCGAATGTGGAGGATCTGCCACATCATGAAAGCGCAAAGCTCGACGACGGGCACGCCAAAAAGGGTCGCGATGTCACACCGTGTCTTGCGACTCTTGTAAAGCTATGACAATGTTCCTTCCATGGCCGCGCCCGAACGAAAGCTGTATCTCGGCGGCCGCCTGAGGCGGCTCCGGCGCGAGCTCGGTCTGAACCAGAGCGCGATGGCGGGCGAGATCGGGGTCTCGCCCTCGTACCTCAACCATCTCGAGCGCAACCAGCGGCCGGTCACCGCCCAGGTGCTGCTCCGGCTCGCCGACGTCTACGACGTGGACCTGCGCGCCTTCGCCGCGGAGGGGCCGGACGGGACGGGGATCGACCAGCTCGGCGAGATCTTCGCCGATCCGATTTTCGCCGACATCGGCATTCCGCGCTACGAGCTGCTCGAAGTGGCGGACAACGCGCCTTCGGTGGCCGACGCGATCTCGAGGCTGTACGCGGCGCTCGTCGAGCGGCGGCAGCATCCGGCCGGGGCCGTCCCGGACGAAACCTCGCTCGTCACTCCGGAAGCGTGGGTGCGCGATCACATCCAGGCCCAGCGCAACCATTTCCCCTATGTCGAGGAAGCGGCCGAGACCCTGGCCGGCGCGCTGGGCGATTCGACCGGCATCTTCGAGGCGCTCCGGCGCCGGCTTCGCGAGGGGTTCGGGATCGAGACGAGGGTGGTTCCGCCCGAAGTGGTCGAGCCGACCAGCCAGGCCTACGATCTCCACCGCAAGCGGCTGATGCTGTCGTCGATGCTGAGGGCCGAGAGCCGGACCTTCGGCGCCGCCTACCAGCTGTCGCTCGTCGAGTTCGGCCCGATGCTGGACCGGATGGTGGAGACCGCGGGCGCGCCCGACGTTCCCACCCGCCGGCTGCTCCGGATGAGCCTCGCCAATTATGCGGCGGGCGCGATCATGATGCCTTATGCGGCCTTCCTCGCCGCCGCCGAGAAGCACCGCTACGACGTCGACCGGCTGTGCGCCGACTTCGGCGCCAGCGTCGAGCAGGTCTCGCACCGGCTCACCACCCTCGCCCGCACCGGGTCGCGCGGCGTGCCCTTCTTCATGCTGAGGGTGGACGCGGCCGGCAACATCTCCAAGCGCTTCGCCGGCGAGAGCTTCCCCTTCTCCCGCTTCGGCGGCACCTGCCCGCGCTGGAATCTCCACGCCGCCTTCCAGACTCCGGGCCGGGTCGCCACCCAGATCGTCGAGACGCCCGACGGCGCCCGCTTCTTCACCATCGCCCGAACCGTCGACCGCGCGATCCGGCTCGACCCGCGCGAGAGCTCGCAGCTTGCGATCGGCCTCGGCTGCGACGTCAAATACGCGCCGCGGATCCTCTATGCCGACGGCGAGGACCTGGCCAAGCCCTACGTCACTCCGATCGGCCCCGCCTGCACCATCTGCCCGCGCCTGCGCTGCCCCCAGCGCGCCGCCGCCCCGGCGGGGCACACGCTGGCGCTCAACGAGACCCAGAAGACCATCTCCCCTTATCCTTTCGTGGGGTGAGGCCGGGAAGTTCCTCCCCCGGATTTCCGGGGGAGGGGGACCATGCGAAGCATGGTGGAGGGGTTCTTCAGAGTCTGAAAGGCCCCTCCACCGCGCTTCGCGCGGTCCCCCTCCCCTGCAAATGCAGGGGAGGATTTTAGAGGCGCCTGGGGACGCCGGGGACGCCGGGCGCGCATTCGAGCGTGGGGCGGTCCCAGCAGGCGAGGTCGGCCGCCGCGGCGTAGGTGGATCGGAGGAAGGCGAGGAGGTCGCCGTCGCCGCGGACCGCGGCGTAAGGGAGGACGAATTCGCCCAGGGCCTCGTCGAACCGGGCCGCGTCCGGCTTCACCGGCGCCTGCGAAAAGCCTTCCGGGGCGGGATAAGCGTAGGAATAGAAGAAGGGATCGCCGCCGCCGCCGGCGCCGCCCGGCCAGAAGCCGGCGCTGGAGACTTCGTGGCTATAGGCCTCGCGGGTGATTTCGTCGGGCAGATTCGGGATCCCGCCCGGGTGGAGCGGGGCGGGGCGGCCGGAAAAGCGGGTGACGGCGAGATCGAAGCTGCCCCAGAAGAAATGGACCGGGCTCGCCTTGCCGAGGAAGGAGGAGCGGAAGAGGCGGAAGACCCGGTCGGCGTCGACGAGGGCGCCGAGCAGCCGCGAGGCGCTGTCGCGGTCGTAGGCCCTGGCGGCATCGTCGCTCGCGAAGCGGATCGCGGGATCGAGCTCGTTGGTCGCCGGGTGGATCCGCACCTCTTGTCCCGACTCCCGCAACAGACCCGTCACTTCGGAATGGAACATCGCCACCGACATCGGCCGCAACGGGATCCGCCGGACGCCCAGGCCGTCCGCGAAGGTGAATTCATGGCCGACGAGATCCAGTCCGAGCTCGAACGGCCCCGCCGGGCCGTGGAGCGGCTCGGTCCTGAGGCCGCGCGGATGGACGTGGAGAGTGGCGTGCCAGCCATGGTTGCGCCACGGCAAAAGCGCGACCGCCGCCTTGCCCAGTAACTGGCTGTAGAGATGGAGCGCGGCGATTGTGGGACCGTCGCTGGCTTCGGAGAGCTGGGGCCAGGGCATGGTGACAGTCTGTCGGTTCCGCAGGCCCTGGGGAAGCCCCCGCGGTTTGCTATTCGATGGGCGCCCTGCTGCCGGCGAGGCTGCATTGGGTTCGCACAAAGAACACAAAGGGCACAAAGGGGCTGTGGCGGCGAAGCCGCAACGACTTCTCTGCGGAGGCATAATGAAGGCGCTGCGCACTGGTTTCGTACGGCCCCCTTGGTGTCCTTTGTGTCCTTTGTGCGAACCAATCTGCTTTGGATGCCGGCTCGGGTGGCCGGAACAAGCGTGCTGCTCCCCCCGGATCCTGAAACAAGTTCGGATGACGGGACGGGGGACGGGGTTCAAAGGGCGGGGATTTTTCTCTAGAGCCGCGGGCATGGCCGATCTCGAGCAACTTTCCGGCGAGCTTCTCGCCCGCATTTCCGCCGCGCCCGACCTCGCCTCGATCGAGGCGGAGCGGGTGGCCGCGCTCGGCAAGCAGGGGCGGATCACGCAGCTTCTGAAGTCGCTTGGCGGAATGACGCCGGAGCAGAGGCAGGCCGAAGGGCCGCGCATCCACGCCTTGCGCGAGGCGGCCGCCGAGGCGCTTGCCGGTCGCAAGGCCGCGCTCGAGGCGGAGGCGCTGGAGCGGCGGCTGGCGACGGAGGGGCTCGACATGACCCTTCCGGTGGCGCCGGCGCCGCAGGGCAGCGTCCATCCCGTGAGCCAGGTGATGGACGAGCTTGCCGAGATTTTCGCCGACATGGGCTTCTCGGTCGCGACCGGCCCCGAGATCGAGGACGACTGGCATAATTTCACCGCCCTCAACTTCCCGCCCGACCATCCGGCGCGGGCGATGCACGATACGTTCTACCTTCGGGGGGCTCCCCGTCATCCCGGCGAAAGCCGGGAGCTCGGCGAGGAAGGGCTCGGCGGGTCTCCGCGAGGTCCCGGCTTTCGCCGGGACGACGGGGAGGGCGGCGACGACGAGGGTGGCGGGCCGATGCTTCTTCGCACCCACACCTCGCCCGTGCAGATCCGGGCGATGATGGCGGGCAAGCCGCCGCTCTACGTGATCGCTCCGGGCCGGACCTACCGATCGGACAGCGACGCCACGCACACGCCGATGTTCCACCAGATGGAAGGCCTGGTGATCGACCGGGGAATCCATCTGGGCCACCTCAAATGGACTCTCGAGACCTTCCTCAAGGCCTTCTTCGAGCGCGACGACATCGTGCTCCGGCTCCGGCCCTCCTATTTCCCGTTCACCGAGCCTTCGGCCGAGGTCGACGTCGGCTTCACCCGGGTGAAGGGGCGGCGAGTGCTCGGCGGGACGGAAGGGTGGATGGAGCTGCTCGGCTCGGGGATGGTCCATCCCCGCGTGATCGCCAATTGCGGGCTCGATCCGGAGGAATGGCAGGGCTTCGCCTTCGGCTGCGGGATCGACCGCCTGGCAATGCTCAAATACGGGATGGACGATCTGCGCGCCTTCTTCGACGGCGACCTGAGGTGGCTGAGGCATTACGGCTTCGCGGCGCTGGACGTGCCGACGTTGAGCGGGGGAGTGGGGGCATGAGGGTGCGCCGGCAAAACAACTCCCCTCCCTGGAAGGGAGGGGCTGGGGGTGGGTCCGCCGAAGGCGGCCGAAACTCGGACTCCGCAAAAGTCTCGCTGCGCTCGCCTACCCACCCCCAACCCCTCCCTTCCAGGGAGGGGAGGAAGACATCATGAAATTCACGATTTCCTGGCTGAAGGAGCATCTCGAGACCGAGGCTTCGCTCGAGCAGGTCGTCGACACGCTCACCGCCATCGGCCTGGAGGTCGAGGGGGTCGAGAATGCGGCGGACAGGCTCGCTCCGTTCAAGGTCGCGAAGATCCTCAGCGCCGAGCGCCACCCGCAGGCGGACAAGCTCCAGGTTCTGAGCGTCGACGACGGAAGCGGCGAACCGGTCCAGGTGGTCTGCGGCGCGCCCAATGCGCGGGCGGGGATGCTCGGCGTGTTCGGAGCGCCGGGCGCCTATGTGCCGGGCAGCGACCTCACCTTGAAGGTCGCCGCGATCCGCGGAGTGGAGAGCCGGGGCATGATGTGCTCGGTGCGCGAGCTCGAGCTCGGCGACGAGCATGACGGGATCATCGAGCTTCCCGCCGGGGCTCCGGTCGGGGCCTCCTATGCGCAATGGGCGGGGCTCGACGATCCGGTGATCGACGTCAACGTCACTCCGAACCGCCAGGATTGCATGGGCGTATACGGAATCGCCCGCGACCTCGCGGCGGCCGGGCTTGGGACTTTGAAGCCCATCGAGGCGGAGGGCGTCGCGGGGAGCTTCCCGTGCCCGGTCGAGATCCGCACCGACGATACGGAGGGCTGCCCCGCCTTTTACGGGCGGGTCGTGCGCGGGGTTCGCAACGGGCCCTCTCCCGCCTGGCTCCAGCAGAGGCTGAAGGCGGTCGGGCAGCGGCCGATCAGCGCGCTCGTCGACATGACCAATTACGTCATGCTCTCCTACGGCCGGCCGCTCCACGTCTACGACCTGGCGAAGCTGAGCGGCGCCGTCGTCGCGCGCCGGGCGCGGGACGGGGAGGCGGTGCTGGCCCTCAACGGCAAGAGCTACACGCTCGACGGCGAGATGATTGTAATCGCCGATGACGTCATGGTGCACGACATCGGCGGGATCATGGGCGGCGAGCATTCGGGAGTTTCGGAGGAGACGACCGACATCCTCATCGAATGCGCCTATTTCGATCCGGCCCGCATTTCCCGGACCGGGCAGAAGCTGGCCCTGAGCTCCGACGCCCGCACACGTTTCGAGCGCGGGGTCGATCCGGCCTTCGTCGAGACAGGCCTGGCGTTGGCGACCCGGCTGGCCATCGAGCTGGCCGGCGGCGAAGCGTCGGACATCGTCCGGGCGGGCGAGCCGCCGAAGCTCGACAGGATCGTCGAATACAGGCCGGCCCGGGCGCTCGAGCTGGGCGGGGTCGACGTCCCGGAATCGCGGCAGGCGGAGATATTGGAGCGGCTTGGCTTCGGCGTGGATGCGCCCGTCATCCCGGCGAAAGCCGGGACCTCGGGGAGACCCGCCGAGACTATCCGCCCCGAGGTCCCGGCTTTCGCCGGGATGACGGGCGGCGGCGTCTGGCGGATCTCGGTTCCGAGCTGGCGGCGCGATATCGACGGCTCCGCCGACATCGTCGAGGAGATCGCCAGGATCGAGGGCTATGACAAGGTCGAGGCGGTTCCGCTGCCCAGGGCGCCGGGAGTCGCCCGGCCGACGGCGACGGCGCAGCAGCTGGTCGAGCGGCGAGTGCGCCGGGCCGCCGCCGCCCGCGGGCTGAACGAGGCGGTGACCTGGAGCTTCATCTCGGAAGCGGAGGCGGCGCCGTTCGGCGGCTCGGCCTGGATCCTCGACAATCCGATCAGCGAGGAGCTGAAGGCGATGCGGCCCTCGATGCTTCCGGGCCTGCTTTCGGCGGCGGGGCGCAATTTCGCCCGGGGCGCCGAGGGCCTGAGGCTGTTCGAGATCGGCCGCCGCTACCTGGCCGCGGGGGAGCGGCCGACGCTCGGCCTCCTTCTCGCCGGCGAGCGGGCGCCGCGCCACTGGCGCGGCGGCAAGGCGCGGGGCTTCGACGCCTATGACGCCAAGACCGAAGCGCTCGCCTTGCTTGCGGCGGCGGGCGCGCCGGTCGACAATCTGCAGTCGCTCTCCGGAGCGCCGGGCGTCTACCACCCGGGCCGCTCGGGCAGGCTGGCGCTTGGGCCGAAGAACGTGCTGGCGCAGTTCGGCGAGCTTCATCCCTCCGTGCTTCGGGCGTTCGACCTGGAGGGGCCGGCCGTCGCCGCCGAGATATTCCTGAATGCCCTGCCGCAGAAGCGGGGCGGACGGATGCGCGAGGCCTATGCGCCGCCGGCGCTGCAGGCGGTGAAGCGCGACTTCGCCTTCCTGCTGCCCGCCGGCGCCCCGGCCGACGCGCTGATCCGCGCGGTGCGCGGCGCGGACCGGCAGGCGATCGCTTCCGTCTCCCTGTTCGACGTCTTCACAGGGCAAGGCGTGCCGGAGGGGCAGAAGTCGCTGGCGGTGGAAGTGGTCCTCCAGCCGGGCGAGAAGAGCTTCACCGAAGAGGAGCTGAAGGCGATCTCCGACCGGATCGTCCAGGCCGCGAGCAAGGCCGGTGCCCGGCTCCGCGACTGAGGCGGCCGTCCGCGCCGCCTTCCAGCGGCAGGCGGAATGGGGGAAGAAGCTCGGTTCACCCTTCATGGAAAGGCTGTGCCGGCTGCTCGGCGAGCGGCTCGACCGCGGGACGGAGACGGGGCGCCGGGTGCTCGACTGGCCGGGAAGGGCCGATCCCTTCTCGGACGCCTTGCCGCTTCGGCTGACCGGCGGGCTTCACGCGATCGTCCGCGGCGGCGGCGCTCCGGCGCTCGCGGCCTGCTATCCGCCGAACGCGCTTCCGGACGAGGAAAGGCTTTGGGGGGCGCTTGCGCCGGTGCTCGCCGATCCCGCCCTCCCCCGTTGGCTGGAGAGCGCGCCGCAGACCAACGAAGTCGGACGCTCGTCGGTGCTGATGAGCGGGCTGCTCGTCCTCGCCGGGCGCTTCCCGCAGCCGATGGAGCTGCTCGAGCTCGGGGCGAGCGCCGGGCTCAACCTGCTGCTGGACCGTTACGGCCACGACCTTGGCGGAGTGCAAGCCGGCGCCCCGGCCTCGCCCCTGCAGCTGAAGCCGGAATGGGAGGGCGCTGCGCCGCCCGAGGCGCCGGTGGCGGTGGCCGCCCGGCGGGGGGTCGATCTCCACCCGCTCGACGCCCGGCGGGACGCCGGGAGCCTGATCGCCTATGTCTGGCCCGATCAGGCGAGGAGACTCGCCCAGCTCGAGGCGGCGCTGGCCGTCGCCGCGGAGCATCCGCCCGAGGTCGACGCCGGCGACGCGGCGGACTGGATCGAGGCCCGGCTTCGGGAGCGGCAGCCGGCCGGCCTGACCCGGGTCGTGCTCCACTCGATCGCCTTTCATTATTTTTCAGACGGGACGAAGGCGCGGATCGCGGCGGCGATGGAGTCGGCGGGAGCGGCGGCGACGGCGGCGGCTCCCCTCGCCTGGCTTCGCTTCGAGAATGACGAAGGCGAGCGGATCAGCCTGAGGCTTCGGACCTGGCCGGGCGGGGAGGACAGGCTGCTGGCCGATTGCCACCCGCACGGGAGCAAGGTGGAGTGGCTGGGCTAGCAAATTCCTCCCCCGGATTTCCGGGGGAGGGGGACCGCGCGAAGCGCGGTGCAGGGGTTCTTCCAGGTCCGCATGGCCCCTCCACCATGCTTCGCATGGTCCCCCTCCCCTGCAAATGCAGGGGAGGATTCAGCTTTCGAGCGCGTTGATGGCCGCGTGGACCCTCGCTTCGGCTTCCTTGCGGGGGAGGCCGGGCGGGATCGGGGCGCCGAAGCGCATCGTGACCACTCCCGGCCGCTTAACGAAGCCTCGGCGGGGCCAGATCCTGCCGCTGTCGAGCGCGACGGGGACGACCGGGACGTTGAGCGCCCGGTAGAGGCCGGCGAAGCCGGGCTCGAGCGGCGGCCGCTCGCCGGGAGCGACCCGCGTTCCTTCGGGGAAGATGACGATCGGGCGGCCTTCCGCGACCGCCTCGCCCGCGGCCCGGAGCAGCTTGCGAAGCGCCGCTCCGCCGCCGTCGCGGTCGACGGGAATGATCCCGTAGGCGCGGGTCAGCCGGCCCCAGAGCGGGATCCGGCCGAGCTCGCTCTTCATCACCGTGGCAGGGGTGTCGAGGATGAGCTGCATCTCGGTCGTCTCGAACATCGACTGGTGCTTGGAGGCGACGATGACGGGGCCGCTCGGAAGTTCGCCCTCGATGCGGGTGCGGATTCCGAGCAGGAACCGGGCGCAGAAGCGGTTGAACGCGGTCCAGCCGTCGGAGACTCGGCGGACCGGACCGACCCCGAGGGGCAGGACGGCGATCCCCGCCAGCACGTAGAGGACGCTGCCGGGATAGAAGACCAGGGCGTAGAGAAGGGAGCGGACGAGGTTCATCAGATCCCGACGAACTCCGCCGAGCGGCGGAGCAGATATTTGTTATATTCGGTGAAGAGCTGGGCGAAGCTTGGGTTGCTCTCCACCGCGTCGCCGGTGACGGCGATTCCGCCGCCCAGGCGCCGCGAGAGCTCGAAGCGGGCCCGGGGCATGTGCCAGTCGGTGGTGACGAGGCGCATCGACCTGAACTTGTGCTTCTCCATCCAGCGCGCGACCTCCTCGGCGTTGGAGCGGGTGTCGACCGACTCGCGGCCGAGATCGACGCAGCAGGCGAACAGCCGCTCGTCCGCGCGATATTGCGCCGCGAGCTCTTCGGAGCGGACGGTCCGGGCCACTCCCGAGACCAGCATCCGCTTCGCCTTGCCTTGCGCCATCAGGGCCAGGCCGCGCTCGATCCTCTTGGCGCCGCCGGTGAGGACGACGATCGCGTCGGTGGTCCGGTCGTCCGCAGGCCGCGGCAGGAGCACCGCGAACAGGGCGTAGCCGAGCAGGTAGAGAAGGACGATCGCGGAGACGGCACGTCGGATCAAAGCATCCTCCCCAAGGCCCTGAGGATGGTGGCCCGGGCGACCAGCATCGCAAGCCCGACCCCGAGCACGGGAAGGAGGGCCAGGGCAAGCCAGCTCGTCGCCGGCAGGTTCGCGGAGCCGAGCAGATCGGAGCCGAGCGCTCCGATCCGACGGCCGATCAGCACCAAGGCGAGCGCCGCCGCGCCGAAGCCGACCAGGCCTCCGAACAAGGCGTCGAGCGCGATCCGGCGCTGGAACAGGCGGGCGACCTGGACGTCGGTCGCGCCCATCAGGTGAAGAACCTCGATCGTCCCGCGATGGGTGTCGAGCGCGGCCCGGGCGGCGAGGACCACGGTCGCTCCGGTGGCGGCGATCATCAGCGCGACGAGCCCGAGCGCGAGCCATTCCAGGGCCGAGATCAGCCGGCCCAGGGGCGCCAGCCACTGGCCGTTGTCGTCGATCCGGGCCGAGGGCGCCGCGGCCGTCACCCGGCCCTGCAAGGCGTCGGCGCGGGCGCCGGGGACGAGCTGGGCGTCGATCATGGCCGGGATCGGCAGATCGGCCTCCAGCCCGCCCGCGCCGAGCCAGGGCTCGAGCAGCTCGGCCATCTCGTCGGGCGCCAGCCGCCGGACGCTCTCCACCTCGGGGAGGCCGCGAAGCCGGGCGACGGCGCGGGCGGCCTCGGCTTCCCGGCGGTCGGGATTGGGCTCCAGTATCTGCACCGTGACCCGGTTGCCGAGGCCGGCGCCGAGGCTGGACGCCGCGCCTCCAAGGCCCAGGCCCGCGGCGGCGGCGAGCACCGTCAGGAACATCATGATCGCGATCACCCAGGGCATGGGCCCGGCGAGGCGGCCTTCGGGGAGCAGCCGGCGGTCGGCGGCTCCGACCCTGCGCTTGACTTTACCCTTCATCCGTCCGCCCGCCGCGGCGGATGGCGGAGCGCGCCGGTGGGATCGAGCAGTGTGCCGCGGTCGAGGCGAAGCATCTCCGACCGGCCGATGCTGGAGATGAGGTGGAGATCGTGGGTGGCGACGACGACGGTCGTGCCAAGCTTGTTCAGGGAATCGAACAGGTGGAGGAGCCGCTTGGCCATCTCGGGATCGACGTTTCCGGTCGGCTCGTCCGCGACCAGCAATTCCGGGCGGGCGATGACGGCCCGGGCGATCGCGACGCGCTGCTGCTCTCCGCCCGACAAGGTCGCCGGCCGGGCGCTGGCGCGGTGGCCGAGGCCGACCCAGGCGAGCATCTCGCTCACCGGGCCCTGCAGGTCCTTCTCGTCGACCCCCGCCACCCGGAGGGGCAGAGCGACGTTGTCGAAGGCGGAGAGGTGGGTGACGAGGCGGAAATCCTGGAAGACCACTCCGATCCTGCGCCGGAAGCCCGGCAGGCGCTTCCTCGGCATGGTGACGATGTCCTCGCCGAACAACCGGATCAGGCCGCGGCTCGGGCGCTGGGCGAGGTAGAGGAGCCGAAGCAGCGAGGTCTTGCCGGCGCCCGAGGGACCGGTGAGGAAATAGAAGCCGCCGTGGCGAAGCGAGAAGCTGAGGTCCGACAGCGTCTCGGCCCCGGTCCCATAGCGCAGCCCGACATTGTCGAACTGGACGATGCTGGTGCCGTTGGTCAGACCCGCCTCCGCTCGGGGCTTCGCCCCCTCGTCGCCTCAATGGCATGCGCCCAGCCGGGCCGTAAACCACTCAATGGGCCCGCCGCGCGTCACCCCGGGCTTTCGCGGGACTTTGCCTGACCCTCGCGAAGGGCGCGGAGGCGAAGCCTCCTCCCCTGAAGGGAGGGGCTGAACCCGAGCGGCTTATGCAAAGGTCCGCCTTCGCCGGAATGACGCCATAAACGGCGCAATGGCTTGCATGGCGAGCCGCACCGTGCTTGGAATCGCACGAGCACCAGCCTTTGGGACCTCCTGTAGCCGATGATCCTGAGCTGTCCCGCCTGCAAGACGCGCTATGTGGTGCCCGACAGCGCGGTCGGCCCGGCCGGCCGACAGGTGCGCTGTGCGTCGTGCAGGCACAGCTGGCTTCAGCCGCCGCCATCGCCCCGCACCTCCGCCGACTGGGACGCGCCTTCGGCTCTGGTTCCGGCTCCACCGCCGCCTCCGCCTCTGCGGCAGCCCGCGCCTGCCCGCCCGGCCGCGTCCATGCTCGGGCCGGCACCCCCGGCCGAGCCGGAAAATTACGATGCCTTCGCCCACGAGCCTCCCTTCCGCTCCCGGCGCAACCCGGCAAAGCTGTGGACGATACTCGCCGTCGCCGGGGCCATTCTCATGCTGGCGGCGACAGCGGCGGTTTATTCGTTCGGCCTCCCCCGCCTCGGAGCCGACATCGCCCTGCCGGGGCGGGGTGCCACGCCTCTCAAGGTGACCGACATGCGGGCCAGGAGGGAGGCCTTGGCGAGCGGAAACGAGCTGCTCAGCGTGACGGGTCGGATCACCAACCCGACCGGGTCGGTCCAGCGCGTTCCGCAGCTTCGCGCCAAAGTCCTCGATCCCTCGGGGAAGGCCGTCTACAGCTGGTCGATCTCGCCCCCCGTCTCGGAGCTTCAGCCGGGCCAAAGCGCCATCTTCAACAGCGCGGAGATGGACGTGCCCGCCGTCGACGACGGTAGGGTGGACGTCACTTTCCCCTCCGCGGCCTGAACCGATGCGGATCGGCCTTCTGACCGGCGGCGGCGACGTGCCGGGGCTGAACCCCTGCATCCGATCCATCACCCTTTCCGCCGACGCGCTCGGCTGGGAGGCCACGGGCTTCCGCCGCGGTTGGGAAGGGGTGCTCGCGATCGATCCGGCCGATCCGGCGAGCATCGCCGCCAACAGCCTTCCCCTGACCCGTGAGCGCGTTCGCGGGATCGACCGGATGGGCGGCACAATCCTCCACACCTCCCGCGCCGATCCGCGCACGACCGCGGCCGGGGACCAGACCGGGCGGGTGGTCAAGGTCCTGGAGAAGCTCGGGATCGACGCCATGATCACTCTGGGCGGCGACGGCACCTTGCGTTTCTCCGCCCACCTTGCGGCGCAGGGACTGCCGGTCATCTCCATCCCCAAGACGATGGACAACGACGTGTTCGGGACCGACTATTGCATCGGCTTCTCGACCGCGGTCAGCCGCTCGGTCGAGGCGATCAACGCGCTGAGGACGACCGTGGAGAGCCACGAGCGGATCGGGGTCGTCGAGCTGTTCGGGCGGCGAAGCGGCGAGACGGCCCTGCTCGCCGGCTTCCTCGCCCAGGTCGACCGCACGATCATCGCCGAAGTGCCCGCGGATCTCGACATCCTCCTGCCGCTCCTCGCCGAGGACAAGGCCTCCAACCCGGCGGGCTATGCGATGTGCGTGGTCTCGGAAGGCGCGTCGCTGAAGGGCGAGGCCGACGATCCCTCGCAGCTTTCCAGGCCGGCCAGCGAGCGCGACGAGGCCGGAATCGGCCAGCAGCTGGGCCGGGCGATCAAGAGCCGGCTGGGCTTCGGGACCGTCATCCAGGAGCTCGCCTATCTGATGCGCGCCGGCGAGCCGGACGCGATGGACCGGATGGTGGGCTTCGCCTTCGGCGGCCTTGCGATCCAGCTCCTGCAGAGGGGCGAGACGGCGCGGATGGTGACCCTCACCGACGGGAATTACGGCCACGTGCCGATCGGCACCCTGCTCAGCGGCAGCAAGTCGGTCGACGTCGAGGGCCTCTACGACCGGTTGACCTATCGTGCGCGTTTGCTGCGCATCGAAGGTATGCCCATGTTCCTCTACTGATTCTTTGCTAGGCTGCCGGCGCTCGACCGTCGTGCCGGGCCTGATCCGGCATCCGGCTTCTTCCCGGCTCCCGCACGGGGAGAGGAAGAAGGTGGACCCCGGATCAAGTCCGGGATGACGATTCCATTGGGCGGGCATGAGCTTTGGGGGGATTTTCGATGCGGAAATATTGGCTTCTCGCGGCCGCTGCGACGTTCGCGGCCGCTTCGCCGGCTTCGGCCGACACGGTTTGCGAGTGGG
Source organism: Allosphingosinicella sp. (assembly GCA_036387555.1). Taxonomy (GTDB): domain Bacteria; phylum Pseudomonadota; class Alphaproteobacteria; order Sphingomonadales; family Sphingomonadaceae; genus Allosphingosinicella. The sequence goes on along the minus strand of DASVTN010000060.1, from coordinate 18,425 downwards.
TGGACTTCGCCCAGCTTATCGCAGGGGCCTCGACCCCGCCGCCGGAGGCGCCTCGCACCGGCGAGCATGACCGGGCCCAGACCCAGGTCGCGATCGCCATGTTCGAGGCTCTGAACGCGATCGACAGGCGCTACGAATCCTATCTCGGGATGGCGCCCGCCGCCGTCCCCGGCGCGTCGCAGGATGCCGCGGCCGCGACGGCCGCCTACCAGGTGCTGCTGGGCCACTTCCCCGGCCAGAAGACCGCTCTCGACGACAGCTACAATGTCGCGATGCTCGCCGTCCGCGACTCCGCGGCCCGCGACAAGGGCAAGGCGATCGGAGAGGCGGCGGCCAAGCTGGCGCTCGCGGCCGGCGGGTTCGATCCGGCGCGCAAGCCTGTCAATTACCGGCCGCGGACCAGCGCCGGCATGTGGACGGCGACCCAGCTGCCGGTCTTCGCGCCCTATACCCTCACCTTCAAGCCGTGGATCCTGCCGAGCTTCGATTCGGTTCGGCCCGCCGCGCCGCCGGCGCTGAACAGCGAGCGCTGGGCCCGCGACTACGAGGAGATCCGGAAGCTCGGCGCGAAGACCGGAAGCACCCGAACGCCCGAGCAGACGCTGATGGCGCGCTACCGCATCACTCCGAACATGACCCCGACCCTGCGCCTGATCGCCGACGCCAAGGGCCGGTCGGCGGTCGCGAACGCGCGGCTGTTCGCCCTGCTCGCGATGGTCAACGACGACGCGGGGATCGCGACGGCGGAGGCCAAGCTCCATTATAATTTCTGGAGGCCGATCACCGCGATCCGCAACGGCTCGGACGACGGCAACGATTCGACCGTCGAGGATTCCGGCTGGGAGCCGCTGATCGCCACCCCGAACCATCCGGAATATCCCTGCGCCCATTGCACCTACGCGGCGTCCACCGCGGAGGTTCTCAAGAGCGAGGTCGGCGACGCGCCGCCGGGCGGGGTCCGGGTCCATTCGCGGTCCATCCCGAACAGCATCGTCCAGGTGGTTCCGAGCCTCGACGAGTGGGTGAAGGAGGTCTCGGTCTCGCGCATGTACGGAGGCGTCCATTACCGCTTCTCGAACGAGGCCGGCGAGGAGATCGGCCGCAAGGTCGCCGCGATGGCGCTCGCCAAGGTGATGCGGCCGCTGCCGGCGAAGGGAAAGCGCAAGGGATGAGCTTACAATCCTCCCCCGGATTCCCGGGGGAGGGGGACCGCACGAAGTGCGGTGGAGGGGTTCTGCTGAGTCCGGAAGGCCCCTCCACCATGCTTCGCATGGTCCCCCTCCCCGGCAAACGCCGGGGAGGACTTATTGAGAGCGCGTTGCCATTGCGCCTCCCCCTCCCCTTTGCTAGAGGCCCGCTTCCTACCGGGCCCGGAGCCTATCCGGGGCAATGACGTGCGGTCGTGGCGGAACTGGTAGACGCGCAGCGTTGAGGTCGCTGTGGCCGAAAGGCCGTGGAAGTTCGAGTCTTCTCGACCGCACCAGTTTTGGACCAACGCCCATCGCGCGGCCCAAATTTCGACAGGGATCGGATGCTTGCCCAGGTGTTCGGACTTTGTTCTTGACACGAAGTGCGTCGATGCCTATCAGGGCATTAACACGGCCGGCCCCGGCACCTTTATGGTGTGAGCGGGTCGGTTTTTTTATGTGCGAGGCGCTTTTATGGCGACGGCGTACAACAAGCCATTCCTGACGGTACCTGAGCAAGTCACGTTGCTGAGGTCGCGAGGGCTGGACGTCGGCACCGACGCCGATGCTGAAGGCCTTCTTACACAATTCGGCTACTACCGCCTAAGTGGCTACTGGCATCCGCTTCGACAGTCGGAATGGGATGTCGAAAGCGCCACCGTTCTTTACAAGGACGAGTTCAAATGCGGTTCGACGCTCAGCCAAGCGACGGCCCTGGCCGAGTTTGACCGGCAGCTACGATCGCTATTCCTAGAGGCAATCGAGCGCATCGAGATCGGCATCCGTGTTCGGGTCGCGCTCCTCTTCGGAAGCCGCGGTGCCTTCGCTCACCGGGACCCGGCGCGCTACTATCCCAAATTCACGGCCGGCCTTGATCCAAAAACTGGGAAAACCTCCTTTGACGCTTGGCTTGAGCGGGTCGACAGTCACGAGGAGCGATCAAAGGAGCAATTTGCGATTCACTTTCGCCAGAAGTATGGCTTGCCCCTGCCTCTGTGGGTAAGCATTGAGGTATGGGATTTTGGCATGTTGTCGAAGGCGATCGGCGGGATGTCGATTGCCGACCAGAAAGCACTCAGCATTCCACTCGGCCTCAGCCGAACAGGTCTATTCCCGAGTTGGCTTCGGGCGATCAATCATGTCCGCAATATATGCGCGCATTACTCTCGACTTTGGAATCGATCACCATCCGATCAGGCAATTCCACCGAGGGCAGGCGAACACTCTTTGCTCGATCATCTCGCACCCGACGCATTCGCTCATGTGCGGTTATATGTGGTGGCAGCAATCATCCAATTCCTGCTTCGCCAAGTCGACGGGTCCTTCGCTGCAAAATGGTCAAATGACCTGAAAGCACACTTCGCCACGTTCCCGGACATCGCGGGCGTGCCAGTGGGACAGTCGGGCTTTCCTCTCGGCTGGGAGAGCCAGGCCCTGTGGAACTGATCGCTCCCGCCCATAAATCAAAACCGTGTCTGCGCAGTTCGACGTGGAGGCATGCTCCACGCGTACTGAATCTCTGCCGATACCGCCTTGGAGCGGCCTTGCTCCAGGCCCTGCCGAACACGTGACTCCGGCCCCTCCTCCACCTCGCGCCTTCGGCTTCTGGATTTGCCTCGCGCTCGTCATGGGCAACGTCATCGGCACGGGCATCTTCCTCCTGCCCGCCGCGCTCGCGCCCTACGGCGCGAACGCCGTCGCCGGCTGGCTGGTGACGATCGCCGGCTGCCTGTGCCTCGCCCAGGTATTCGCGGCGCTCGCCCGGGCGCTGCCGGAGGCGAACGGCCCCTACGACTATATCCGCCCCGCGCTCGGCGCGCCCGCCGCCTTCTTCGTCATGTGGAGCTACTGGATCTCGACCTGGGTGACGAACGCGGCCGTCGCGATCGGCGCCGTCAGCTACCTCTCCTCGCTCGCGCCGGGTTATTTCGAATCCGTCTTCGCCGGACCGCTGACGGCGGGCGGCTTCGTCATCCTCTTCACGGCGATCGCCACCCGCGGCGCGAAAGCATCGGGCGAGGTCCAGGTCGCGACGACGATCCTGAAGCTCCTGCCGCTGGTGGCCGTGATCGGGCTCGCCGCCTTCGTCCTGGGAGGACAAAGCGAGGCGGCGGGGGGCCTTGCCCCGGCGCCGCTCCAGCCCTCGTCGGTCGCCGCCGCCGCGACCCTCACCTTGTGGGCGATGCTGGGGCTCGAATCGGCGACCTTGCCTTCCGGACGGGTGCGCGATCCGCGAATCACGGTGCCGAGGGCGACGCTGGCCGGCACGTTCCTCGTCGGGATAATCTATCTGCTGGTCACCTGGGCCGTCTTCCTTCTGCTTCCGGCGGAGGAGGCCGCCAAATCCTCCGCTCCGCTGGCCGACCTGATCGGGCGCTACTGGGGCTCGGGCTTCGCCCATCTCATCGCCCTGTTCGCCGCGATCAGCGCTCTCGGCGCCCTCAACGGCTGGGTGTTCATCCAGGCCGAGGTGCCGCTGACGCTTGCCCGCAGCGGAGTCTTCCCGGCGGCCTTCGCCCGGCTGAACCGGGCCGGTACTCCCGTCGTCGGCCATGCCCTCGGCTGCGTCCTCAGCTGCGCCCTGATCGCGACCAACCTGAGCCGCGGCATGGCCGCTTTGTTCGAGTTCATGATCCTCCTCGCCACGGCGGCGACGCTCGTGCTCTATCTGCTCGCGGCGCTGTCCGCCCTGGTCCTGCGCCGCAGGGGCGTGCTCGGCGGCGCGATCGTGGTGGCGACGGCCGCCGGCGGGACCCTGTTCTCGCTGTGGACGTTCTACGGCGCGGGCCTCGAGGCCACCGCCTGGGGCCTCGCCCTGCTGCTCAGCGGTCTTCCCGTCTATCTGCTCATGCGGCGAAACCTGTTGCGAAGCGGAAACGTTGACGCAGCTTCTTCGACAGCCGAGGGATAAGAGCCGCATGGCGGAGCAGGTGACGGATCGCGCTCGATATTCGGAGCGGGAATGGCGCGAGAAGCTGACCGCCGAGCAATATCGGGTGCTTCGCGAGGCGGGCACCGAGCCGCCCTTCACCGGCCGCTACGTCGACAATCACGAGGCCGGGGAATATCGCTGCGCCGGCTGCGGGGAATTGCTGTTCGACAGCCAAGCCAAGTTCGACAGCGGCAGCGGCTGGCCGAGCTTCACCGAGCCGGCGGCGCCGACGGTGAGCGAGCATGCCGACATGAGCCAGGGGATGCGCCGGGTCGAGGTGCGCTGCGCCCGCTGCGACGGGCATCTTGGCCACCTCTTCCCAGACGGGCCGGAGCCGACCGGCCTGCGCTACTGCATCAACAGCGCTTCGCTCGACTTCAAGTCCAGGAAGTGACGGCGCAGCCGTCATCCCGGCGGAAGCCGGGACCTCGGCGAGACCCGCCGAGACTTCTCGGCCTGAGGTCCCGGCTTTCGCCGGGATGACGGGGAGAGTCGCACCTCGCCTCCTCCGTTTCTCCACTCTCCCGCCGCTTGTCGCCCGAGCCGTCCGGCCCTAGGCTGCGGTTCCGATGGCCAGTGAAGCTTCCCCTCCGCGGTCCCGCCTTCGCCGGACGCTGATCACAACGCTCAAGATCGGGCTTTACAGCGGCCTCATCGCGCTCGTCGCCTTGGTCGTCGCGGTCGGCGTCGCGATGAGCTCGCTTCCCAGCTACGGCGAGCTGGTCAAGCGCGAGGATCTCGGCCAGACGATCCGGGTCCGGGCCGCCGACGGATCGATGCTGATCGCGCTGGGGCCGCATTTCGGCGAATGGCTGAGCTACCAGCAGATACCCGACATCATGAAGGACGCGATGGTCGCGGTGGAGGACAAGCGCTTCCGCTCCCATCTCGGGGTCGATCCGATCGGCACCGCGCGCGCCTTCAAGGTCCGCTTCACCAAGGGCCGCTGGACCCAGGGCGGATCGACCATCACCCAGCAGCTCGCCCGAAACATCTTCCTCACCAACAGCCGGACCTTCGGCCGCAAGGCCCGCGAGGGGGTCCTGGCGCTGGCGCTGGAGCGGCGCTTCTCGAAGGACCAGATCCTCGAGCTCTATCTGAACCGTGTCTATTTCGGCGGCGGCGCCTACGGCATCGACGCCGCCTCCCGGCGCTTCTTCGGCCATTCCGCCAAGACCCTGAGCCTCTCGGAGGCGGCGATCATCGCCGGCCTCGTCAAGGCGCCTTCCAATTATTCGCCGACCGCGGACATCGAGGCCGCCCGGGGGCGGGCCGAGGTCGTCATCAAGCTCATGCAGGACAATGGGGACATCAGCCCGGCCGTGGCCGCCGCCGCCGAGCCGGCGGAAGTGCAGCTGGCGCCGGCGCCCAAGCAGAACAGCGCCCGCTACTTCACCGATTGGGTGCTTCCCCAGCTCGACACCCTGATCGACGAGACGGTCGAACCCATCGACGTTTGGACCACCCTCGATCCCAACATGCAGCGGCTCGGCGACCAGGTGATCAACGCCGCGACTCCGGTCGGGGCCCAGGGCGCCCTCGTCGCGCTGGACCGGGACGGGTCGATCCGGGCGATGATCGGCGGGCGCGACTACGTCCGCTCGATCTACAACCGGGCCACCCAGGCGACCCGCCAGCCCGGCTCCTCGTTCAAGCTGTTCGTCTACCTCGCCGCGATCGAAGCCGGGTACAGGCCCGACCAGATGGTGTCGGACGAACCGATCAAGATCAACGGCTGGAGCCCGCGCAACAACAATCGCGGCTTCGCCGGGCAGGTGACGGTCCGCCAGGCCTTCGCCCAGTCGATCAACACCGTCTCCGTCCGGCTCGCCCAGGAAGTCGGTTTCCGGACCGTCGCCGACATGGCTCAGCGGTTCGGGATCACCTCGCCGGTCGTCACCCATCCTTCGATGGCGCTGGGAAGCTCCGAGGTTCGGCTCCTCGACATGACCCGGGCCTTCGCTTCGGTGTCGGCGAAGGGGAACGCCGTCGTGCCCTACGGGATCAAGCGGGTGACCACGGCGGACGGACAGATCCTCTACCAGCACCAGCCGGACGAGAACCGGGTGCTGGTCGCGCCCTGGGTGGCGGCCCAGATGACCGACCTGCTGCAGGCGGCGGTGATGACCGGAACGGGCGCCGGCGCCCGGATCGGCCGGCCGGTCGCGGGCAAGACCGGAACGACGACCTCGAACAAGGACGGCTGGTTCCTCGGTTTTTCCAGCGGCCTCACCACCGGCGTGTGGATGGGGCGCGACGACAACAAGGCTATTCCCGGCCTCCAGGGCGGGCGGGCGCCGGCGCGGGCCTTTCACGATTTCATGACGCGCGCCGTCGCCAACCGGCCGGCGGAGAATTTCGAGATCGAGGTCGAACTGCCCGAATGGGCCGTCAGCGAGACGGAGGAGGAGACCTGGTTCGAAGCGCCGGACAACGGAATGGCGGCGAGCCCCGACGGAGCGCCGGGATCGTACCAGCCGCTGCCCCCGCGGGAGGAAAGGGTGGAGCCCGCGCCCGGCCAGGAGGACCGGCTGGACCAGGACTTCATCGACCGGGCGATCGACCGCGACCGCGAGCGGGAGCGGCTGGAACGGATCCGCGAGCGCGAGAGGGAAAGGGACCGCCGCGAGGACCGGCGCCGCGACCCCGACATCGCTCCCCCCGTCGACCGGCGCTCAGACCGGTCGGCCGATCCGATGGAGTGAGGGCCCGTGCCGGCGCAGCCATAGCCGCGCCGGCTTCGGGTCCGCTTCGAGGAGCTGCTCGACCAGCCGGTGGAAATCCGGGCCGTGGTTCATGTGGACGCGGTGCGCCACCTCGTGCGCGACCGTCGCCCTTCTGACCCATTCCGGGGCGAGGATGAGGCGCCAGCTGTAGCGGATCGCGCCGGCCGCGGAGCAGCTCCCCCAACGCGAGACGGGGTCTCCGACGCCGACCCGGATCACCTTGACGCCCGCCCTGGCGGCGAACTCGGCCGTCTCCGCGGCGAGCGTGTCGAGCGCGTGCCTGCGAAGCCAGCGCAGCAGCCGCGCCTCGAGACCCTCGGCCGGCCCCCCGGCCACCAGCCGTTCCGCCTCCAGCCGCGGCGTTCGCGGATGCTCCTGGCTCCACTCGATCCGATGCGCCCTCCCGTAAAGCGGCAGGTCCGACCCCGGGACGAGGGCGACCGAAGCCGGAACCTCCGCCAGCCGGGCCTCGATCCAGTCGCGGTGGCCGTCCGCCCAGGCGAGGGCCTTTCGGCGGGAAGCCCGCTTCGGGATGGTGAGCACGACCTCCCCCGTCCGCCGATCCACGCGCAGCCTTATCGCCCGGGCAGTGGGCGAGACGGTCAGCTTCACCTCAAAGCTCACGCTCGACCAGATGATGCTCGAGATCGCCGGCCTGGTCCTCCGCGACCGTCCAGCCCCGGATCGACATGCCCGCCCGGTGCACGGCCTCGCGGTCGCCGCAGACGAGATAATGCCAGTCCGGAAGCGGCTTGCCTTCGGAGCGGAGCCGGTAGGCGCAGGTCGAGGGGAGCCAGGCGAGCGCTCCGATTCGGGAGGCGGTCAATCGGATGCAATCGGGCACATAGGCCTTCCGTCCCCGATAGTTGGTGCATCGGCCGCTGTGCCGGTCGAGCAGCCGGCAGGCGACGTTGGTGGGGTGGATCGCGCCGCTGTCCTCATCCTCGAGCTTGTGGAGGCAGCATTTACCGCAGCCGTCGCACAGGGCCTCCCATTCGGCCCGGTCGAGCGCCTCGAGCGGCTTCTCCCAGAAGTTCATCGCACCCACCGATCGAGCTCGGCCGCCACCGCCTCGGCGCCCTGTTCATAGGGGAGGAGGGCGATCGGCTGACCGTCGGGCCCGAACAGCTCCGCCACCCGGCTGTGGTTGACGAGATAGCCGCCGCCCTGGGCCGGCTCGCCTTTCGCTCCATAGGCGCCGTAGCGCCGAACCATGTCCGAGACCTGGGACGGAGTGCCGGTGAGGCCGGTCAGGCGCGGGTGGAAGGCGGCGACATATTCCTTCAGCACGGCCGGAGTGTCGCGCTCGGGATCCACGCTGACGAAGATCGGAGCGACCCGGGCCGCCCTGGCCGGATCGCTTTTCTCGAACTCCCTGAGCGCACGGCCGATGACGGCGAGATCCGTCGGGCAGATGTCGGGGCAGTGGGTGAAGCCGAAATACATGATCCGGTATTGTCCGGCATAATCCCGGTCCGTCACAGGCCGCCCGTCCTGGTTGGTGAGCGCGAAGGGACCGCCGATCGCCGCGCCCTTGAGCGGCGGCTCCTCCGGCACGCCGGCGGAGCAGGCGGCCAGCGCCAGCCCGAGGAACAGGCAAAGGAGGGTCGGCAAGCGGATGAAGCGGCTTTCGTTCATGGCGGAGGCAGTCTTGCCTTGCTATAGGCCGGCTCTCAAGTCGAGACGGGGAATCGATAGTGATCAACAAGTTCGGCCGTGCACTGGCGGCGTCCATGGTGCTGATGCTTGCGGTCCCGGCCGCGGGGCAGATGAACTTTTCGGACAGCTTCACCTTCCTCAAGGCGGTGAAGGAACGCGACGGCGACAAGGTGACCGCGCTGATCAACGAGCCCGGCTCAACGGTGCTCAACACCCGCGACCGGAGCAGCGGCGAAGGCGCCCTTCATTATGTGGTGCGCGGCCGCGACCTCAACTGGCTCGGCTTCCTTCTCGGCAAGGGCGCCCGGCCCGATCTCGCCAGCAACCGGGGCGATACTCCGCTGACCCTGGCGGCGCAGATCGGCTGGCTCGAGGGCGCCGAGCTGCTGCTGGCCAAGCGGGCCAGTGTCGACCTCGGCAACGGCCGCGGAGAGACCGCGCTCATCCTCGCCACCCAGCGCCGCGACCTGCCGATGGTCCGGATGCTCCTCGCCAAAAGGGCCGATCCGAAGCGGGCGGACCGGGTCGCCGGAATGTCCGCGCTCGATTATGCGAAGCAGGACCCGCGCGCGGCGGCGGTGCTGAAGCTGCTCGAGGCGAAGGCGGCGCCGGCCAAGCCGGCCGCCGGGCCGACGCGCTGACCGTCGTTCCGGCGAAAGCCGGGACCTCAGGACGGAAAGTCGCGGTGGGTCTCCCCGAGATCCCCGCTTCCGCCGGGATGACGTCGTCAGGCGAAGCCGGCCAGCCCCGGATTTAGATCCCCGACCAGCCGGCGCGCTGCCCTTCTGGCAAAGCGCAAGGTCTCCGCCTTGCGCCGAGCCCCGGGCAGCTTGCGAAGCGGCGCCTCCCGGATCACGGCCGCGTCGTAGCGGTCAGCGACCAGAAGGCCGCAAAGCTGGGGCTGGAAACCGGGCTCCCCGAACGGCGCGAGGTCGAAGCGGGCCGGCACCGCCCAATAGAAGCGGTCGCAATAGCCCAGATATTCGATCCATTTCGAATCGCCCATCAGGTCCGCGCGCGACACCTTGATCTCGACGATGGTGATCAGCCCGGCCGGATCGATCGCCATCATGTCGGCGCGGCGGCCGTTGGGCAGCGGCACCTCGCAAAGCGCGAACTGATCCTGGTTGAAGAACAGCCGGGTGACGCCGCGGGCGACGTCCTGAGCGGCGAGCGGGGCGTCGGCGAAGCAAAGCTCCGTCTGGAGACTCGGGCGGGCGGCCATTGCACCCAGCTAGAATGAATCGGGAACGGTGTGAAGCGCGCGACTCGGGGAAAACGGCGGGAAGCGTGAAGCCGTCCAACCCTCTCCCGCTTCGCGGGAGAGGGGAAAAGGCCGGACGACGTCGCCGCCGCTAGCGGTAGAAGATGTGATTCCCGACTGCGGCGACTCGGGTGAGCTTCCACCTCGGCGACACCCTCCTGGCGTGGAAGAAGAGCGCCTTGGGAGCCGGGCCGTCGGCGAGGTCGCGAACCGCGATATGGGCGATGGCGACAGCCCGCTTCCAGGCGAGCGACGTCCTGGCGATGGCCGGGAAGCGGCCGCCGCGGATGAAGGAGAATTGGCCGCGCTGCTTGACGACTCCACAGGCGGAGGTCGGGAAGCGGCCGGACCGGGCGCGGTTGAGGATGACTTCGGCGACGCTGAGCTGGCCGTGCAGCGGCTCGCCCTTGGCCTCGAAATAGACGGCTCCGGCGAGGCATTCATGCTGCGCGTCGGTGGTCTGGGTGCTGGAATGGTCGGCGACCAGCTGCGCGAGGTTGCGCTCCGGCTTCTCGATTTCGACGGCGGCGGGTGCGGGTGCGGGCTCGACCGCGGCCAGCGGGGGTGCGGAGGCCGCCGGGGGCGGAGCGCCTATCCCGGCCTCTCCGGGGATTTCGGTGGTGAGGGGAGTCCCGGTCAGCTCCCAGGCCGAGGAAGGGGCTCCGAAGACGAAAACGAGGGCGGCAGCCGCGAAGGACGCGGCGCGATGAAAGCGGATCATTGAATCTCAAGTCAGTGCGGCGAACGGCCCCAAGCCGGATGCTTAAGAAAGAAAGCGCATCCCGGGCCGCCTTCCGTCTCGCGTGGCCGCCCCCTCCCATTCACCCCGGGTTCGTGACGGCCCCCCGCTCTCGAAGGACAGGAGCTGCGCTAGGTTGTGCAGTGCAACAGAGTCAATCGAGCGCGTTCATTTCAGCGGCGAACCGTTCGGCGGACGGGATATCCAGTTCCAAAACCCATAAATCCGGGTCGAATCGCCTCCTGCGCGCGACAAGCGCAGGAACATCCGGAGTATTTTCAATATGTTGGCTTCCGCTCTCCTCCCAGGCGTAGCGGCCACCCGGCTTGAGCAGGCGCTCGAACAGCCTCGGATTCCGCCCTTTTTCCAGGAGGATGACGAGAATCGAGCCGGCGGTCGGATCCCCTTTTGCGAGCACCGCCGCGAATCCGCCCTCGCCCTCGGCCTTGCGAATCAGACCGCTCGCGAGCACCGACGCGGCGATTCGCGGCTCCATCAGCGGGCGGCGTAGCCGGGGAGGCCGCTGAGCGGGATATGGGAGCGCATGAAGGTGCCAGTGCCGCTGGCGGCGAGCTCCCCTTCCGAATCGATGAGCCGCGCCTCTCCGACCAGCACCCGCCGCCGGCCGCTCGCCCAGCGGCCTTCGGCCGTCACCGGACCGGCGCGCAGCGGCCGGGTGAACAGCAGGTTGAAGGCGGTGGTGAGCAGGAAGCGATCGGTGATGAGGCTGTTGCAGGCGTAGAAGGCCGCGTCGTCCATCATCTTGAAATAAAGCGTGCCGTGGGCGGCCCCGGCGGCGTGGAAGAGCTGCTCGCTCACTTCGAAGCGGATCCGGGCGAAGCCCTTCTCGACGATCTCGAGCCGCGATTCGAAGAGGCGGTTGACCGGCGCGTGGCGGTAGAGCGATTCGAGGGCCCGGTAGTGGGCCGCCGCGCCAGCGTCCGGATCAGGCGGCATCGCGGCTTTCGACGCCCGAGAGCAGGGCGAACAAGGCATCGCGCGAGCGGGCGCCGCGCAGCTTGGCGACGGTGTTGCGGTCGCGAAGGACCCGGCTGATGGAGGCCAGGGCCTTCAGGTGATCGGCGCCGGCGTCGGGCGGCGACAGGATGAGGAAGACGAGGTCGACCGGCATCCGGTCGACCGACTGGAAGTCGATCGGGGCGGTGAGCCGGGCGAAATAGCCGAACACGCCCTTCAGCCCCTCGATCCGCCCGTGCGGGATCGCGACTCCGCCTCCGAAGCCGGTCGAGCCGATCTTCTCCCGCTCGGTGAGCGCGGCGGCGATCGTCTTGGCGTCGAGCCCCGTCCGCCGCGCCGCGGCCGCGGCGAGGAGCTGGAAAAGGCCTTTCTTGTTCGGAACGGTCATCCCGCCGTCGACGCGATCGACGGCAAGGATGGCGGACAGGTCGTTCATCGGTTCACCGGAAGCGGTCGCCCCCGGCCGCTCTTTCAAGATGTGGAGGAATGTGGAGGAATGTGACGGAATCGCGAGGAATGGAGAGTTTTTGCGGCAGGACGATCATTCGCCCTGCGGTTCCGCCTCGCCTCGTCGGTAAGCGAAACCCTCGGCCTGCGCCAATTGCGCCGCATCCTCGGGTCGGTGGTCCTTGAGCCGGCGGGTATGGCGGCGGAGCTGCTTCTCGACCTTTTCGGCCGCCGCGTCGAAGGCCGCGGGCGCCGCCGCCGCCTTGTCGGCCGCCTTCAGAACGACGCCCTGGGGAGCATAAGCGACGATCTCGCAGGTGAAGCCGTGATCGTGCGGGCCCTTGCCGAACGTCACCTGGGCGGAAATCAGTCGCGAGGAATATTTTTCGGCGATCGCGGCGAGCCGGGTGCTCGCCCGCTCCCGCAACGCTTCGCCCGTGTCCAGCTGATGACCGGAGACGCGGATATCCATGGCTTTCTCCAGCAAGGGGCAGGCGGATTAGGCGCGGCCGCGGCTTGACGTCAACCGCGCTCGTCCAGCCGATGCCATATGGGGTCGGTAAGGGTCGCAAGGAAGGAGGCGTGCAACTGAAGCTCTTCCTCGCTCGGCGCATGGGCCCGCGGCGGCCGCACCTGGATGAGGATCGGTTCCGAACCGGCGGCGAGGGCGTCCGCCGCCTCTTCGATCCGTTCGGCCACGATGTCGGTCAGAGTCAGGCCGATCTGGCGGCCGCCGGTCAGCTCGACATAGCATTGGGCGAGAAGCTGCGCGTCGATCAGGGCGCCGTGCTTCACCCGAAGGCTGCGGTCGACTCCGAAACGGCTGCACAGCGCGTCCAGGCTGTGCTTGGCGCCGGGATGCTTCGAGCGCGCGATCTGCAGCGTATCCACCATCCGTGTCAGGCAGATGAGCGATTGGCCGCAATTGTTCAGCTCATGGTTGAGGAAGCCGAAATCGAAGCTGGCGTTGTGCGCGACCAGCGGACAGTCACCGAGGAATTCGAGAAGGTCGCGGGCGAGGTCGCGGAAGCGGGGCTTGTCGGCCAGAAAGACGTCGCTGAGGCCGTGCACCGCCTCCGCCCCGCTCGGCATCGGCCGCTCCGGATTGAAATAGGCATGGAAGGTGCGGCCGGTCTCGACCCGGTTCCAGAGCTCGACGCAGCCGATCTCGACGATCCGGTCTCCGGTGAGCGGACTGAGGCCCGTGGTTTCGGTGTCGAAGACGATTTCCCGCATGGCGCGGACTATGAATCGGAGCCGCCTGTCAGGCAAGCGAGGATGCGCCGAACCGCTCGTCGCGTCTCCTCGATCGGGCCTCCGGTGGGGATGACGAAATCGGCGCGGGCGCGCTTCTCCCCGTCGGGCAGCTGGCGGGCGAGGATGCGCTCGAACTTCTCGGCGGTCATGCCGGGCCGGGCGAGGACCCGCCGCCGCTGAACGTCGGCGGGAGCCGAGACGACGGCGATCCTGTCGACCCGGTCAGACCCGCCGGCTTCGAAGAGGAGGGGGATGTCGAGGAGGACCACCGGAACCGAAGCGTGCGCCGCGAGGAACGCCTCCCGCTCGAGCGCCACCGCCGGATGGACCAGCGCCTCCAGCCTCCGAAGCGCCTCGGGCTCGCCGAGCACCCGTTCCGCCAGCGCTCCGCGGTTCACGCCTTCGGGGCCGGTGGTGCCGGGGAAGTGCGCCTCGATCCCGGCGACGAGCGCGCCTTCGCGCCCCTGCAGCCGGTGAACGGCGGCGTCGGCGTCGAACACGGGCACGCCCTCGTCGGCGAACATCCTGGCGACGGTAGACTTGCCCATGCCGATGGAGCCGGTGAGGCCGAGGACGATCATCGGGCGAGGAGCTCGCGCAATTCGGCCTCAGCCGCCGCCGGCGGCGGCTGGCCGAAGAACAATTCGAAGGCGTGCTCCGCCTGGCCGACGAGCATCGTCAGGCCATCCACCGTCCTCAGGCCGAGCGCGGCCGATCGGCGAAGGAGGTCGGTTTCGAGAGGCGCATAGACCATGTCGAAAACGAAGGCGTCCGGCCTGAGCAAATGGAGCGAATCGAGGATCTTCTCCGGCATGGGGTCGAATCCCTTCATCCCGAGCGGGCTGGCATTGATGAGGCCGAGACAGTCGCTCATCGCCTCCGCCGCCGAGTCGAACCCGAAGACGCGGCCATATTCCCCAAAAGGCTCGACGAGCGCCCGCGCCTTGCGCCGATCGCGGGCGATCACGTTGAACCGGTAGACGGCCGAGATGTCGAGGGCCGCGACAGCGGCGCGTGCCGCTCCGCCGGCGCCGATCAGGCACAGCGGAGCCCAGGTGTCCACGCCTTCGGTCACCGCCTTTCCAACCCCGGTCATGTCCGTGTTGTGACCGATCAGGCGGCCCTGCTCCGGGACGACGCAGTTCACCGCCTCGACCTCCCACATGCGGCACTCGTCCAGCAGCGGCAGAACCGCCTGCTTGTGAGGAATGGTGACGTTGCAGCCGCGCCAGTCCCCATCCCGCCGGCGTTCGGCGAAGTAAGCCGCCAGCGCCCCGCGGCTGATGTGGGCGGCACGATAATCGCCTTCCAGGCCGAGCTTGCCGAGCCAGAATTTGTGGATCAGCGGCGACTTGGAATGGCCGGTCGGATCGCCGATCACTTCGGCATAGGGGACGGGCATCACGACGGCCCTTGAGCGAAACTCCTCCCCGAGCTTGCTCGGGGAGGGGGACCAGGCGAAGCCTGGTGGAGGGGGAAATCTGAGTCCGTTTCCCCCCTCCACCACGGCGCTTCGCGCCGCGGTCCCCCTCCCCGAGGCGAGCTCGGGGAGGAATTGAGCGGGTGCGGCGATTTCCGACTTGAGAGATAAGCGGAATTCATGCAAAAGCGTTGATCGGCGGACAGCTTATGCTCAAAAACATCGCCCCCAAGCCTCGCTCGGGCGCCGTCAGCCAGTCGCGCCGCCTTCGCCGGCCGATGAGCCTTCCCGAGATACTCCTCTGGCGCGAGCTGCGGCAGCGGCCCGCCGGTCTCAAGTTCCGACGTCAGCACCCCAGCGGGGCCTATACGCTCGATTTCTACTGCAACGACGCGAGGCTGGCGGTCGAAGTCGACGGCGAGGCGCATGGCCGCGCGGATCGGGCGGAGAAGGATTCGGCGCGGGACTCCCGGCTTGCCGGTGCGGGGATAGCAACGATGCGGATCCCGGCGATCGAAGTCACGCACGATGTCGAAGCGGTTGTTCGGGCCATAGTTGCGCAGGCCCTGAACCGATTGCCTCCCGGTCACCCCGCCAAGCGGGGCTCCCCCTGAACTCCTCCCCGAGCTTGTCTCGGGGAGGGGGACCGCGGCGCGGAGCGGCGTGGTGGAGGGGTGATTCAGAGTCCGCATTGCCCCTCCACCAGGCTTCGCCTGGTCCCCCTCCCCGAGCGAGCTCGGGGAGGAATTGAGGGGCCCCCTCCATCGCCGGGCCGGGGCGGGCGGCCGCGGGCTCGCCCTGGATTCCTCCCCGAGCTCGTCTCGGGGAGGGGGACCGCGGCGCGGAGCGGCGGGGTGGAGGGGTGATTCAGAGTCCGCATTGCCCCTTCCACCAGGCTTCGCCTGGTCCCCCTCCCCGAGCGAGCTCGGGGAGGAATTGAGCGTGCAGATCATGCCTTCAGCAGCCCGCGTTCGCGCAGGTAGGCGAGGAGGGGGAGGAGGGGCATTCCCAGGATTGCGAAGTGGCTGCCTTCGATCCGTTCGAACAATTGCGCGCCGGGGCCTTCGATCCGGTAGCCGCCGACGCTCCAGCGCACATGCTCATATTCGCGGTCGAGATAGTCTTCGAGGAAGGTCTCGCTCAAAGGCCGCATCGTCAGCTCGACGCTTTCGCAGCCCCACCACAGGCTTTCGCCGCCTTGCGCGATCACCGCCGCGCTGTGGAGCCGGTGGGTGGAACCGGCGAGCGACTGGAGCTGGCCCAGCGCCTCCTCGCGCGAGGCCGGCTTGCCCAGCAGGGTGCCGTCGTCGCGCTCGAGGGTCTGATCGGACCCGAGCACCAGGTCCCCGGCCCCGGCGGCGACCGAAAGCGCCTTCAGCTGCGCGAGCTCCTCCGCCACCCCGCGCGCGTCGAAGCCGGCGCCCCACAGGCCGGCCTTCGCCGCGGCCTCGTCGAGATCGGCTTCGACCGTCTCGAAGGGAACGCCCGCCGCTTCGAGCATTTGCCGCCGGGCCGCGCTTTTGGAGGCGAGGAGAAGCCTCACCGGTGGTCGTCCCCGACCGCCGCCGCCGCCGCGTCCATCCGCTCGTTGCACAGCTTGACGATGGCGAAGGCGGTTTCCTCGATCGAGCGGCGGGTGACGTCGATCACCGGCCAGTCGTTGTCGGCGAAGATCCGCCGGGCGAAGCCGAGCTCGGCGTTGACCGCCTCTATGTCGACATAGTCGGTTTCGGGCGCCTGGTTGAGGGCGAGCAGCCGGTTGCGGCGGATCTGGACCAGCCGATCCGGATTGGTGGTGAGGCCGACGACCAGCGGATGCCGGAGCGAGAAGAGCGAGGGCGGCGGCGGCGCCTCGGGAACGAGCGGGATGTTGGCGACCTTGTAGCCGCGATTGGCGAGATAGATGGACGTCGGAGTCTTCGACGTGCGCGAGACTCCGGCGAGGACGATGTCCGCTTCCTCCCAATTGTCCGAGCCGATGCCGTCGTCATGGGCGATGGTGAACTGGATGGCGTCGACCCGCGCGAAATAAGCGGCGTCGAGCACGTGCTGGCGGCCCGGCCGGCCGACCGCCTCGCGGCCCAGGACCACCGACAGCGCATGAGCGACCGGATCGAGGGCGGCGACGGCGTGGATGCCGCGGCGGCGGGTCTTCTGTTCGAGATCCCGGCGAAGCGTGTTGTTCACGAGCGTATAGAGGACGAGGCCGGGCCGCCTCTCGACATCGTCGAGAACCCGGTCGAGATGCCCTTCCGAGCGCACCATCGGCCACAGGTGCCGGCGCACGTCCACTCCCTCGAACTGGGCCAGGCAGGCATTGGCGATCACCTCCAGAGTCTCGCCGGTCGAATCGGACAGGAGATGGAGGTGGAGCGTGCCGGTCACAGGTCCGACTCCCGCCGATCCGTCGTTTCGAGGAGCCCTTCGACGCCGCCTGCGGCGGCGCTCAGGATGAACTGCCGCTTCACGGCAGCGACGAAGCAAGCCAGGGAGCCTCGGAGGCCGCGCCGGATTGCTTCGCTTCGCTCGCAATGACGGTAATGGAGCGCCTGTGGATAAGCATGTGGGAATCGCTAGCTCAAGCCTCGGGAGCGTTGCAAGCGAACGGTTTGCCCACGCAATCCGATTTTCGTCCACAGAGTCGCACAGGTTAAGAAGTTCTTGCGGGCAAGCTGTGGATAGCGGGGACGGACGGTTCGAATCCGCGGCCTTGCGCCAACGCTCGGGAGTCAAGCTGTTTGCAAAATCGGGTGAAGCCAATAAACCCCGCGTCGCGCCTTCCTACAACCTACAACAGACTCTCTTTATATAAGACTCTTATAGAGAGTAGAGCGGAGCCCTTCCTCGTCATGGCCGTCGCCGACAAGCCTCTGCTCAGCGTCCTGAAGGGCCGAAAAGCGGAGAAAACTCCCGTTTGGCTGATGCGCCAGGCGGGCCGATACCTGCCCGAATACCGGGCCTTGAGAGCGGAGAAAGGCGGCTTCTTGGACCTCGTCCAGGACCCGGATTGCGCCGCGGAGGTGACCCTCCAGCCGCTTCGCCGCTTCGGCTTCGACGGCGCGATCCTGTTCTCGGACATCCTCATGGTGCCCTTCGCTCTGGGCCAGGACCTGCGTTTCGAGGCGGGGGAGGGACCGCGGCTCTCGCCGCCGCTCGTCGACTCGGCGCTCGCCGGGCTCGACTCGGCACCGGAACGTTTGGACCCCGTCTACGCAACTGTGGAGAAAGTTTCGAAGTGTCTCCCGGAAGGCACGACTTTCCTGGGTTTCGCCGGCAGCCCCTGGACGGTCGCCACCTATATGGTCGCGGGCCAGGGCAGCAAGGACCAGGGCGAGGCGCGAAGGCTCGCCTACGGCGATCCCGGGGCCTTCCAGGCGATCGTCGACGCCATCTCCGGGCTCACGGTCGACTATCTCTCCCGCCAGGTGGAAAGCGGCGTCGAGGCGGTGCAATTGTTCGACAGCTGGGCCGGAAGCCTGTCTCCGGCGCAGTTCGAACGCTGGGTGATCGCGCCGACGGCGTCACTGGTCGCGGCGTTCAAGGCCCGCCATCCGGAAACGCCGATCATCGGTTTTCCGAAGGGCGCGGGCGGAAAGCTCGCCGCTTATGCGAACGAGACGGGCGTAGACGCGATCGGGCTCGACGAAACGGTGGATCCGGCCTGGGCCCATGCCATCCTGCCCGAGGGGCTGCCGGTCCAGGGCAATCTCGACCCGCTGGCCCTGATCGCCGGCGGCGAGGCGCTTGAAACCGCGGTGGCGCGCATCCTATCTAGCCTTTCGGGGAGACCGCATATCTTCAACCTGGGGCATGGCA
>DASVTN010000059.1:0-43250 GCA_036387555.1 Allosphingosinicella sp. | reverse complement strand
TTGTAATCGCGGCCCCCTCGTCGGAGAATGATCCGTCGCCGAGGGCTGGCCGATGATGTTGCGTCTCGAACCCGAGCAGAGGGACCGCTTGAAATCGGCGGCCGTCGTCGGCCTGATTCATGCCCTCATCGGCTACGTCCTCCTTACCGGCCTCGGCTTCGGACCCTCGGCCATGGTTCCCGACGCCCTCAAGATGTTCAACGTCGCCAAAGAGGAGCCGCCGCCGCCGCCGGCCAAGCCCGCGAGGCCCGACGTCGAGAAGAAGACCCGCAAGGCGAGGCCGAAGAATGCGGAGGGCGCCGCCTCGCCGGCGAACCTTCGCAACACGCCGACCCAGATCGTCGCTCCGCCGCCGGAGATCCGGCTCCCCGTGCCGCCGCCCATCCCGGCCGCTCCGGTGGCGGGGCAGGGAAGCGCCGAGGCGGCGGGCGCGGCGAAGGTGCCGGGCCCCGGCACCGGGAGCGGCGGGATCGGCAACGGGCTCGGCAGCGGCCGCTTCGGCGACGGCACGGGCGGCGGCGGCGGCGGCGGGCTCGGCACCCGCGCCCGCTGGCTGAGCGGCAGTATCACCGATTCCGACTTTCCGGCCAACGTGCGGCGTGGCGGCACCGTGCACCTTCGCTTCACGGTCGCGCCGAGCGGCCGGATCAGCGACTGCGCCGTCACCCGCTCGAGCGGAAGCCGGGAGCTGGACAACGTCACCTGCCGGCTCATCATGAGGCGCTTCCGCTACCGCCCTGCGCGCAACGCGGAGGGGCGGCCCATTGCATCCACCGTCCTTGGCGAGCACGTCTGGGACGTGGCGCCGCCGCCGCCCGACATCTGGGTGGAGCCCGATATCGAGGAGCCGATGGGCTAAAGGCGATATTGCGCTCCTGCACTCGTCGTGCACATGTTCCCCATTCGACACCGCGCCCGCTTTGGGCTAGCGGGGCGTGGCGACAGGACGATGATGACGCCCATGACCGAACGCCCAGCCACTCCCCTTCTCGACACCGCCGGAACGCCCGCGGAGCTGCGCCGGCTGAAGCACGACCAGCTTCGCCAGCTCGCCGACGAGCTTCGCGCCGAGACGATCTCCGCCGTCTCGGTCACCGGCGGCCATCTCGGCGCCGGCCTCGGGGTCGTCGAGCTGACGGTGGCGCTCCACTACGTCTTCGACACGCCCGCCGACCGGCTGATCTGGGACGTCGGCCACCAGGCCTATCCCCACAAGATCCTGACCGGCCGCCGCGACCGGATCCGGACCCTGCGCCAGGGCGGCGGCCTCTCCGGCTTCACCCGCCGCTCGGAAAGCGAATACGACCCGTTCGGAGCGGCGCACAGCTCGACCTCCATCTCGGCCGCGCTCGGGTTCGCGGTCGCCAACAAGCTCGCCGACCGGCCGGGGCGGGCGATCGCGGTGATCGGCGACGGCGCCATGTCGGCCGGAATGGCCTACGAGGCGATGAACAACGCCCAGGTCGCGGGCAACCGGCTGGTCGTCATCCTCAACGACAACGACATGTCGATCGCCCCGCCGGTGGGCGGGCTCTCGCACTATCTCGCGCGGCTGGTCTCCTCGCCCAAATATCTGACCCTGCGCCACCTCGCCCAGAAGGTCGCCCGCAAGCTGCCCAAGCGGCTCCACGTCATGGCCCGGCGCTGGGAGGAATATTCGCGCGGCTTCTGGACCGGTGGAACGCTCTTCGAGGAGCTCGGCTTCTACTACGTGGGGCCCGTGGACGGCCACAATGTCGAGCAGCTCGTCCAGATCCTCGAGAATGTCCGCGACGCCGACGAGGGGCCGATGCTGGTCCATGTCGTCACCAAGAAGGGCAAGGGCTACGGCCCGGCCGAGGCGGCGGCCGACAAATATCACGGAGTCCAGAAGTTCGACGTCGTCTCCGGCGAGCAGGCCAAGGCCGAACCCGGGCCGCCCAGCTACACCGCCGTCTTCGCCCAGGCGCTGACCGCGGAGGCGACCCGCGACGACAAGGTGGTGGCGATCACCGCGGCGATGCCGTCGGGCACCGGCCTCGACAAGTTCGGCGGCCTTTTCCCGGACCGCATGTTCGACGTCGGAATCGCCGAGCAGCATGCCGTGACCTTCGCCGCCGGCCTCGCCGCCCAGGGCTATCGTCCCTTCTGCGCCATCTATTCGACCTTCCTCCAGCGCGCCTACGACCAGGTCGTCCACGACGTCGCCATCCAGAACCTTCCGGTCCGCTTCGCCATGGACCGGGCCGGGCTGGTGGGCGCCGACGGCGCCACCCATGCCGGAAGCTTCGACCTCGCCTATCTGTGCACTTTGCCCAATTTCGTCGTGATGGCCGCGGCCGACGAGGCCGAGCTCGTCCACATGGTCCACACCATGGCGCTTCACGACGAGAGCCCGATCGCCCTTCGCTACCCGCGCGGCAACGGCGTCGGGATTCCGCTGCCCGAGACGCCCGAGCGGCTGGAGATCGGCAAGGGCCGGATCGTCCGCGAAGGCAAGAAGGTCGCCATCCTCTCGCTCGGCACCCGCCTCGAGGAGGCGCTGAAAGCCGCGGACGCGCTCGAAGTGAGGGGCCTGTCGACGACCGTGGCCGACCTTCGCTTCGCCAAGCCGCTGGACGAGGCCCTGATCCGGCGGCTCCTGACCAGCCATGAAGTGGCGGTGACGGTCGAGGAGGCGGCGATCGGCGGTTTCGGCGCCCACGTCCTCACCATGGCCAGCGACGAAGGCCTGATCGACACCGGCCTCAAGCTGCGCACCCTGCGCCTGCCCGACCGCTTCCAGGATCAGGACAAGCCCGAGAAGCAGATCGCCGAAGCCGGCCTCGACGCCGACGGGATCGTGGATGCGGTGCTGAAGGCGTTGCGGCACAACAGCGCGGGCGTGGTCGAAGGGGCGAGGGCCTGACTGCACCGACTGTCTGGACACGGTCCCGACAGGCGCTAGCACAGCCGTGCGGCGGTTTTCGCCGCAGGTAGGACCAAAAATGCTTTGGAAAACGACCAGCCAATGTGTCGCGGCGGCTCTCGTCGCTCTGGCCGCCGCCGGCGCGGGGCACGCCCTTCCCGCCCCAGCCAAGGCTCTGCCGGTGGCCGATGCGAAGCATGAGCGGCCCATCCCCTGCGTCGTCGCCGCGCACGGCATGGGGGCGATCCTGGACGAGATGGAAGGCGCGAAGCCCGCGTCGGCCTGCGACCACAGCCTCGATCCGGCGACAATAGATCTCGACCGGTTCGAGCGGGTGATTTCCGATCAGCACCCCGCGCTTTATTACATCTTCGCCTCCCGGCTGTTCGACTCCGGGCGCAAGGATGAGGCGCTGTTCTGGTTTTATGCCGGCCAGCTTCGCTATCGCATCCGTCTCGGCTGCCATCCGGACCTGCCGCAGGACTCCGAGCCGGCGCTGTTCGGCGCGCTGCAGGCGACCGTGGGGGAGAAGATCAACTCCCATGCCCGCAGGCGCCCCGCCTCGTGGATTTCGACCCTGGAGCGGGTGTTCGAATGGGACGCGCGGACAGCCAACGGCTTCGAGCCCAGGGCGTCGTGCCAAGCGGCCATCGCCGAGCAGCGTAAGGGGTTGGTCAAGCTCACCGATTATGTGCGGAAGCACCGGTCGGAGCTCGGCCGCTGAAGGTGCTCCGGCACAACACCGCCGGAGTGGTCGAGGGCGCCCGCGCCTAGACATGCAAAAGCCGCCGGAAATCCGGCGGCTCGCAGGTGTCCTTGGTCGGGCGGGTCCTTAGATCAGGACGGCCGCGATCACCAGGAACTGGCTGGCAAGGGCGATGATGCCCGCCGCCGCGGTTTCCACGATACGCATTTCACTATTCCTCATTTACCGGGAGCCGTTCCGCTCCCGGGACGCATGTGGCACCGAAGGCCAATATTCTCAACTGCAACGGTAGACATAGCAGATGCAGAAACTGCACCTGCTGGATCAGTGCGAGCCGGGACCCCCCAAAGCAGTTCCTGCTCCAACAGTAGATCGGAAATGGACACAATAAGGAGGGCGGCGGCGGTCTATATACTGATATTGAGGGACGGCCAGACAGGGGTCCGCGAAATAGCGGACGCGTATGGCTACGATATGAGAGGAACGATTGATGAGGAAGGTGGCAACGGTCGCTTTGATGGCGTCGATGTTTACGCTGAGTTTGGCCACTCCGTCTCCGGCGCTTGCTGACGCCTATGACGATTGCGTGGATGTGTGCATCCAGAACTATATGGTTCAAACTTCGGATCCCCAGAGGTACGAACTCTGCCGTTCAAGCTGCGAGCGGAAATATCCGCCGGGTTTCGCGGCGCCCAGCATGGTCGCAAAGCTCGACTGACCTTAGGCGAGCTTCGTTCATCCGGTTGCCCCGGGGGCCAGGTCGCGGCTAGACGCCGTGCATGGCAAAAGCCCGCGTCGATCAACTCCTCGTCGACCGGGGTCTCGCCGAGAGCCGGGCGAAGGCTCAGGCCCTGATCCTCGCCGGGCTCGTCTATTCCGGCGAGCGCAAGATCGAGAAGGCCGGCCAGGCCTTCGGCGACGACTCGCCGCTCGAGGTTCGCGGCAAGGAGCATCCCTGGGTGTCGCGCGGGGGACTGAAGCTCGCCCATGCGCTGGAGCATTTCGGCTGGGACGTGACGGGCGCGGTGGCGCTCGACGTCGGGTCCTCGACCGGGGGCTTCACCGACGTTCTGCTTCAGAAGGGGGCGGCGAAGGTGTTCGCGGTGGACGTCGGCACCAACCAGCTCGCCTGGAAGCTCAGGCAGGACCCGCGGGTCGCCGTCCACGAGAAGACCAACGCGCGCTATCTGACCGAGGCGGTAGTGACGGAGCCGGTGGACGTGATCGTCTGCGATTCGAGCTTCATCTCCCTCGCCAAGGTGCTCGACAAGGCGCTCGATTTCGCCAGGCCGGGCGGGCGCCTCGTGGCTTTGGTGAAGCCGCAGTTCGAGGCGGAGCGGGACGAGATCGGCAAAAGCGGGGTCGTCCGCGACCCGGCCGTCCACGCCCGCGTCTGCGAGGCGGCCGCGGACTGGCTGCGCTCCCGGGGCTGGAGCGTGGAAGGCGTCGTGGCGAGCCCGATCACCGGCCCGGAGGGCAATGTCGAATTCCTCCTCGCCGGCCGCCGCCCGTGAAAGCTACGGCCTTTCGGCGGGCTTGATCCCAAAGGGAGGCCGCACTAGCTGCGCCTGAGTGCAGAAATTGAAAATATTCCTTACGCTTACGGCACTGGGCCTCGCCGCGGCCTGCGGCGGCGGCGATGACGGCGCCGCCAAAGGCAAGAATCGTCAGCCGCCCCTGGTCAAGGTCGAGCCCGCGACCACCATCCGCTTCGTCGAGACGATCGAGGCCGTCGGCACGGCGCGCGCCAACGAGCAGGTGACGCTGTCGGCGCCGGTCACCGAACGGCTCGTCCGCCTCGGCTTCGACGACGGCGCCTTCGTCCGCCGCGGTCAGGTCATCGCCGTCCTCGCGCAGGGCCAGGAGGAGGCCCAGCTGGCCGAGGCCCAGGCCCGGCAGCGCGAGGCGCAGCAGCAGCTCGGCCGCATCCAGACCCTCAAGCAGCGCGGCTTCGCCACCCAGTCGCAGCTCGACGTTCAGAACGCCGCGGCGGCCGGGGCGCGGGCGCAGGCGTCCGGAGTGCGCGCGTCGATCGCGGAGCGGGTGATCACGGCGCCCTTCTCCGGCTATGCCTCGCTCCGGACCATCTCGCCCGGCGCAGTCGTGAATTCGGGGACGCCGATCGCGACGATCAGCGACATCTCGACCATCAAGCTCGATTTCCCGGTTCCCGAGACGGTGCTCTCCACGCTCCGCCCCGGGCTCACCATCGCGGCCACGTCCGCGGCCTATCCCGCGCAGCCCTTCCGCGGCCAGATCACCACCATCGATCCGGTGATCGATCCCAACACGCGCGCGGTCATGGTCCGGGCCAACCTCCCGAACACCGACAACAAGCTCAAGCCCGGAATGCTGCTCACGGTCGCGATCGAAGCCTCGCCGCGCCTTGGGCTGTCGGTCCCCGAGCTCGCCATCGTCGGCGAGGGCGACGCCCGCTACGTCTACACGATCGACGCGGGCGGCACGGCCCGGCGGACGGCGGTGCGGACGGGGCTGCGCAGCGTCGGGCGCGTCGAGATACTCGAAGGGCTGCAGCCCGGGCAGAAGGTTGTGACGGAAGGCGTAGTCAAGCTTTCCGAAGGAATGAAGGTCCGGGTCGCAGGCGCCGCCAATGCGACTCCGGGGCCAAGGGAAAAGGGCCAATCGGGCCAGATGCAGGGAAAGGCGCCATGAGCCTGGCTCCCCCCCGGCGGGCGCGGCAAAGCAATGTTCCCTCTCCCCCCTGGGGGAGAGGGGGAGAGGCGCCGTGAAGATCTCCGACCTCTCCGTCCGCCGTCCGGTCTTCGCCGCGGTCCTCGCGATGCTGATCGCGGTGGTTGGACTGGTCGGCTTCTTCGCCCTCTCGGTTCGCGAGTATCCGGACGTCGATCCCCCCGTCGTCTCGGTCCAGACGCAATATATCGGCGCCGCCGCGAGCGTGGTCGAAACCCGCGTGACCCAGGTGCTCGAAGACCAGCTTTCCGGCGTCGAGGGCCTGCAGACCATCACCTCGCGAAGCCAGGACGGGCAATCGTCCATCACGATCGAATTCTATCCCGGCCGCTCGATCGAATCGGCGGCCAACGACGTTCGCGACCGGGTCGGCGCCGCCGCCGGCAACCTGCCCGATGACGTGCGTCCGCCGGAAGTGCGGAAGGTCGATGCGGATGCGTCGCCGATCCTGTTCCTGGTCGTCTCGAAGCCCGGCTGGTCGAGGCTGGAGCTCAGCGATTATGTCGACCGCAACCTTCTCGACCGCTTCTCGTCCATCGAGGGCGTGGCCCGGGTCTTCGTCGGCGGCGAGGCCCGGCCCGCGATGCGGGTGTGGATGCAGCCCGGGCGGCTCGCCGCCTACGGGCTCACGCCGGGAGACATAGAAGGCGCTCTGCGCCGCCAGAATGTCGAGCTTCCCGCCGGACGGCTGGAGTCGGCGCAGCAGAACGTCACGCTGAGGGTCGACCGGCCGTTCGCCAACGCCCAGCAATTCGCCCGGCTCGTCGTCGGCCGCGGCGCCGACGGCTATCTCGTCCGCCTGGGCGATGTCGCCCGGGTCGAGCAGGGGCCGGAAAATCCCTATTCCGCCTTCCGGCTCAACGGCCAGGAGGCGGTCGGGCTCGGCATCGTCCGCCAGTCGGGCGCCAACACGCTCGCCGTCGCGGAAGCGGCCAAGAAGGCGGCCGAGGAGCTGAAGCCGACCCTTCCGGAGGGTATGAACATCGTCGTCGGATCCGACGAATCGCTGTTCATCAGCCGCGCCATCGAAAAGGTGTGGGAGACGCTCGCCGAGGCGGCGGTGCTCGTCGTCCTCGTCATCTACCTCTTCCTCGGCAACTGGCGCGCCACCCTCATACCGGCGGTCACGGTGCCGCTCTGCCTGCTGGCGAGCTTCGCGGTGCTGTGGCTGTTCGGCTTCTCGATCAACCTGCTGACCCTGCTCGCCATGGTGCTCTCGATCGGAATCGTGGTCGACGACGCCATCGTCGTGCTCGAGAACGTCTACCACCGGATCGAGGAGGGCGAGCCGCCGCTCGCTGCCGCCTTCGAGGGAACGCGCCAGGTCGGCTTCGCCATCGTTTCGACCACCCTCGTCGTCTGCGCGGTGTTCGTGCCGGTCATGTTCATCGCCGGCCAGACCGGACTCCTGTTCCGGGAGCTCGCCGCCGCGATGATCGGCGCCGTCGCCTTTTCCGGCTTCCTCGCGCTCAGCCTCGCGCCGATGCTCTGCTCCAAGCTTCTGAAGTACCAGGAGCGGGGGCGGTTCGCCGGATGGGTCGACGATCGCTTCCGCCGCCTCGAAGGCTTCTACTCCCGCCGGCTGGACGCCGCGATCCGGAAGCCCCTCATTCCCCTGGCCGCGGTCGGGATCTTCCTTGCCGGCGCCGGCGCTCTCTTCGTGACGATGCAGTCGGAGCTGGTGCCGGCGGAGGATGTCGGAATCCTATCGGCGAACGTCAACGCGCCCGAAGGCACGGGCTATGCGCAGATGGACCGCTACATGCTCGACGCCCAGGGCCAGCTCCTGCCCCTGGTAGACAAAGGCGCGGTCCGCGCGATCATCCAGCGCACGCCGGGCGGCTTCGGCCAGTCGGACGATTTCAACAGCGGCACCTTCGTCGTCTTCCTCAAGCCCTGGGAAGAGCGCGAGAAGACCACGCAGGAGGTCGTCCAGGAGGTCAACCGCCGGCTTGGCCAGCTTCCCGCGGTCCGCGGCAACGCCCAGGTCCGCTCCTCGATCGGAGGCCGCGGCCGCGGCCAGCCGGTCAGCTTCGTCATCGCCGGCTCGACCTATTCGGACCTCGCCCGGGCCCGCGACCGGATCCTCGCCGCCGCGGCCGCCAATCCCGGCCTCATCAACCTCGATTCCGACTATAAGGAAACGAAGCCGCAGCTGCGGATCGCCGTCGACACGGCGCGCGCCGGGGACCTTGGAGTCTCGGTCGAGGACGTGTCCAACGCGCTCCAGTCGCTGCTCGGCTCCCGCCGGGTCTCCACCTATGTCGACCGGGGCGAGGAATATCGAGTCATCGTCCAGGCCGAGGCCGGAAATCGGGCCACCCAGGCCGACCTCCAGACCATCCACGTGCGCAACCGCTCCGGCGGGGTGGTTCCGCTCGCCAGCCTGGTGACGGTCACCGACACCGCCGGCGCGCGCGATCTCGGCCGCTACAACAAGATGCGGGCGATCACCCTCTCCGGCGGACTCGCCCCCGGCTACTCGCTCGGCCAGGCGCTCGAATTCCTCGAAGCCCAGGCCGCCCAGTCGCCGGAGGTGATCGCGGTCGGCTATCGGGGCGAGAGCCAGGCCTTCAAGGAGGCGGGCGGCTCGATCTGGCTGGTCTTCGGCCTCACCATCCTCATCATCTACCTTCTGCTCGCCGCCCAGTTCGAAAGCTTCGTCCATCCCGGAGTGATCATCACGACGGTGCCGCTGGCGGTGGCCGGCGGCGGGATCGGGCTCGCCCTGATGGGGCAGACGCTCAACCTCTACAGCCAGGTCGGGCTCGTCATGCTGGTGGGCCTCGCCGCCAAGAACGGAATCCTCATCGTCGAATTCGCCAACCAGCTTCGCGACCAGGGGCGCGATATCGGCCAGGCGATCCGCGAAGCCTCGGCCCGGCGCCTGCGCCCGATCCTGATGACTTCGATCGCAACGGTCGCAGGAGCGGTGCCGCTGATGCTGGCGAGCGGCGCAGGCGCGGCCGCCCGCACCGCGATCGGCGTCGTCATCGTCTTCGGGGTCTCCATTTCGACGGTCATCACCCTGATCCTGATCCCGCTCCTCTATTCGAAGCTCGCCCGCTACACCGGCTCGCCGCTGGCGGTTACCCGCAAGCTGGAGGAGCAGCTGAGCCATCCGCCCGGAGCTCAGCCGGCGCCGGCGGAATGAACGGGACGGGACGGGTAAGCGTGTGCCAGGCTCAGCTTATGCCCGCTCATGGCCGTCCCGCCGCACCCGCCGCTCCAAAACCGATGCCCCTCTCCCGTTCTTACGGGAGAGGAGGGGCGCGCCGCGAAGCGGTGGGAGGTGAGGGTCTGGACCGCAGACTAAGCAAGCCCTCACCCCCCAAGCCTTCGGCTTGGGTCCCCCCTCTCCCGCGAAAAGCGGGAGAGGAAAAGAAATCCGCGAGACCGTGAACTTCGTGAACTTCACCTCGGAAAAGGGGGCCGGCCAATGACCGCGATCGCGTCCAAGTCGCAGCTCAGGATGTCCTTCCTGCGCTATGCGCTGTTCACCGTTCCGCTCGTGCTTCTGCTCGGCACCGTCTCCGGCAGGATCGCCGGCTCCGGCTACGGCAATCCCTGGTTCGACGCGCTTCAGAAGCCCGCGATCATGCCGCCCGGGTGGATGTTCGGGGCGGCCTGGACGATCCTGTACATCCTCCTCGGCCTGTCGCTGGCGCTCATCCTCCACGCGAAGGGGGCACGCGGCCGGCGGCCGGCGCTGGCGCTGTTCGCCCTCCAGCTCCTTCTCAACTACGCCTGGTCGCCCCTCTTCTTCGCCTATCACGAAGTTGGGGCGGCCTTCTGGACCATCTTCGCGATGATCGCGATCTCGGCGCTGACCGCGCTTCTCTTCCGGCGGATCCGGCGTTCCGCGGCGCTGCTGATGCTGCCCTATATCGCCTGGCTGTGCTTCGCCGCATTGCTCACCTGGCAGATCGGGACGCTCAACCCCGGCGCCTCGGAGCTTGCGCCGGGCGGCTCCACTACCGATATCGTCACCTAAGCATTTCGAAGGAGGGCGCATCATGCAGTCCGAAAACCGTTTGTTCGACGATTTCGTGAAGGTGATGAACGGCGCCGCCGGAACGATCGCCGGGATGGGCCGCGAGGCCGAGGGCGCCTTCCGTGACAGGATGCGCGACTGGGTCGGCGGCCTCGACATGGTGTCGCGCGAGGAGTTCGAGGCGGTAAAGGCGATTGCCATCGCCGCCCGCGAGGAGAGCGCGGCGCTCAGGAGCCGGATCGAGGCGCTGGAGGCGGCGGCGGCCGCCAGGCCGAAGCGCAAGGCGGATTCCGGCGCCGACGGCTCAACGGGGCCCGTGGGCCAGTAATCCACAACATATTGTGGTCGCTTGATCTGCGTTCTTGCGCTGCCGCCCGAGCGCGGGCAGTTTCCTGGAACGAGGGGCGGCCGGGAAAGCTGAGCGAATGAACGTGGACGAATTCGAGCTGGAGCGCGAGACGGGCGGTCCGATCGACATGCTCGAACATTATTTCAGCGCCCATGGCTGGACGAGCGAGCGCGGCGAGGACGAGATCGTCGCCAATTTCCAGGGCAGCTGGGCGCAATATGAGCTTCGCGCCGTCTGGCGCGACGAGGATCACGTCCTCCAGTTCCTCGCGCTTCCCGACATCCGCGTCGCCCAGGACAAGCGCGCCGCCGTCTACGAGACGATCGGCCTGATCAACGAGCAGCTCTGGATCGGCCATTTCGAGCTCTGGGCCTCGTCGGGCCTCGTCCTCTTCCGCCACGCCACCCTGCTCGAAGCGGAGGAAGGCGGAACCCTCAGCCTGCAGCACGCCGAGACCCTGGTCGAAGCCGCGATCGAGGAATGCGAGCGCTTCTACCCCGTCTTCCAGTTCGTCCTCTGGGCCGGCAAGACCCCCCAGGAAGCCATCGCCGCCGCCCTGATAGAGACGCAGGGCGAGGCCTGAGGGGCGTTTGCCGGCGAAGGCTGGAGCACAACCGTCGCCCCGGCGAAGGCCGGGACCCCGGCGAGTGCTCGCACCCACGCTGGAGCCGCGCCTTCCAAAGGCGTAAGCGCCCTTCACCCACTGGGGTCCCGGCCTCCGCCGGGACGACGGATTTGAAATGACCCAGCTTCACCTCCCCGGCCCGCTCCTCATGATCGGCTGCGGCAACATGGCCGGCGCAATGCTCGAAGGCTGGCTCGCCGCCGGCGCCGATCCGCGCCTGATCACCGTCGTCCGCCCGAGCGGCCGCGAACCCGCTCCCGCTATCCGCACTCTCACCGCCCTGCCGGAAGGCGAAGTGCCCGCGCTGGTCCTGCTCGGGGTGAAGCCGCAGAAGCTCGGCGAGGTCGCCCCCTCCGTCGCTCCGGCGCTGGAGGCGGAGACGATCCTCGTCTCGATCCTTGCCGGGACGACGCTGGCGACCCTGCGCGCCCACTTCCCGGCGCCGCGGACAATCGTCAAGGCGATGCCCAACCTTCCCGTGAGCCTGCGGAGCGGCGTGACGGACCTCTATACCGACGAATCGAGCGATCCGGTCGGAAAGGCGGAGGTCGAGCGAGTGATGGCGGCGCTGGGCCACGCCGAATGGTTCGATGACGAAAGCCTCTTCGCCGTCGCGAGCGCCCTCACCGCCGCCGCCCCGGCCTTCCTCTACCGCTTCCTGGATGCGCTTGCGGAGGCGGGAGTGGAACTGGGCCTGCCGCCGGAGCAGTCGGCCCGGCTCGCCGCCCGAATGGCCGAAGGGGCCGCCGCGCTGGCCGCGGCCCCGGGAGCGAAGCCGGGAGATCTGGCCCGGCGAGTGGCGAGCCCGGGAGGCACCACCGAGGCGGGCCTCGAGGTTCTCGACTCGGCGGAGGGATTGAGGGCGCTGGTTCTGCGGACGCTCCAGGCGTCGCGCCGCCGCGGAGAGCAGATGGCGGCGGCATCCAAAGGCGCCGCCTAAACCGCCGATGAACGGCCTGTAGTTTGGAGTTCATGCAACGGGCAATGAGCTCCGCTCGTTCTTGCGGTCGCCCGCGATCCGCGCGGGCGCTCCAGTCGAGGAGAGACCAGTATGCGTATGTATGTTCTGGCCGCCACGTTGGCGGCCGCGGTAGCGCTTCCGGCGACGGCCGCGTCGGCGCGCCATTACGGCAATCACTACGGCTACAACAATCGGAGCGAGGTCCGCGAGGAGCGGCGGGAGTGCCGCCGCGAGCTGCGCCATGCCGACAGCCGCCGCGAATATGAGCGCGAGCTGCGCGAGTGCCGCCGCGAGATCCGCGAGGCGCGCCGCGACAGCCGCTACGGCTACCGCTACGACGATCGCCGCCGCTACCGCGACAGCTATCGCTGGCGCTACTAAGGTCCGGGCAAGGGCTTCCGCCGGGTCCGCGTCATCGCGGTCCGGCGAAGCTCGAGCCGGAGAACGAGATGCCGTCCACCGTCATCCGATCGATCGACTACCGCACGGAAGCCCGCGAACTCGACGTGATCTTCACCACCGGCCGGCGCTACCTGTTCCACGACGTGCCGCCCGAAGCCGCGGAGGCGTTCCGCTCCGCGCGCATCAAGGGCCGCCACTTCAACAGCCGGATCCGCGGCCGCTATCGTTTCTCGGAAGCTTCGCCCGGCTGAGCGGAAGGCGCGGCCGCTTTGCACTGCGGAAGGCCGAGCTCTCCGGCGTCCTTGCACGCGCTCACCTGGACGTCTCCGCTGGGGCCGATGTAGATGGCATAGTCGCCCGTATCGCTGCAGCGGGCCGTCCACATCGCCATCGTCTTATATTGCTGCTGGTAGGCGCCATGGTCGACCCTCTTGCAGAGACGGCCATTGTCCCGGATCGCCCGGTAGAGTCCGAGGTTGCGGGTCGGTTCGCTCAGGGTCTTGAGCTGGTCGCTCATGGGATTGGCGGCGACGACGCGGGTGACGTTCCGCTCCGGCGCCCCGTCCTCGCATCCCGCGAGAAGCAATCCGAACGCCGCGATGCCGACCCAGCCTTTCATTTCTCACTCCCCTCTTCGCACCTAATAAGCCCGGGCGAAGCGGTCGTTTCCGACGAAGCCGAGCCGTTCGACGCCGGCGCGCTTCACGTCCGCGAGAACCCGATCGAAATCCTCATAACGCGTTTCCGCATCGGCGCGGAAGTGGAGGACTGAGTTCGGCCCGGCGGCGCGGAAGGCGGCGAGACGGGCGGGAAGGGCCGCCTCGGAGATCGGCGCTCCGTTCCAGCTCAGCCGGCTGCGGGCGTCGAGCGCGATCTGGTGTATCTCCGGCTCGCCACCGTCGCCGATGCCGGGCAGGTCGATCTTGACGCTGTGGGTCATGGTGGGGATGGTGATGATGAACATGATCAGCAGGACCAGCATCACGTCGATGATCGGAGTGGTGTTGATGGCGCTGATCGGCTGCTCGGACACTGAGGCATAGGCGGGTCGGCTGCGGCGGCGTTCCATGGCGTCCTCCTGCTATGTTATGTAACATCATAACAAACATCGATGCTCGAGGCAATCCTCATCCCGGCGAAAGCCGGGACCTCAGGGCGGACAAGGCGCCTTTTCTTCCACGAGATCCCGGCATCCGCCGGGATGACGGGCAGGTCAGCGCCCCTCGCCCGTATAGATGCGCCAGCTTCCGCCCGCCCCGCCCGTCGTCCGGCGGAGGGTGACGCTGCCGGCGCTCGCGAACGCCTTGCCGCCGCGGAAGGTGCCGCGGATCATCACCGGCACCTCGACATAGGCCCAGCCGTTCGCCTGAACCGGCTCGCTGGGGACGCCGACGTCCGCCTGATAGGATTGATAGGCGCGGAAATTGTCCGCGAAGCGCCGCCGGGCCTCGTCGCCGGTATCGCCCGACCGCATCGCCCAGGCGGCATCGTAATCGCCCGATCCGATTCGCGCGTAGTAGCGTTTGAGAGTGGCCGCCGCGTCGCCGCGGTCTTCGCGCTCCTGCGCGGTCTCGGCTGGAGGCTGAAGCTCCGGCAGGGGCGGCCGGGCCGCTTGCTCGCGCTCCCGGCTTTGTCGGGGCGTTTCGGAGGGGTCGCCGCAGGCTGTGACGAAGAGGAGCAGCGTGAGTGCGATGAAGCGCATCGCTTCGCTATAGCTGGTCGGGCGGTGAAATTCCTCCCCCGCAAAAGCAGGGGAGGAATGGATTACGCGCTGAGCCGGCTCTGCGTGCCGTGGATGAGGTCGGTGGCGCGCTCGAAGCTCATCGGGCGGCCGAAGAGATAGCCCTGGATCTGATGGCAGCCGAGGTCGCGCATGCGGGTGAAATCGTCGGCGGTCTCGACGCCTTCCGCGGTCACCGTCATCCGGAAGCTCTTGGCGAGCTGGACGATGGACTGGATGATGGCCACCGTCTCCCGGTTGTTGGCGGCGTCGCGAACGAAGCTGCCGTCGATCTTCAGCTTATGGAAGACCGCCTTGTTGAGGTAGCCGAGCGAGGAATAGCCGGTGCCGAAATCGTCCAGGGCGATCCCGACGCCGAGGGCGCGCAGGCGCTTGAGGACGTCCAGCGAGCCTTCGGAGTCGCCGAGGAAGACCGATTCGGTCACTTCGAGCTCCAGCCGGTTTGCCTTGAGACGGTATTTGGCGAGCGCTTCGGAAACCGTGTTGGGAAGCGCCGGGAGGATCAGCTGGCGGGCCGAGAGGTTGAGGGCGACGCTGATATAATCGGGCCAGACCGAGGCGGCGCGGCAGGCTTCGTCGATCACCCAGTCGCCCAATTGCATGATCAGGCCGGTCTCTTCGGCGAGCGGGATGAACTCGACCGGGGAGACCATTCCGCGGGTCGGGTGGTGCCAGCGGATCAGGGCCTCGAAACCGATCAGGCTCTGGTCGGCCGCGTTGACCAGCGGCTGATAGTCGAGCCGGAACTGCTTGAGCGTCAGCGCCTGGCGAAGGTCCTGCTCGAGCCGGAGCCGGTCCTCGGCCTCGTTCTGCATGTCGGCGGAGAAATAGCAGCAGGTGCCGCGGCCCTGGCCCTTCGCCTGGTAGAGGGCGAGATCGGCCTTCTGGATGAGGTCGTCGACGCTCTGGCCGTCGATCGGGCCGAAGGCGCAGCCGATCGAGACTCCGATCCGGATCTCGGCCTTGTCGATATGGTAGGGCTCGGCGACGGCGGAGATGATCCGGCGGGCGAGGTCGTCTACCTTCTTTCTGCTTTGCGCGTCGCGGATGACGATGGCGAACTCGTCGCCGCCCATCCGGCCGACATGGCCCGACTCGCCGGCCTCCTTCACCAGGCGCTGCGAGACGCTCTTCAGGACCGCGTCGCCTTTGGGATGGCCGAACGTGTCGTTGACCGGCTTGAAGCCGTCGAGGTCCAGGAACATGATGGCGCAGGGGACATTGCTCGACTGCGAGGTTGAGAGCGCCTCGCCGAGCAGTTGGCGCACGCGTCCGCGGTTCGGAAGGCCGGAAAGCACGTCCATGTTGGCGAGATTGGTCAGCCGCTCCTGGGTGCGGCGGACCTCGGTGATGTCCGAGCCCACGCCGCGGAAGCCCTGGAACTGGCCGGCCATGTCGATGATCGGATCGCCGGCGAGGCTGATCCAGCGGGTGCCGCGGCGGGTCTTGAGCTCCATCTCGAGGCTTGCGAACGGCGCTCGGGCGAGCAGGGTCCGGCCGAGGGCGCTGTTGCCGCCGAGCGTCGCGGGGAGCGAGTGGCCGATCAGCTGGCTGGCCGAACGGCCGAGGAGGGAAGTCATCCGGGAAGAGATGTAGACGACCCGGTTCTCCGCATCGACCTGCCACAGCCAGCCCACGCCGCGATGCTCATATTCCTTGAGCAGGAGGCGGACCGACTCGGCCTGGGTGCGCACGTTCGCGATCGTCTGGAGCTGGTGGAACGTCCAGCGGGTGAGGCGGGCCACCCCGAAGATCGCGACCGCGGCAACGCCGACGATCGAGGCTCCGAAGGTCGGGGAGAGATCCGAGCTGCCGAGATAATAAGCGCAGCACAGGAAGAAGGTCATCGTCGCGATCCACGCGAACGCCGCGGCGGGGACGGAGGCGAGGCCGATCGCGGCCATGATCATCGCGCCCATGGCGCCGCCGATGACGACTTGCACCTCGTGCGGCTGGGTGGCGAAGGCGTAGGTGGGCAAGGTGGCCCAGATCGCGGCCAGCGCCACGGCTTCGCCGATCGCGCGGACCAGCGGACGGCCCTCGGCGGAGCGGCTCTCGGCCGCCGCGCCCTCGGTCTTCGCCGAGCGGTAATAGGTCCAGTTGGCCAGCCCGACGAGGCCGAGCCATCCCGCGATCAGCTCGATCCTGGTGGTTCCGAACATCGCCCAGGCGACCAGCAAAGCGGCGCCTGCGCCGGTAAGCGCGAAAAAGGGTGCGAAGAGGAGGCGGGTCTGCGCCTGCCCGTTGTGGAGATGGGCGTCGCGGAGCCTCTGGCTGCTCGCGTCGGAACCGACGCTTTCATCCGCAAGCTCCGCCGGCTCCAATTCCTGCGGGTCGACTTCCAAGGGAACGGGCGCGTGATACATGGGAATCCTGCGTTCTGCCGGGTTGGACAGTCCGTACGCCGAGAGTTTTGATGGAGTGTTAAGGACGGGACCCTTTGCGGTGAACCGTGAGGCGGCCCGTCATCCCCGCGAAAGCCGGGACCTGGGCGAGACCCACCGAGCCTTATACTCCACGAGGTCCCGGCTTCCGCGGGGATGACGAGAGGTCCGGCTCCTCAGCATTTCTCGTATTTCCAGTTCCGCTTCTTGCCCTCGGCCATCCATTCGATCGCCTGGACGATGCGCCTGTCCCGCGTCTCGGGCCGCTTCGCCTCCGCGACCCATTCCACATATTCGCGCCGGCAGCTCGGCGGGAAGCCGTCGAACGTTGCCCGGGCGGCGGGGTTGGCGGCGAGTGCGTTCGCGAGCTCGGGCGGGACTTCGGGCTCCGCTTTCGGAGCCGCTTTCGTTCTTGCCGGGGGACGCCCTTCGTCGGCGAGCGCCATCGCCTTGCCGATCAGGTCCCGAAGCACCTCCTCGGGCGGGAGGTCGGCCACCGAAGTCAGCCGTCCGAACTGCCCCATCGCGTCTCGCTCCGCCCCGGTTTCGCCCACCACCTCCTTCGCCCGCCGGAAGCCGAAGGTGGCGTGAGCCTTGAAGGCGGCCATGCCGGCGAGCATCCGCCCCTTGTAGAGGAAGTGCGGCATGCCCCATTTCAGCGTCTCCTCCACTTCCGGGCAGGCGGCGTGGACGGCGGAGCGCAGATGCTCGAGGATCGGCCGGGCGAAATCGGCCTGGCGGGCCATGTAGGCGTCGATGCGGGGGTCGTGGGGCATGGCCGAACATAGATTCGATCCGGCGCGAAATCGATTCGCTTCGGCGCGGCCAGCGGAACGTGCGATTCGGCCGCGCTTTACGCGGCGATTCTCTATGGAGAATCAAACAGATGCTGGCCGCACGCCTGTCCTCGAGCCTGATCGAGCGGATCCTGTACGACGAAGAGTCGAATGCGCTCTTCATCTGTTTCCGCGAGACCGGCCGCTATCTTTATTCCGGAGTTCCAAGGGCGATCTACGACGGGCTCAAGAAGGCGCCCTCGCCGGGCCGTTACTTTAACCAATGCATCAAGCGCCGCTTCCCCTGCCGGGCCGATCCTGAGCGGCGGCGGTTCGGACCCGCCAGGAGCGATAGCGGCGCCGCGGACGCGGGCGGCGACCATCGCCCGACCGGTCTCACCCGTCGTCCGTGCGGCGGGTGACGCCTGGACGCTGCCCGCCGGCGCCCGGTCCTTCGGACCACCGCGGCCCCCTTTTCGGATCAGGTTATGCAAGGGTCTGAATTCGCCAGGCACGCTTTTTCGATCCGAAACGAAGCAGATCGCGGCCTGCAAAGTTGATCCGAGGCCTCCTTCATGGCACTGCCGGGCGAGGAGAAAGCCTTGCAGCTTAAGACCTTGACCTACACCAGCCGCGCTCGTCTCGACCTTCGCGACGACGAGCTGAACGAAATCCACCAGACTGCGCGCCACTTGAACGCGCTGGACGGCATCACCGGCCTTCTCCTGTTCGACGGCTCGCGCTTTCTTCAGATCATCGAAGGCACGGGCGGGGCGATCGACAACCTGGTCGAGCGGCTTCGAATGGACCCGCGCCATTCCGCCTTCGAGGTCCGGGACGAGCGTCTCGTCGAGCAGCGGTCGTTTCCGGACTGGTCGATGGAGCTCCTGCGGGTGAGCGCCGGCTATGGGAACGCGGAGGACGCGGCCGCAAACATGCTGCCGGACACGGTGCCGGGTCCGGTACGGGATTTGGTGACCAGGATGACGGGAGGGCGCGCCGAGGCTTAGCTTCGCCGTCATCCCGGCGAAAGCCGGGAGCTCCTGTCGAGAAGTCTCGGAGGGTCTCCCCGAGGTCCCGGCTTTCGCCGGGATGACGGATCACCTATCCCGGCTCCACCCCGCCTTCGGCGGCTGGTGCAGATTCGCTTGCGGGATCAGCCGCCTGAGCTTGCGGGCGAAGCTCCTGAGGCAGACTTCGCTCTCGCCGAGCGGACCGGGCAGGTAGCTCCTGGACGACATGCCCTTCTGCACGCCCTCGATGAGCCCCGTATCCTCTTCGTTGACCCGGCGGTTGATCCGCCAGTTGAGGTACCGGGCCGCCTTCATCTCGCGGCGCCGCCTCTCGGACGGATCGGCATCGGGAACCGCATAGCTGATCTCGCGGATCACCGTCTCCGTCGCCGAAACCGGCAGGAACTGCATGAAGTCGATCTGGTCCGGGTAGATGTCGAACGCGACGTTCGGCCAGAGCTTGAAATAGAGCCACCGCTTCTGGAGCCCCGCCGGCAGGTGCGGAACGGGCGGCAGAAGCCGCTGATAGGCCCGTTCGGATAAATTGGCCGAGGGCCGCTCCACCAGGTCTCCCACCATTCGGTCGACATGCTCCCCCGCGGAGATGGCGTAGCCGCGGCCGAACAGGCGCGTGAGGCCGGGATGGGCGACGGGTATATGGAGCCCGTCCGAATAATTGTCCGCGACGTTCTTCCAGTTGACGGCCCGCGGACGCAGCGTGACCCGGCCGAGCGCCTCCATGTCCTCGAAGCGATAGGGCTCGATCTCGTCTTCGTGCGGCGCCATCATCTCCGCCACCGTGGGGCCGCCCGCCTCGAGCCGAACGAACAGGAATCCGCGCCAATCCTCCAGCTCGACCGGCACGAGGCCGAGCCGGGAGGCATCCAGGCCGGGATAATCGCTCTTGTGCGGCACTCCGATCAGGCGCCCGTCGAGGGCATAGGTCCAGGCGTGATAGGGGCAGGTCAGCCGTCTCGAGCAGCCGCCGCCGCCGCTTACCAGCCGCGAGCCGCGGTGCCGGCAGACATTCGAGAAGGCCCGCACCGCACCGTCGTCGCCGCGAACGGCGATGATGCTCTCGCCGAGATAGTCGAGGGTTCGCCAGTCGCCCGGGTTCGGGATTTCCCCGGCGTGACAGATCACCTGCCAGGACGGGCGGATCACCCGTTCCATCTCCACTTCGAAAAACTCCGGGTCGCGATAGATCCAGCCGGGGAGGCTCAGCTCCGGCTCGGGAGCGGCTGCGAGGTGGGCGTTGAGCATGGCGGATAGTGGCAAAATGGCATTCAAAAGTCACGTCATCCCGGCAAAAAGCCGTGACCTCGGGGAGACCTGCCGAGACTTCTTGTCCCAAGGTCCCGGCTTTCGCCGGGATGACGGGCAGCTTGCCTATCCGGCCTTCTTCCCTGACAAGCCCCAGCCATGACCGCCGAGCTCACCGTCCTCGCCTGGGGCTGCATCCTCGCCCTCGTCCACATCTTCGCCGCGGTTCGGGTGAAGACGCGGCAATATGGCACCAAATGGAATGTCGGCGCGCGCGACGAGGAATTGCCGCCGCCCCGGCCGATCGTCGGCCGGCTTGCGCGGGCGCAGGCGAATTTCCTGGAGACCTTCCCGATCTTCGCCGCCGCCGTGCTGATCGTGGCCGCGGCCGACCTGGAGAGCCGGTGGACGGCGATCGGCGCCTGGTTGTGGCTCGGAGCGCGAATCGTCTATTTGCCGCTTTACGCCATGGGCGTTCCGGTGGTCCGGACGATCGCCTTCCTGGTCAGCGTGATCGGGATCCTACTGGTGCTTCGGCCGGCGCTCACCGCCGCCTTCGGCTAGAAGCGCCAGGGATTCTCGCCCTTCTGGCGGGGCGGCGCCGGAACCTCGCGTATTTCGGCGATGATGCCGTCGCCGCAGCGGATCGCCACCCCGCCATAGCGCTTCATAGCCGGGAAGATGGCGCGGACATTGTGGACGACGGGCGCGGCGCCGGCTTCGGGCGACCCTTCGGTGCGGACCATCACCTGCTGTATGGGCTCGTCGAGCCGGGCGACCGGTCCTTCGTACAGGCTCGGGCGGTATCCGCCCGCGGTGGTCACCTTTCCGGTGACGACGAGCTTTCGGCGCAAATAGGGTACCGGGCTTGCGGTCGGGTCGAGCTCGACCTGGGCCTTCCAGTCCGACGAGGCCATGACCTGGCAGGCCGAATAGCCGGTGTCGCGGACCGGACCGTCGAGGGCGCAGGCCGCGGGAAGGGCCAGGATGACGGCAAGAGCCGAGCCGCGCCCGAGCGCCGGAAGGAGGAGGATGTTACGCATCGGCACGTGCCTTAGCGGCTCCCCGACTGCCGGGCTAGACCGCTGCCTCGGCCGCCGCCGCCCGGTGCGAGCGCACCCCTTCGCTGACGAAGATGGCGAGCGCGACCCAGATCGCTCCGAAGCAGACGACGTGGGCCGTCGTGAGCGGCTCTTCGAACACGAGAACGGCGAGCAGGAACTGGAGCGATGGCGCTACATACTGGAGGAAGCCCAGAGTAGAATAAGCAAGCCGCTTCGCCGCCGCCGTGAAGAGCAGAAGCGGGATCGCGGTGAGAGCGCCGCCGAGGATCAGAAGCAGATCGGTGCCCCTGCTGTCGAGAAAGGCGCCCGTGCCCGTATCGGTCAGCCACATGACCCACCCGAAGGCGAGCGGTGCCAGGAACAGGGTCTCGATCGACAGCCCCTCCAGCGAATCGACCGGAGCCACTTTCCTCAGGAAGCCGTAGACGGCGAAGCTGGCGGCGAGGGTCAGGCTGATCCAGATCGCGCCTCCGGCGCCCAAGGCGAGGATCGCTACTCCGGTTGCCGCGAGGAACACCGCCGCCTTTTGAAGGATGCTGAGCTTCTCCTTGAGCAGGAACACACCGAGCAGCACGTTGACGAGCGGGTTGAGATAATAGCCGAGGCTGCCTTCCAGGACATGGCCGCTGACGACGGCGTAGATGTAGACCAGCCAGTTCACCCCGATCAGAGTCGCGGTGAGCAGCAGGGTGAGGGCGACCCGGGGATTGGCCAGCGCCGCCCGGATCGTGGGCCATTTCCTCCACCAGCTGGCGAGCGCTCCGAGGAAGATGAGCGACCACAGGATTCGGTGGGCGACGATCTCGGTCGCGGAGACGTGGATCAGGGCCTTGAAGTAAAGCGGCAGCACGCCCCACAAGGCGTAGGCCCCCAGCCCCATCAGCAGGCCGGATCGGGTGCGGGCGGCATCGGTC
This sequence comes from Allosphingosinicella sp., assembly GCA_036387555.1. GTDB lineage: Bacteria > Pseudomonadota > Alphaproteobacteria > Sphingomonadales > Sphingomonadaceae > Allosphingosinicella. The sequence goes on along the minus strand of DASVTN010000059.1, from coordinate 21,459 downwards.
ACCGAGGCGCGGGTAGCGGAGGGCGTGGGGCCGGACAAGCGCCTGACGGCCCGGAACGTGCCCCCCAGCCCGGGCCCAGGCCGGCTGGCGGGAGAGGCCGAGACCCGAGACCCGCTCGCAGAACAGAGGCTTCAATCCCGTCGAAACGCCCTTTAGGATCGGCCTCAGCCAGGGGAGATCGAATGAACCGTCGGAGCCCGTACGCCGCACTTGCCGCCGCCGCCTTGCTCTTCGCCTGCGACGGGCGCGATCGCGCCGCCGAAGCGGAGAACGCCGCCGCGGACGGCCCCGTTTCCGCGGAAGGCAAGGCGGAGGAGGGGAAGATCTCTCTCAAGATGCCCGGCGTCGACATGACTCTCAGTCTGCCCAAAGGGGTCGTGGACGAGGCGCGGGCCAATCGGGACAGCAAGCTTCTCTATCCGGGGGCAACGTTGCGCGGGATGGCCATCGCCGCCGGCCCCGGCAGCGACAAGAGCGGCGACAGCGAGGTCGAGATCCGCTTTTCGACCCCCGACCCGGTCGACAAGGTGGCCGCCTGGTACCGCGACCCCGCCCGTGCGGACGGCTTTCGGCTCGAACGGGCAAGGCAGGAAGGCGACGCCTGGGTGGTGAACGGAATCCAGAAACGCGACGAGCACCCCTTCAAGCTGCGCTTGAGCGCGCGCGCCGGCGGCGGCGCCGACGGCCGGCTCACCGTCCACCACCGCGACTGATCCGCCGATGGCCGCCTTGGCCGAGCCGGAGGATGTGCGGCTCTATCTCGTCGCCGCCGCCAAGGCGGGGACCGCGCTAAGTTATGCGCAGCTGCTCGAGCAGCTCGGCTATTCCTTTTCGCGGCCGAAGATGCGGGCGCTCTGCGCGATCCTGGGAACGGTCGACGAGGAGGCGGCTCGGCTGGGCGAGCCGGAGCTCGCGGTTCTGGTCGTCCGGCAGAGCGACGGCCTTCCCGGCCAGGGGTGGTGGGTCGCTGGAGGCGGCCGTTCCCGGGGCTATGAAGGCCCTTGGGAAGGTCCCGAGGCGCGGCGCTTCGTCGAGCGGGTCCAGGCGGAAAGCTTCGCCTTCTGGCAGTCCCGAAGCGGGACAGGCGCGGACGCCGCCTCCGGTTAACCATCTCTTGTCACCCATTTTGCGCGCGGATGCGTCATAGCGGCGGCTTCAAGGAGTCTCTTCGATGACCGACCGAGCCTTTTCGCCGCTTCGACTGACCGCTCTCGCAGCCGTGCTCGCGCTCGCCGCCTGCAACCGCGGCGGGGGCGAAGACAATCTCGCCGCCCTCGGCAACGATGCCGATCCGGCGGTGACGAGCGCGCTCAACGATCAGATACTCGTCGATTCGAACCTCGCGGGGCAGTCGAACAGGAACGCCGCCCGTCCCGCTCCGACTCCGGCCGGCGCGCCCTATCCCGCGCCCGACTCGGCGCCTGCCGCTTCGGATGGCAAAGGCGCGAACGCCGCCGCCGCGCTCTCCGAAGGCGGCAAGGGCTGCTCCGACCCCAGCCGCTTCGAATATAACGCGGCCTGGGCGAACCGGCTTCCGCCCAATTTCCCCGTCTATCCCGGCGGACGGGTGACCGAGGCCGCCGCGAACAACCGAAACGGGTGCAGCACGCGAGTCGTCACCTTCTCGACCGCGGACGATTGGCAGCGTGTTCTCGACTGGTATCATACGAAGGCGGTTCGCGCCGGTTACTCGTCCGAGCACCAGGTCCGCGACGGCGATCATATCCTCGCCGGCGGCAGCGAGCGCGAGAAGGGCGCTTTCTACCTGATCGTCACCCCGAAGCCCAAAGGCTCGGAAGTCGCTTTGATCGCCTCCATGCCTCGGCCCCCTATGGTCCGCGAGTTCAAAGGACAGGTCAAGACCGGCGGCTGAAGATCCTCCCGTCGGAAAGGGAGACTGCGCCGACCGCTTTTCGGCCGCTCACCCTCCTCCTGCCGAGCGGGGACGGCGGAGAGGGTGGCGCCGCCCGCTCCGCCCCGCTACATCGCCGCGATGCCCAGCCTACTCCTCGTCATGATCGGCGGCGCCGCCGGCGCGGGCCTGCGCCGGGAGCTCGGGCGGTTCGCGCTGAGCCGGCTCGGCACGGCGGCCCTGTACGTCCCGGCGTCGGTGTCCGGCTCCCTGCTCCACCTGGCCTTGGGTCGGTGGGCGAGGGCCGTATCATGAGCGACGTCCGCCAGTTCACCGTTGCCCCCGACGACGACGGGATCCGCCTCGACCGCTGGTTCAAGCGCCATCTGCCGGAGGCGAGCTTCAACACGGTCTCGCGCTGGGCCCGGACCGGCCAGCTGCGGGTCGACGGCAAGCGCGCCGCGCCCGGCGACCGGATCGAGGCGGGCCAATCGATCCGGGTGCCGCCCGCCGAGCCCGCCGAGCCCGCCGCGGCCGCGCCGGCGCGGGGAAAGCCGGAGCGGCCCAGGCTGAGCGACGACGAAGTCGCCTTCGTCAACGAGATCGTGATCCACCGCGACCCGCACGCGATCGTCGTCAACAAGCCGCCCGGACTTGCGACCCAGGGCGGCACCAAGACCCATACTCACCTGGACGGCCTGCTTGACGGGCTGGCGGACGAGGCCGGGAACCGGCCCAAGCTCGTCCACCGGCTCGACAAGGACACTTCGGGCGTGCTCCTCCTCGCCCGCACGGCCCGCGCCGCCGGATTCTTCTCCAAGGCGTTTTCCGGCCGCACCGCGCGCAAGGTCTATTGGGCGATCGTCACCGGTGTGCCCGACATAGCCGACGGCTTCATCGACCTTCCGCTCGCCAAGCAGCCGGGGACGGGCGGCGAAAAGATGCACGTCGAAGAAGGCGAGGGCGGCCTCGCCGCGCGCACCCGCTACCGGATGATCGAGCGGGCCGGGAACCGCGCCGCCTGGCTCGAGCTTCAGCCGCTCACCGGCCGGACCCATCAGCTGCGCGTTCACATGGCGGCGATCGGACATCCGATCCTCGGCGACGGCAAATATGGCGGCCCCGACGCCTTCCTCACCGGGGCGATCAGCCGCAAGCTCCACCTCCACGCCCGCCGCCTGCGGATCGATCACCCGGACGGAGAGACGCTCGACGTCACCGGGGAGCTGCCGGCGCATTTCGCCGAGACCCTCGCCAATCTCGGCTTCGACCCGGAGCTGAGCGATCTTCCCCTCGACGAGGTCAAATTTGCCGACACCGCCGAAGGCAAGCGGCGCGCCGCCTCCGCCGCCGCCAAGTCCCGTCGCAAGGAGCGCAAGGGGGAGCGGCGCGGGAGGGGGCAGAGGTGAGGGCGGCCGTATCAGCTCCTCTCCCGCTTGTCGCGGGAGAGGGGGGAGCCAAGCCGAAGGCTTGGGAGATGAGGGTCTTGCTGAGTCAGCGGTACAGACCCTCACCTCCCAAGCTGCGCTTGGGCCCCTCCTCTCCCGCGAAAAGCGGGAGAGGCGAGTTCAACTGATGCACCCGAACCGCAAATTCCACATCAAGGAACGGGAGGCGATGGCTGCGCTGGTGCGCGAGCTCGGCTTCGGCGTCCTTTTCGTCTCGACCACCGACGGGCCCCGGTCGGTTCACGTGCCGGTCCTCATCGACGGCGGCCGGCTTCGTTTCCACGTCTCGCGCGGCAACGCCGTCCACGACACCCTGCTGGAAGGCGCGCAGGCGCTGTTCGTCGCCTCCGGTCCGCACGCCTATATCAGCCCCGAATGGTATGGGCTGGAGGATCGGGTGCCGACCTGGAACTATATCGCCGTCGAGCTGGAGGGGCCGGTCCGGCGACTCGATTCCCAGGCCTTGGTACGGCTCCTCGATGACATGTCCGCCGGTCAGGAAGCCCGCCTGACGCCCAAGCCGCCATGGACCCGCGCGAAGATGAGCGAAGGGCGGTTCGAGGGGCTGCTCAAGGCGATCAGCGGCTTCGAGATGCAGGTCGCCGACTGGCGGGGGACGGCCAAGGTGGACCAGGACAAGCCGCAGGAGGTGCGCGAGCGGATCGCCGACGCCCTTGCGGCGCGGGGCGAACGGGATATGGCGGCGACGATGAGGACGAAGGCTCTGTCATGATTCCACAGGACGACGAGACCCTCTGGCGCAACCGCTTCATCGCGGTGAACCTGGTCCGGATCGGCGGCACGGTCGTCGTCCTGATCGGCCTTGCAATCTGGCACGGCAACGTCCTCGTCGAAGGCGGGACGCTCGTCGTGGGGCTTCCGCTCACCCTTGGCGGGCTCGTCGCCAGCTTCTGGGGACCGAAATGGCTTGCGGCGCGGTGGAGGACGCCGCCCGGGCCATGAAGCGCTTCTACAAGCAGGCGGCAGTGTTTCCCGAGGAGGGCGGAGTCGGGATTAGGCTGGACGCGCGCCCGGTGCGAACGCCGGGGCGGGCGCTGCTGCGCGTGCCGACGGAGGAGCTGGCCGAGGCGATCGCCGCGGAATGGAATGCCCAGGGCGAGCAGGTGGACCCCCGCTCGATGCCGCTCACCGGCCTCGCCAACGCCGCCATCGACAGGGTCGCCCCCGATCCGGCCGCCTTCGCCGCGACGCTCGCCGAATATGGCGAGAGCGACCTCCTCTGCTACCGCGCAGACGGCCCGCGATCGCTGATCGAGCGTCAGAGCCGGGTCTGGGACCCGCTGCTCGGCTGGGCCCGAACCCGCTTCGCGGTGGAGATCGAGACGACTGCGGGAGTCATGCACCGGCGGCAGCCGCCCGAAACCGTGGAGCGGCTCCGCCTCGCCGTCGCCGCCCGGAGCGCTTTCCAGCTTGCCGGCCTCGCGCCTCTGGTCACCATCGCCGGCTCGCTGATCATCGCCCTTGCGCTCTCCGAAGGGGCGATCGGCCTCGAAACCGCCTGGGACGCGGCCATGCTCGACGAAGCCTGGCAGGCCGAGCAATGGGGCGCCGACCCTCTCGCGGCCGCCTCCCTCGAGAACCGGCGACGCGAGTTCGAAGCGGCCTACCTGTTCCTCACGCTTCTGTAGTTTTACTCGGGATGAGCGGCTTGCGCCTGGCCGGCCCTTTCGGCCCCATGGTGCGGCACGAACCATCGCGCCACGATCAGCCCGGCGACGATCAGCGCCACCGACTCGGCGATGAAGGCATAGATCCAGTGGCCCCAGCCATAATGGTTGAAGATGGGCGAGCCGAGAAATTCCCAGACCGTGAAGCCGAGCGAGAAGCAGACGACGAGCCGCGCCAGATCGGCGAAGGGCCGGTCGCCCACCGCCGCGAGGCCGAAGGCCATCAGAAGCCCGGCGATCACCGCGACAATCAACCCCGGAAGGATGGCCGACATGTCGTCAGGCGAGTAGCCCCGCGTGTTGAAATGGACGGTCGCGATCGGACCCTTGGCGTAGAGCACCGCTCCGGCGGCGCTGCTGTGGGCGGGGATGATGTAGGTTCCGGTGCCGCTCGCGCTCAAATTCTGGGCGAGCGAGGCCTGAACCGCGGCGTTCTGGGCCTCGTCCGCCTTCGAATAGGCCAGCTCTCCAAGCGGAGTCGCCCAGAAGACGAAGCCGATCACGAATATGACGATGCCCGCGACGAGCCCGCCGATCACGGTCCGGATCATGCGCTTCCCCTTTTTGTGCGGTCCGATCCTACGCTCAATCCGGGCGCGGGCAAGGTCAGGCCGTCAGCTGCCGGACGAAATCGTGGAGGAAGACCCTGCGCGTCGCCTTGAGCCGCTCCGCCTTGAGGATGTTGTGGACGAGCTCGCGGCATTTCCCGGCATCGTTGTTGATCAGCACGTAATCATATTCTGCCCAGTGGCTGATCTCGGCCGCGGCCCGCTCCATTCGCCGGCGGATGACGTCGTCGCTGTCGGTGCCGCGGGTCCGAAGCCGCCGCTCCAGCTCCTCCATCGACGGCGGCAGGATAAAGACCCGGACGATGTCCGGATCGACCTGCTTGAGTTGCTGTGTGCCTTGCCAGTCGATGTCGAGCAGGACGTCGCGGCCGCCTTCGATCGTCTTGAGCACCTCGCTCTTCAAGGTGCCGTAGCGGTGGCCGAAGACATGGGCCCATTCGAGGAAATGGCCGGCGGCGACCAGCGAATCGAAGCCCTTGTCGTCCACGAAGTGGTAATCGCGCCCGTCGACCTCGCCCGGCCGGATGGGCCGGGTCGTCGCCGAAACCGACATGGCGACTCCGTCGTCGGCCTCCAGGAGCATTCGCGCGATGGTCGATTTGCCGGCGCCGCTTGGGCTGGACAGGACGAAGAGGAGGCCCCGCCGCTGGAAGGCGCTTGCGATTTCCATGCGCGCTACTGGCTTGCCGAGCCGCCATGCGTCAAGCAGGTAGGGACATGGCCCGTCTGATCGCCCTCCTCCGAGCCGTCAACGTCGGCGGCCGCAAGCTGCCGATGGCGGAGCTTCGCGGCCTGTGCGCGGAGCTCGGCTGGCACGATGTGGAGACCTATATCCAGAGCGGCAACGTCGTCTTCTCCGCACCGGCCGGGCCGGAGCCGCTGGAGGCGGAGCTGGAAGCGGCCATCCGGAATCGCTTCCGGTTCGAAGTGCCGGTGATGGTTCGCGATGCGGGGCAATGGTCGGCCTACGAGGCCGCCAATCCTTTTCCCGAGGCGGCTCGCGACGAGCCGAACCGGCTCCTGCTGTTCGTCTCCAAGCGGCCCCTTGCGCAGGACGCGGCCGGCAAGCTGATGGAGCGCGCGCAGGGAGGCGAGTGCGTCAAGGCGGCGGGCGGGGCGCTGTGGTTTCACTTTCCCGAAGGGGTAGGCACCTCCAGGCTCACCCCCGCTTCGATCGACAAGGCCTGCGGATCCGCATCGACCGGGCGCAACTGGCGCACGGTGCTCAAGCTTGGGGAGATGGTTGGGGGATGACCAGGCGATGACCGTTCCTCACGTCCCGCGCGGCTACTGGTTCGCCTCGCTCGCCCTGGTGGCGGTCATGGCCCTCATCCTCCTGTGGATGGGCCGTCCGCCGATCTGCACCTGCGGCGACGTCAAGCTTTGGGTCGGCACCGTCAACGGCCCGGACAACAGCCAGCATCTCGCCGACTGGTACACGCCGAGCCACATCATCCACGGCTTCCTGTTCTACGGACTCGGCTGGCTTTGCCTTCGCCGCAACCCGCCGGGCGACCGGCTGATCGGCGCGGTTCTGATCGAAGCGGGCTGGGAGCTGCTCGAGAACAGCCGGTGGATCATCGAGCGCTACCGGGAGGCGACGATGGCGCTCGGCTATAACGGCGATTCGGTCATCAACTCGGCCGCGGACGTCGGGTGGATGGTCGTCGGCTTCGCGCTCGCTCGGCGGCTGCCGGTGGCGGCGACCCTGCTCCTGGCGGCCGCGTTCGAGCTTCTTACGCTTGCGATCATCCGCGACAACCTGACCTTGAACGTGCTGATGCTGGTGGCGCCCAGCGACGCCATCCGCGCCTGGCAGGCGGGGGCATGACCGCCGTCCCGGCGAAGGCCAGGACCCCAGGGGGTGAAGAACTCGGCGTGCTTAGCTCCCTGAGGCCCCAGCCTGCGCTGGGGGCGACGTGCTATTTACCGCAGCGCGCGCGCCCGCTCGAGGTGCTGGCGGACGATCGGGACGGCGGCGGCGGCGACCGTGCGCAGGGTCGGAGTGTCGCCGTGGCCGGCATAATTGCTGTGGAGGGCCAGGGCCATCTCGTGCGCGGGGACTTGCTGGCGCAGGTAGAGCCGGTCGAAGTCGGCGCCGTTCGCGCCCTGCAGCCGCGAGATCATCTCGGCCTGCATCGGCATCAGGGTCGGGTTGGGCGGAGTGCCGGCGGCGGTCGCCGCGGCGGTCAGCTGCTGGGTGGTCATCGTATGATGCTCGATCAGCAGCTGAGCGAATGCGCGCACCTCGGGATTCTGGGCGCGCGACACGGCGAGCTGCGACGACTGGATCTCGAACAGGTCGCTCGCGGCGGCCATCTGGACATAAGCGGCGCGATCGTTCGGGGTCATGTCCCCGGCGGCGGCCGTGCCCGCGGCCATGTTGCCGTCGGTCGCGCAGGCGGCGAGGGCCAGGGAGGCGGCGGAGGCTATGAGAAGGGTGCGGAGCATTGGAAATCCTCTTGGGCAGTGGGATGCCCGACAAGCGTGGTCCGCGCTCTCAAGTTCCGGAAAAAGCCAGCCTTTGATGTGGGTTAGTAAGATTCCCCGGCGCTTGCGCGCTCAGCCGCCGGCAAGCCCTTCGGTCACCTTGCCCGAGCCCTCGCAGACGGGGCAGGGGACGCCGTCATGCTCGCCCGTGCCGTTGCAATGGCGGCACAGATTCTCGCCGGTGCCGGGGGTGCCCGGCGGCGCTTCGTCGCCGGGAGCGGTGTCGTCGTTGCTCATGGCCGTCAAACCCGCGGTCGCCGGGCCGGGTTCCGAAAGGAACCGGCGACGCCGGCGGCGGGTTGCGGCGCCATGAAGTCATTTCCCGCCGGCATCGCCATCGCACCCGCCATCGCGCCCGCCATCGCACTCGCCATCGCGGCGGCTCCCGCCCAGGGTCAGGAGCTGTTCGGCGGAGTCTACGCCCACGATGTGGACACGGGCCTCACCAAAAGCGGCATCGAGGAAGGAGTCGACCTGGAGCTCGGCTGGCGGGGCGGGAAGATCGGCTTTCTCGACGGCGTCGGAAGCCCGCGCCCGCACGCTTTCGTCTCGCTCAACAGCGCCGGCGACACGCATTTCGCCTCCGCCGGGATTTCATGGAAGATCGGCGGCCGCGTCTATCTGCGCCCCGGCATCGGCCTTGCCGTCCACACCGGCCCCGACCGGATCGTGCCCGGGGACAACCGGATCGATTTCGGCGCCAGGGTGCTGTTCGCGCCGGAGATCGGGCTGGGGGCCCGGCTCAGCGATCGGCTCTCCGTGGAGGCGAGCTGGGTCCATCTCAGCCACGCGCAGCTGTTCGGCCCGCAAAATCCGGGCCTCGACACGATCGGCGTGCGGCTGAACTACCGCCTGCGCTGAATCACGGGAAAATCCGCAATCGACAGCAAACCGTTTCGGCCTTAACCCGGGACCGTGCACGTCAGCAAATCGAAAACCGCCGCAATTGAGACACTTGGGCCGGTGCTCGACACGGCCCTCGACGCCGTGGTCGTGATGACCCGCGAAGGAATGGTGGCGGGCTGGAACGAGGTCGCGGAGCAGACCTTCGGATGGACCGGCGCCGAGGCCGTGGGGCGGCTCATGGCGGACCTCATCATTCCCGAACAATATCGCGATGCCCACTCCCGCGGGCTGGAGCGCTACAACGCGACGGCGGAGGAGCGGGTGCTCAACCGCCGGATCGAGATCAGCGCGATCGACAAGAGCGGGCGCGAGTTCCCGGTCGAGCTGTCGATCACCATCGCGGGCCATCCGGACGAAGCCCTGTTCCTCGGCTTCCTGCGCGACATCAGCGAGCGCCGGAGAGCCGAGGAGCGGCTCAAGCGGCAGGCCAGCGAGGCCGAGCTGCTGTTCAACGTCACCCGCATGGCCGCCGAGACCGACTCGTTCGACGAAGCCCTTCGGTCATGCCTCGAGGCGATCTGCACGATGACCGGCTGGCCCATCGGCCATGCGCTCATCGCCGCGGGCGGCGGCGGCGAGCTCGTATCGACCGGGGTGTGGCACGAGACGCTTGCCGGAGACGCGGACGCGCTCAAGGTGCTGACGAACGCCATCCGGTTCACCCCCGGCGTCGGCCTCCCGGGCCTGATCCTGGAGCGCAGCGAGCCGGCCTGGATATCGGACATCGAAAGCCACCCGGATTTCGCGCGCAAGGGTCTCGGCTTCGCCGCCGCCTTCGGCTTCCCGATCAAGGACGAGGGCCGGATCGTCGCCGTCCTGGAATTCTTCAGCCGAAGCCCTTTCGAGCCCGACGCCGATCTGATGCTGACGGTGAGGACCATCGGCGAGCAGCTCGGCCGGGTCCTGGAGCGGCGGCGCGCCGAAGGGCATCTCAGGCTGCTGGTCAACGAGCTCAACCACCGGGTCAAGAACACGCTCGCGATCGTCCAGAGCATCGCCGTCCAGACGTTCAGCGGGGGCGGCGAGGAGGGAAGGCAGCGGCGGGCCTTCGAAAGCCGGCTCTCGGCGCTGGCCGCGGCGCACGACCTGCTCACCGCCGAAAATTGGGAATTCGCCTCGCTTCGGGAAGTGATCGAAAAGGCCGGGCTCGGCTGCGGCGCTCCGGCGGAGCGGCTGACGGTCGATGGCCCGGAGGTGAAGATCCAGCCGAGGACGGCGGTCTCGATCGGAATGGCGATCCACGAGCTGTGCACCAATGCGGTCAAGTACGGCGCACTCTCCAACGACTCCGGACGAGTCACGGTCGAGTGGCAGGTGGCCGCCGCGGCAGGAGGCGGGCGGCTGCATCTTCGCTGGAGCGAATCCGGGGGGCCGGCCGTCACTCCGCCGGACCGGCGGGGCTTCGGCACGAGGATGATCGAGCGCGCCCTGGCCGCGGAGCTGGGCGGGACCGCCCGGATCGAGTTCCTGCCGGAGGGCATAAGCTGCACCGTCGAAGCGCCGCTGCCGGCGCCCCGCGAGCTTGCGGGCGTATAGAGCATCGGGCGCTAAATCCGCACCACCTCGTCATGCCGGACTTGATCCGGCATCCACCTCGCTTTCGTGGGGCGGGCAAGAAGGTGGATCCCGGATCAAGTCCGGGATGACGATGCAAATTTGACGTCCGGCGCTCTAGTCCGGCGTATCGCCGCTTCTCCGTCATTGCGAGGAGCGAAGCGACGAAGCAATCCCGCTTCGAAGGTTCGAGCGGCCGGATTGCTTCGCTTCGCTCGCAATGAAGGCTGAGTCAGGCCCAAGCGGCCGCGCCTACCGCCCCAGCATCGCCTCCGGCTTGACCACCCGGTCGAACGTCTCCTCGTCGACCAGCCCGAGATCCAGCCCCGCTTCCTTCAGGGTCTGCCCGTTCTTGTGCGCGTGCTTGGCGATGGCGGCGGCATTGTCGTAGCCGATCTCCGGAGCGAGCGCCGTCACCAGCATCAGCGACCGGTTCATAAGGTCGGCGATCCGGCCCTCGTCCGGCTCGAGGCCGTCCAGGGTGCGCTCGGTGAAGCTCTCCATCCCGACGGCGAGCAGGTCGATCGAGCGGAGGACGTTGGCGGCGATGACCGGCTTGAACACGTTCAGCTCGAGATGGCCCTGAAGCCCGCCGACGGTGACGGCGACATGGTTGCCCATCACCTGGGCGGCGACCATGGTCAGCATCTCCGCCTGCGTCGGGTTGACCTTGCCCGGCATGATCGAGCTTCCAGGCTCGTTCTCGGGAAGCTTGAGCTCGCCCAGGCCGCAGCGCGGGCCGGAGCCCATCAGCCGGATGTCGTTGGCGATCTTGGTGAGCGACACGGCGATCACGTTGAGCACGCCCGAAAGCTCGACGAGGGTGTCGTGGGAGGCCAGCCCTTCGAACTTGTTGGGGGCGCTGGTGAAGCGAAGCCTGGTGAGATTGGCCACTTCCGCGGCGAACGCCTCGGCGAAACCCCTCGGGGCGTTGAGTCCGGTCCCCACCGCGGTTCCGCCCTGGGCGAGCTGGAGCACGCGCGGAAGCACTCCGCGAAGCCGCTCGACCGCGTATTCGATCTGCGCCGCGTAGCCGGAAAATTCCTGCCCGAGCGTCAGCGGGGTCGCGTCCTGAAGATGGGTGCGGCCGATCTTCACGATCCGGTCCCAGGCCGCTGCCTGGGCGGCGAGCCGCCGGTGCATCGCCTGGAGGGCGGGGATCAGCCGCGCCTCGACCGCCCGCGCCGCGGCGATGTGCATGGCCGTCGGGAAGCTGTCGTTCGAAGACTGGCCCTTGTTGACATGGTCATTGGGATGGACAGGGCTCTTGCCGCCGCGGGTTCCGGTGAGGATCTCGTTGGCCCGGCCGGCGATCACCTCGTTGGCGTTCATGTTCGACTGGGTGCCCGAGCCCGTCTGCCAGATGACCAGGGGAAACTGGTCGTCGTGCATTCCGCTGGCGACTTCGCCCGCCGCCTGCTGGATCGCTTCGGCCAGCTCCGCGTCGAGCCCGCCGATGCGCGCGTTCACACGGGCCGCCGCCTGTTTCACGAAGCCGAGCGCGTGGACGATCTCGACCGGCATCGTCTCGCGCGGCCCGAACGGGAAGTTCTGGATGGAGCGCTGGGTCTGGGCGCCCCAGTAGGAATCGCCGGGGACCTCGATTGGGCCGAAGCTGTCGGTCTCGGAGCGGGGAGTGGCGGTGGAGATCATGGGGAGCCCCTTAGCGGCGGGAACAGCGCCCGTCACGGGGGGAAAGATCCGCTGTTTAGCGAAGCGGAAAGTCGCCGGCGAGCCGCTCGGCACCGTATTCCTGGAGCGCAAGTATTCTCCATATGTCTCCGATGGCAGCGGCGCCCGGTCTTTGCCTGCACACCGCTTACCAGGCTCACTTCTTCCGGCTGAAATCCACCGAGACGACGTTGGAGCCGTCCTCGACCGGCTCCGCGGCCGGCGGGTCGTTTTCCGCCGCTTCGTGGGCCTGCGGCCCCCCTTCCTCGGCGGTGGCCTGGAACTGAAGCGCGAAATTGACGGCGGGATCGACGAAGCCGGTGATCGCCGAGAAGGGGATGACCAGCCGCGCCGGCGCCTGGTTGAAGCTCAGGCCGACCTCGAACCCGTCCTCGCCGACCTTGAGGTCCCAGAAGCGGTTCTGGATGACGATGGTCATCTCGTCCGGGAACCGCTCCGACAGGTGCCTGGGGATATCCACCCCGGAGGCGCCGGTCTTGAACGTGATGTAGAAATGATGCTCGCCCGGAAGCCGACCGGTGGTCTCGATCTCGCCCAGCACCCGGCCGACCACCGCGCGCAGCGCCTCCTGCACGATCTCGTCATAGGGAATCAGGCTGTCGGGGGTCTCACCTTGCATCCCCCATGTGGTAGCGCGGCGCGCTCGCGGGTCAAGCGAGAGCTTGCCTTCGGCCCGCCGCCGATGTTGAGGCGCAGAGAGGAGACAGCAATGCCGATCGACGCCACCCGCCCCTATGACGAGACGAACATCTTCGCCCGGATCCTTCGCGGCGAGATCCCTTCGAAGCGGGTTTTCGAGGATGAGCATGCGCTGGCCTTCCACGACATCGCCGCGGCGGCCCCGGTCCACATCCTCGTCATTCCCAAGGGTCCCTATGTTTCCTGGGACGATTTTTCGGAGCGGGCGTCGGCCGAGGAGATAGCCGGCTTCGTCCGGGCCGTCGGCAAGGTCGCCCGCGAGCAGGGGCTGGTCGAGCCCGGCTACCGGCTGCTGGCGAACATCGGCAGGAATTCCGGGCAGGAAGTGCCGCACCTCCACGTCCACGTCTTCGGAGGGCGGCCGCTCGGGCCGATGCTTGCGCGCTGAACGCATTATGGCTTTGCGCTGCCGGGTTTAATGGCTAGGTTCCCGGCCAAACAGCACGAGGCCGGCCGAAGAGCCGGCGACGAAGACAAGGGGACGGATATGATTTTCGGGCGCGTCAAGCCTCTCGACGCAATCCTCGCCACCGCCGAGAAGAAGTCGCTGCACCGCTCGCTTGGAGCGGTCCAGCTCACTTTGTTCGGCGTCGGCTGCATCATCGGCACGGGCATCTTCGTCCTCACCTCGGTCGGCGCCCAGAAAGCGGGACCGGGCCTGCTCATCAGCTTCATCATCGCCGGCGCGGTCTGCGTCGTCGCGGCTTTGTGCTACGCCGAGATCGCATCGATGGTCCCGGTCGCCGGCTCCGCCTACACCTACAGCTACGCGGTGCAGGGGGAGTTCCTGGCCTGGACGGTCGGCTGGGCGCTGCTGCTCGAATATGCGGTCGGGGCCTCGGCGGTCTCGGTCGGCTGGTCCAACTATTTCATCGACACGGTGATGGAGCGAAGTTGGGGAATAGACTTCCCCGACTGGCTGAGCTCCGGGCCGCTCGTCCTCGGCGGGAAGGCCGGCGGGTTCATCAACCTCCCGGCCTTGTCCATCGCTCTGCTGATGACCATCCTGCTGGTGAGGGGCACTTCGGAAAGCGCGAAGTTCAACGCGGTCCTTGTCGCCATCAAGGTCACCGCGCTGACCGTCTTCGTCATCCTGACCCTGCCGGTCACGAAGGCCGAGAACTTCACGCCCTTCGCCCCCGCCGGAATGTTCGGCGGCTTCGGCTCCGGCGTCGGAGTCGTCGGCGCGGCCGCGACGATGTTCTTCGCCTATGTCGGCTTCGACGCCGTCTCCACCGCCGCGGAGGAGACCAAGAACCCGCAGCGCAACGTGCCGATCGGCCTCATCGGCAGCCTCCTTATCTGCACCGTCTTCTACATGCTGGTGACGGCGGGCGCGGTCGGGGCGATGGGCGGGCAGCCGGTCATGGGAGCGAACGGAATTCCGCTGCCGACCGGCGAGGCTCTGTCGCTGCAGTGCGCCACGCCGCAATATGCGGAGGCCCTGGTCTGCTCGCGCGAGCCGCTGGCCCACGTCCTCCACACCATCGGCTACGGCTCGATCGGCAACATGCTCGGCTACGCCGCCTTCATCGCCCTGCCCTCGGTCATCCTCATCCTGCTGTTCGGCCAGACCCGCATCTTCTTCGTGATGGCGCGCGATGGGCTCCTTCCGGAGGCGCTGTCGCGGGTTCATCCGAAGTGGAAGACCCCGCACGTGGTGACCATCATCACCGGTCTCATCGTCGCGGTGGCCGCCGCCTTCTTCCCGGTCGGCGCCCTTGCCGACGTCGCCAATGCGGGAACGCTCTACGCCTTCCTGATGGTGGCGATCGCCGTCTGGCAGCTTCGCAAGACCGATCCGGACCGGCGCCGGGCCTTCCGGGTTCCGGCGGTCGGGCTCGTCGCTCTGCTGACGGTGGGCGGCTGCCTGTTCCTGTTCTTCAACCTGCCGAGGGAAGCGATGCTGGTCCTTCCGGCCTGGACGCTGATCGGGGTCGTCTTCTACGCCCTCTACGGCTACCGGAAGAGCCATCTCGGCCGCGGCCTGGTCGAGGTCCACGAGCCCGAGCTCCACGACCTCGAGCCGCCGATCCCGGGCGTCGACGAGCCCCGGCGATAGCCTTAGATCCTCCCCTGCATTTGCAGGGGAGGGGGACCAGCCGAAGGCTGGTGGAGGGGGCCTCACCGCCTCGAAGAGCCCCTCCACCGGGCTTCGCCCGGTCCCCCTCCCCGCGAAATCGCGGGGAGAATTTTTAGTTTCCCAGCTTCTCGGCGACCAGCGCCTTCAGGTCCGCTTCGGGCCTTGCGCCGTAATGGGAGATCACCTCCGCCGCCGCGATCGCGCCCATCCTCAGGCTTGCCGAGTTCGACCGGCCCTGCGCTCGTCCGGCAAGGAACCCGGCGGCGAACAGGTCGCCCGCGCCGGTCGTGTCGACGATCCGCTCCACCGGCTCGGCCGGCACCTCGACCCGGTTTCCGTCCTCCACGGCGACGGCTCCATGCTCGCCGCGGGTGACGACGAGCAGCTTCACCCTCGCCGCCGCCGCCGCCACCGCCTCGTCGAAGCCGGATTTGCCCGTAAGCTCTACGATCTCCGCCTCGTTGGCGAACAGGATGTCGAGCCGGCCGCTGTCGATCAGCGCGTTGAAGCTTTCGCGATGCCGCTCCACGCAGAAGCTGTCGGAGAGGGTGAAGGCGATGCTTCCGCCGGCGTCGCCGACGATGTCCATGGCCCGCTCCATGGCCGCCCGCGGCACTTCCGGGTCCCACAGATAGCCTTCGAGATAGAGGATCTTCGCGCGCCTGAGCTGAGCCTCGTCGAGCGCCTCGCTGCTCAGGTTCTGCGCCGCGCCGAGGAACGTGTTCATCGTCCGCTGCGCGTCGGGCGTGACGAGAACGAGCGACCGCGCGGTCGGCGCTTCCGACTGCGGCCTGGCCGGGGTGGTGAACTCCACGCCGATCGAGCTGACGTCGTGGCGGTAGACTTCGCCGAGCTGGTCGTCGGCGACCTGGCCGATGAAGCCGGCGCGGCCGCCCAGCATGGCCACGCCCGCCGCGGTGTTGCCGGCGGAGCCGCCGCTGATTTCCCGCCCCGGCCCCATTCGCGAATAGAGCCGGGTCGCCTCTTCGGCGTCGATCAGCCGCATCGAGCCCTTGTCGAGCCCCTCCCGGGCGAGGAAGTCGTCGTCGGCGGCGGCGATCACATCGACGATGGCGTTGCCGATGCACAGGACGTCGAGGCTCTTGTCGCTCACGGGCTTCTCTTTTCGCTGGGGGAGAAGCGGCGGCCCTAGCCGCGCCCCGCGCCGCGCGTCAATTGCGCCGAGGCGAGGCAGGGACGGGCCGGGCGGGCGGCGAGGCGCGTGGCCCTCGCGGCGGCGCTGCGCCACTCTGCGCCCGGCAAGAGGCAGGGGAGGGCGCCATGGATTACGCGATCTGCAGGACGGCGGCTGCGCTGGCGGCCATGCTCGTCGTCGCCGGCTGCGCCTCCGGAAGCGCGGCCCCGCCGGCGAAAGTGACGCCGCGGGCGGTGGAGCGGCCCGTCTCCTACACGACGACGGGCCTCGAGGCGGTGCTGGGCCGAACCGCCCGGATGCTCGAGGCGCAGCTCGGCAAAGCCCGGCTCGACGTCCGCGAAGGCCCCGCTCGCAAGCTCCAGTTCGGCGGCCCCGCCTGCGTTCTCGACGCCTATCTCTATCCGCCGGCCGCCGGGGGCGAGCCCATCGTCACCCATCTGGACGCCCGCCGCCCCGACGGCACCGATTTCGACCGGGCCAGCTGCGTCGCCGCGCTGACGAGACGGTGAGGGATGAAAATCCTCCCCGGCATTTGCCGGGGAGGGGGACCGCACTAAGTGCGGTGGAGGGGCCTTACGGCGCCGGAAGAACCCCTCCACCAGGCTTCGCCTGGTCCCCCTCCCCCGGAAGTCCGGGGGAGGATTGCAACCTCGCAAGCCCCCACGCCGCCGCTTCGGCGACCACCGGGTCCTCGTCCGCCGTCAGTCGATCGAGCACCGGCGCAAGCTCCGGTAATCCGCTGTTGCCCGCCGCGATGGCCGCGTTCCTCACCATCCGCCCCCGGCCGATCCGCTTGATCGGCGATCCGGCGAACACCTTGCGAAAAGCGGCGTCGTCCAGCGCCAGCAGATCGGCGAGCCTCGGCGCCGCAAGCTCGGCCCGCGGGAGAAACGCCCGGTTCGCGCGTCCCGCCTCGGCGAAGCGGTTCCAGGGACAAACGGCGAGGCAATCGTCGCAGCCGTAGATCCGGTTGCCGATCGCGGCCCTGAATTCCTCCGGGATCGGCCCCTTGTGCTCGATGGTGAGGTAGGAGATGCAGCGCCTCGCATCGAGCCGGAAGGGCGCCGGGAAGGCGCCGGTCGGGCAGGCGTCGAGACAGGCGCTGCAGCTTCCGCAATGGACGGCGTGCGGCGCCTTCGTCTCCTCCAGCTCCAGCGTGGTGTAGATGGCGCCGAGGAACAGCCAGCTGCCGTCGCGGCGGCTGACGAGGTTGGTGTGCTTGCCCTGCCAGCCGAGGCCGGCGGCCTCCGCCAGCGGCTTCTCCATCACCGGCGCGGTGTCGACGAACACCTTGAGCTCGCAGCCGGCCTCCTCGACCAGCCAGCGGGCGAGCGCCTTCAGCGCCTTTTTGACGACGTCGTGATAATCGGCGCCCTGGGCGTAGACCGAGATCCGGCCGAGATCCGGCTGCCGCGCCAGCGCGAGCGGGTCGGCAGATGGGGCGTAGCTCATGCCGAGCGAGACGATCGAGCGCACCTCCGGCCACAGCCCGGCAGGCGACGCGCGCCGTTCGGCCGTCTCTTCCATCCAGATCATGTCGCCATGAGCGCCGTCGGCGAGCCACTGGCGAAGGCGCTCGCCGCTCCTCGGCGCGGCCTCGGCGCAAGCGAAGCCGACCGCGCAAAAGCCCAGCTCGCGCGCCTTATCTTCCAGCCTGATCCGAAGATCGGTCAGCTTCGGCTTGCCTTCGCTCATCCTCGCTCGCTACCACAGGCGCGCAAAGGGGGCACGCGTGGCGAGTGGCTTAGCTATTGAGGCGAAACGGCTCTTCAAGGCCTTCGACGGCAAGATCGCCGTCGACGGCATCGACCTGGCCGTTCCGGAAGGCAGCATCTACGGAATCCTCGGCCCCAACGGCGCCGGGAAGACGACAACCCTGCGCATGTTGCTCGGGATCATCGATCCGGATCGGGGCGAGCGACTGCTCCTGGGCCATGCCCGGCCGCTCGAGATCGCCAGCCAGGTCGGCTACCTTCCCGAGGAGCGGGGCCTCTACCCGGCGATGACGGCGCGCGAATCCGTCGCCTTCATGGGGGCTCTGAGGGGCCTTCCGCTCGCCGTCGGCCGGGTCCGCGCGGAGGAGATGCTGACCGCCAACGGCCTCGGCGACTATGTCGACAAGCCGATCCGAAGCCTTTCCAAGGGCATGGCGCAGACGGTGCAATTGTTCGGCACCATCGTCCACCGGCCCAGGCTGATCGTTCTCGACGAGCCCTTTTCCGGCCTCGACGCCATCAACCAGGGCCGGCTCGAGCATCTCATCCGCAACGAGGCGGCGGGCGGGGCGACGATCATCTTCTCCACCCACGTCATCGCCCATGCCGAGCGGCTGTGCGAGCGGATCGCGATCATCGCCGGCGGCAAGGTCCGCTTCGAGGGCAGCGTTTCGGGCGCACGCGACCGTCTCCGGCCCCAGGTGCGGCTGCGCACCCGGGTCGCCGAGGGCGCCTGGCGCTCTGCGCTCCCGCCGGATTCCAAGCTCGAGGACGGCCTCTGGTCGTTCGAGCTTCCCCAGGCGGGGATCGAGCCGCTGCTCAGGGCGCTGATCGACGGCGGGGCGGGGATCGAGGATCTTTCGATCGAGCGGCCGGGCCTTCACGACGCCTTCGTCGCAATCGCCGGCGAGCAGGCGGCGCGCGAGCTTGCCGACAGCGCTGCGGAGAAATCGGCATGATGGGATTCTTCCACTCCGCCTACGTGATGGCCCGCCGCGACTTCGTCGCGACCGTGTGGTCGCGGACCTTCCTGTTCTTCCTGCTCGGGCCGCTGCTCATCATCGGACTGTCTTTCCTGTTCGGCAGCCTGAGCGGGCGAATGGCGCGCCAGGACGTCCATGCGACCGTCGCGGTGATCGCCCCGCAGGCCGATTTCACCGCACTCACGGCCGCCCGCGAACGGCTCAGTCCCGGCTTCGGGACCCGCGCCTTGCCCACTCTGGTCCGCGAGGAGCCGGCGGGGGACTCGAAGCGCCAGGTCCAGGCGCTGCTGAGCAGCCCGAGCAAGCGCCTCCTTGCGGTGCTGACGGGGGGGCTCGACCGGCCGGTGCTGACCGGCGCGATCAGCGGCGACGGCGTCATCCGCAAGCAGATGTCGCTGATCCTCGACCAGGCCCGCCAGGAGCGCGCGCTCGCCGCGGCGGGCCGGGCAGCGGCGCCGGTCTCCATCGAAGTGGTCGAGACGGACCGCTCGGAAGGCGCGCTCGCCGCCTCCCGGGCGATCACCGCTCGGGCGGGCCAGCTCCTCCTCTTCATGCTTACCGTCCTCCTCGCCGGGATGCTGCTTTCCAACCTGCTCGAGGAGAAATCGAACAAGATCATCGAAGTGCTCGCCGCGGCGCTGCCGATCGACGCCATCTTCGTCGGCAAGCTCGGAGCGATGCTGGCGGTCTCGCTGGTCGGGATCGGAGTGTGGGTGAGCGGCGCCCTCGCCGGACTGGTCTTCCTTCCGCAGCAGCTTGGAGCCCTGCCCGAGCCGTCCGTCGGCTGGCCGCTCTTCATTCTCCTCGTGCTGCTCTACTACAGCGCCAATTACCTCCTGCTCGGAGCGCTTTTCCTCGGCATCGGAAGCCAGGCCAATTCGGTTCGGGAAGTTCAGACGCTTTCCATGCCGGTGACCGTCGGGCAGATGCTGATCTTCCTCCTGGCCTCGGTCGCGGTCGGCGCCTTCAACAGCCCGCTCGGGCTCGCCGCCGCCATTTTCCCGTTCAGCTCCCCGCTCACCATGATCGCCCGCGCCGCCCAGACGGCCGAGCTCTGGCCGCACCTTCTGGCGCTGGCCTGGCAGGCCCTGTGGGTGTGGCTGACGATCACGCTCACCGCGAAGCTGTTCAGGAGGAACGTGCTGAAATCGGGCGGGGCGGGCTCGGGCGGCCTGTTCCGCCGGCGGAAATCTGCCTCCCCATCGTAAGATGGGGAGGGGGACCATGCGAAGCATGGTGGAGGGGTAGCTGGCGCTGACCTTAGCGGATCGCGCGCGAACCTCCGCACGGTGCCCTCTACCCCCCCACCACCCTTCGGGCGGTCCCCCTCCCCATGCTCCGCATGGGGAGGCAATCAGGCCGGCGCATCCCCCACCTGCTGGAACAGCTCCAGCTTGATTCCGTCGCAATCCATGATCCAGGCGAACTTGCCATATTCCTCGTCCTGGCGGCCGAGGATCTCGATCCCCTTGGCCTCCAGCTGCGCGATCATCGAATCCAGGTCGTCGACCCGCAGGTTGATCATGAACGACGCGCCGCTCGGCTCGAAATAGTCGCTCGACGCCTTGAAGGGCGACAGCAATGCATAGCCCCCGGGATCGCGTGCGAAGGGGAAGACCGCGCCCCATTCGCCGCCCACCCCAAGCGTCTCCTTGTACCAGCGGGCCGTCGCCTCACTGTCCTTCACCTTGTAGAAGAGCCCGCCGAGTCCCGTCACTTCAGCCATAGATCGCCTCCGCCGCTTCCTTGAGTGCCTTCATCGCGAGCTTGTACGGGAACGGGCCGTGGCTGATCCGGGCGACGCCCGCCGCCGCCACCGCCGCCGCTCCCGGCGCGCCGGGAAAGGCCATGAAATTGACCGGAAGCGGCGAGGCCTCGCAGATCTTGGACAGCTGATCGAGATCGACCAGGCCGGGCACGAAAAAGCCGCTCGCTCCGGCCTCCGCATAGGCGCGGGCGCGGGCGATCGCCTCTTCGATCGCGGCGGGCGCGTGAGTCTCCGCCCTGGTCTTGAGGAAGATGTCCGTCCGTGCGTTGATGAAGAAATCGGCTCCGGCCGCTTCCCGAGCCGCCCGGATCCGCGCCGCCTGCGCCTGCGGCGGGTGAAGCCCCTCTCCGCCGATCGCCTGATCCTCGAAATTGCATCCGACAGCACCGGTTGCCGCGAGCCGTTTCATGTTCGCCGCCACTTCGCCGGCCGCGACCGCGTAGGCGCCTTCGAAATCGATGGTAACCGGAAGCTCGACCGCCGCCGCCACCCGCGCCGCGTTTGCGAGGACCAGCTCGAGCGGAAGAGCTTCGGAATCCTCGAAGCCGTGCGCGGCGGCGACCGAGGCGCTGCCGGTGGCCATCGCCTTCGCTCCGGCTTCGGCCACCGCCTTGGCGCTGCCGGCGTCCCAGGCATTGTAGAGGACGACCGGATCGCCCGGGCGGTGGAGCGCGGTGAAAGCCCTTGCCTTGTCGCTCGGTATCGCCATCCCGCTCCCCGTCATTCCCCGCGGAAGCAATAGTCCAGACCTTCGTACAGCCTGCGTCAAGCGAGAAGAGGAATTCCTCCCCGAGCTCGCTCGGGGAGGGGGACCGCGCGAAGCGCGGTGGAGGGGCAGTCCTGACTCGGCGTGGCC
>DASVTN010000058.1:0-10671 GCA_036387555.1 Allosphingosinicella sp. | reverse complement strand
GCCGCCGTGGCGAGAAAGCCGGCGGAAAGTCCGGCCCCAAGCATTTGCCTGCGCGAGTAGATCAAGATTTTCCCCTCAGCTCTGGAGTCCTAGTTATAGCTTTTGTCCTTAAGTTCCAGTGAACTGCAGCCGCTTCATCCCGCGAGTGACGCGACTCGTCGCAACATTACGGCTCCGGTTGGTTACCGGGGCGTAACGGCGTCGCCGAAGCGTGCGGGGAACCGGGCGGGCCGTGGAAGCGTCTTGTTACCCTGGCGATATGATCGAGTTGATATGACCGAGTTCGACCGACTTGCAGTGAAGCCCGGGCTGCCGCCGATGGAGGCGAAGCTCGTCGATTCGCTGCCCTCCGGTGAGGGATGGCAGTTCGAGCCCAAATGGGACGGCTTTCGCTGCCTCGTCTTCCGCGACGGGCCCGAGGTCGCCCTGATGTCGAAATCGGGCAAGCCGCTCGGCCGCTACTTCCCCGAGGTGGTGGACGCGGTGCTGGGGATGGAGGCGGACCGGGTGGTGCTCGACGGCGAGCTCATCATCCCGGTGGACGGGGCGCTCTCCTTCGACGCACTCCAGCTCCGGCTTCACCCGGCCGAGAGCCGGGTCAAGAAGCTCGCCCGCGAAACCCCGGCCCAGCTGATGCTGTTCGACCTGCTCTTCTCGAAGGAGACGAGCTATATCGAGGCGCCGCTGGAGCTGCGCCGCCGAAGCCTCGAGATCATCTACGCCGCCGAGCAGCATGACGACCTGCTGCTTTCGCCCTTCACCTCCGATCGATCGGTGGCTCAGGGTTGGCTCGAGCAGGTCGGCGCCGCCCTCGACGGAGTGATCGCCAAGCGGATCGACGGCCGCTACGAGGCGGGCGAGCGGGCCATGTTCAAGATCAAGGCGATGCGCACCGCCGACTGCGTCGTCGGCGGTTTCCGCTACGGCACGAAAAGCAGGGAGGTCGCCTCGCTTCTCCTCGGCCTCTACGACGAGGCCGGCCTCCTCCACCATGTCGGCTTCACCTCCGCCATTCCGGCCGAAGAGAAGGGGGCCCTGACAAAGCGGCTGGAGGCGCTGGTCGAGGCGCCCGGCTTCACCGGCGACGCGCCGGGCGGCCCGAGCCGCTGGTCGACCGAGCGCACCGGCGAATGGCAGCCCTTGAGGCCCGAGCTGATCGCCGAGGTGCGCTACGACCATGTCACCGGCCGCCGCTTCCGCCACGGCACCAAATTCCTGCGCTGGCGGCCCGACAAGGCTCCATCCCAGTGCCGGATGGACCAACTCCAGCCCGAGGCCGCCGCGGACGCGCTGACCGCCCAACTGAAAGCGGCGTCATGAAGCCGGAACGGACGGTCGAGGGGGTAAGGCTCAGCAACCCCGACAAGATACTCTATCCCGAGCAGGGCATAACCAAGGGCCAGCTGGCGGATTATTACGTCGCCGTCGCGGACCGGATCCTTCCCCACATCGCCTTCCGCCCGGTGACGATGGTGCGTTGCCCGACGGGGGAAGGGACGAAATGCTTCTACCAGCGCCATGCCGGTTCCGGCGTGCTCGAGCAGCTTCACGAGGTGACCATCCCCGGCTTCGACGAGGCCTATCTCTACATCTCCGACACGCCGGGGCTGGTCGCGATGGTCCAGATGGGGGTTCTGGAGATGCATCCCTGGGGCGTGAAGATCGAGGCGCCCGACCGCGCCGACCGGATCGTCTTCGACCTGGATCCCGCCGAGGGCCTGGGGTTCGAGGCGGTGATCGAGGCGGCGAGGGAGGTGCGCGACCGGCTGAAGGCGCTCGGTCTCGTCAGCTTCGTGAAGACGACCGGCGGCAAGGGCCTCCACGTCGTCGTTCCGGTGGAGGCGACAGCGCCCTGGAAGGAAGTGAAGAGCTTCGCCAAGGGCGTCTCGGCCGAGATGGCCTCCGATTCGCCGGACAAATATCTGACCAAGATATCGAAGGCGGACCGGGTCGGCCGGATCTTCATCGATTACCTTCGCAACGACCCGACCTCGACCGCGGTCGCCCCTTATTCGACCCGCTCGCGCAAGGGCGCTCCGGTGGCGATGCCGATCCGCTGGGACCAGGTGAAGGCGGGGCTCGACCCATGCGACTATACGGTGGAGACGGTGCCTGCGCTGGTGGCGCGGCAGAAAAGCGATCCCTGGGCGGAAATGTTCGAGGTGAGGCAGGCGCTCCCGGAGGGGCCGAGGGGCTGACCAAAATCCTCCCCGCGATTTCGCGGGGAGGGGGACCAGGCGCAGCCTGGTGGAGGGGTTCTTCTGGGTCAGCAAGGCCCCTCCACCACCCTTCGGGTGGTCCCCCTCCCCTGCAAATGCAGGGGAGGATTTGGTTTCTCCGAGCCCCCACCCTATCTCCCGCTCACATCAATAGGAGTGACGACATGGCCGAACAGCAGGCGATCCTGGCGGGCGGGTGCTTCTGGTGCACCGAGGCCGTGTTCAACGACGTCATCGGCGTGACCAAGGTCGAGAGCGGCTATATCGGCGGCCAGGTGCCCAGCCCGACCTACAAGGCGGTATGCGGCGGCGGCACCGGGCATGCGGAGGCGATCCGCCTCACCTTCGATCCGGACGTGATCTCCTATGACGAGATACTCGACCTCTTCTTCGCGACCCACGATCCCACCCAGCTCAACCGCCAGGGCAACGATGTCGGGACCCAATATCGCTCCGCCGTCTTCCCGCTCTCCGCGGATCAGGCGGAAGCGGTGAATCGCGCGATCGAGCGGGCCCGGGCGGACTGGCCGGCGCCCATCGTCACCACCGTGGAGCCCGCTTCCGAATGGTGGCCCGCGGAGGACTATCACCAGGATTATTGGGCCGGGGAAGGCCAGCGCAATCCCTATTGCCTCGCCATCATTCCGCCCAAGCTCAAGAAGCTCCGCAAGAGCTTCGCACACCGCGTGAAGAGCGAGGCCGCGGGCGCGGCCTGACACGATGCTGGGCAGAAGGCCTGCCCGTGCGTGCGATGCGTGCGGCCGGGACTTATTATTCGAAAAGCGCTGTGCTAGTACGTTATAGCCATCTGATTTGACAATTTCATATCCGAAATAAGCCACACTTTCGATGATTCCCCCGAAATTCTAAGTAGTTGGTTTCCTCCTTGCTTGCCGTGCAGGAGGAAGTGGTCCAGCCTCTTTCCCGCGAGTCGTATTGGGGCGACTCTTCTGGGGGGTATTCAATGAAAAGGATCCATTCGGCGTTGCTCGCCGGCGCAGCTCTGTTGCTTGTTCCTTCTGCCGCTCTTGCTCAGCAAGTGCCCGCGGCTCAGCCGGCGGTCGTGGAAACTCAGGCGGCGGCGCCCATGGCGACCGAGGTCGTGCTTCCGGCCAACAGCGAAGTCGTTCTCACGATGAACACGGCGGTGAGCAGCAAGTCGCACCGGCTCGGCGAGAAGTTTGCGCTGACCGTGGCTCAGGACGTCAAGGCGAACGGCACCGTCGTCATTCCGCGCGGAACGCGCGCCGTCGCCCAGATCACGCGCCGCACCGGCAAGGGCGGGTTCGGCAAGTCCGGCAAGCTGGACTTCACCTTCCGTTACCTCGACCATAACGGCATGCAGATCCCGATCGACGGCCGCCACCACCAGGCCGGCGAAGGCCGGGGCGGCGCGGCCGTGGCGGGCGTCGTCGCCGCGGGCCTCGTCGGAGGAATGCTCGTCAAGGGCAAGAGCGCCAAGATCGAGGAAGGCCGCGAATTCACCGTGCGGACCCTCGAAGCGATCCCGGTCACCGTTGCGGGCAATGGCGCGGCGGTCATCTCGGCCAGCTACACGCCCACCCGGGTGACGATGATGACCGAGACCGAAAAGCAGCGCAAAGCCCGTGAGAAGGCCGAGAAGGCCCGCGGCAAGAAGGCTGCGAAGTAAGCCTGGAGCTCAGCTCATGGAGTTGGAAGGGGCGGCTTCGGCCGCCCCTTTTTCATGCCCGCGGCGCCGCCGCCCGTTCGAGCCGGTCGTTGATGGCGACGCCGATCCCTTCGTTCGGGATCGGGGCGACGGCGATCCGGGGGTGAGGCCCGGCGTCGGCGCGGTGGAGCGCGTCGAACAGGCGGGCGGCGGCTTCCGCGAGGTCGCCCGATGACGAGAGACTGTCGTCGCCCGAGACCGCGCCGAAGCCGATCAGCCATTCGTCGGGAGGGGCCCGAGTCGCGTTGAGGCGCAGCGGCTTGCCGGGCGCGTAGTGGCTGCGCATCTGCCCCGGGGCTTCGATCCTTTCGTCACCGGGAGCCCGCGGCCTCCCCTTCGAAGCGAGAGCCGCAACCTCGTCGAAGCTTATCGGCCCCGGCCTCAGCAGCCTCACCGCCCCTTCCTCCACCGCCACGATGGTCGATTCCAGTCCGCGCCGGGTCGGGCCCCCGTCGAGGATCATGGCGATCCGTCCGCCCAGGCTGGCGAGGACATGCTCCGCGCGGGTCGGGCTGATCGTTCCGCTGGCATTGGCCGACGGCGCGGCGAGCGGCCGGCCGGCGGCGGCGAGGAGGGCCTGCATCGCCGGGTGGGCGGGGCAGCGCAGGGCGACCGTCCCAAGCCCGGCGGTGACCGCGGGGGCCAGGCCGCCGCCGTCGCGCACCGGAATGACGAGGGTGAGCGCACCGGGCCAGAAGGCCGCCGCGAGGACCCGGGCGGGATCCTGGAAAACGCCCAGCCGCTCGGCCTCCGCCAAATCCTTCACATGCACGATGAGCGGGTTGAACGAAGGCCGGCCCTTGGCGGCGTAAATACGCTCCACGGCCTTTTCGTCGGTCGCATCGGCGGCGAGGCCGTAGACGGTCTCGGTGGGCACCGCCACCGGCTCGCCGGCGCGGATCAGGCGCGCCGCCTCGGCGATGGATCCGGCCCCGACCGGAATGACACGGGTGTTTTGCGCGTTCACCAGCCCGCGCTATAGCGCCGGTTCCAGCAGCGCAACGGCCCCCGAAGGAGCCCCATGACCTACACGCCTCCAGTCGCAGACCAGCGCTTCGTGCTCAGGCACATCGTCGGCATCGACGAGCTCGGCGGCGAGGCGACGCCCGATCTCGTCGATGCGATCCTCGAAGGGGCCGGGGCGTTCGCGGCGGGCGAGTTCGCGCCGCTCAACCGGGTCGGCGACCAGGTCGGGGCGAAGTGGTCGGCCGGAGGCGTGACCATGCCTCCCGGCTTCCGCGAGGCCTATCGGGCCTATGTCGAGGGTGGCTGGGGGACGCTCGCCGGGCCGCCCGGGCAGGGCGGGCAGGGCCTTCCACTCGTCCTCGCCACGGTGGTGATGGAGGATCTGGGCTCGGCCAACATGGCCTTCTCGCTGGTGACGATGCTCAGCGCGGGAGCGGTCGAGGCGCTTCGGCATCACGGCTCGCCGGAGCTGCAGGCGCAGTGGCTGCCGAAGCTGGTGACCGGCGAATGGACCGGGACGATGAACCTCACCGAGCCGCAGGCGGGCTCCGATGTCGGGGCGCTCAAGACCAAGGCGGAGCCGGTGGGCGACGGCAGCTGGCGGGTCAGCGGGCAGAAGATATTCATCACGTTCGGCGATCACGACCTCGCCGACAACATCGTCCATCTGGTGCTTGCGCGAACGCCCGGAGCGCCGCCGGGGACCAAGGGGATTTCGCTTTTCCTCGTTCCCAAGATCCTTCCCGACGGAAGCTCGAACGACCTGCGCTGCGTCTCCATCGAGCACAAGCTCGGGATCCACGCCTCGCCGACCTGCGTGATGGCGTTCGGCGACAATGGCGATTGCCGGGGCTGGCTGATCGGGGACGAGATGGCGGGCATGCGGGCGATGTTCACGATGATGAACAACGCTCGGCTCAACGTCGGCCTCCAAGGCGTGTCGATCGGCGAGCGGGCGACGCAGGCCGCGCTCGGCTATGCCCGGCAGCGCGTGCAGGGCGCCCGGGAGGGGCGGCCCGCGCCGATCGCGGACCATCCCGACGTCCGCCGGATGCTGCTCAGGATGACGGCGCTCACCCAGGCGGCCCGGGCGCTCTGTTATTATGCGGCCGGCCAGACCGACCGGGCGACGCTCGGCGACCGGGCGGCGCAGGCGCGGGCGGATCTGCTCACTCCGCTCGTCAAGGCTTACGGCACCGATGTCGGCTGCGAGGTGGCGAACCTCGGGGTGCAGGTCCATGGCGGGATGGGCTTCATCGAGGAGACCGGGGCGGCGCAGCATTACCGGGATATCAGGATCGCTCCCATCTATGAGGGGACGAACGGGATCCAGGCGGCGGACCTGGTGGGCCGCAAGCTCGGGCTGGAGGGCGGGGAGACGCTTCGGCGCCTGCTCGGCGAGATCAGGCGCGAGGCCGAAGGGCCGCTGCTCGATCTGACCGAGCGGGTGGAAAGCGCGGCGGAAAGGCTCATTGGAATGGGGCCCGAGGACCGGCTGGCCGGGTCCTATCCCTTCCTGACCATGCTCTCCACGCTGGTGTGCGGATGGCTGATGAAGCGGCAGATGAAGGTGGTGGAAAGTGGAGGAATCGCCGAAGATCGCCACTTCATGGCGACCAAGCGCGCCGCCTGCCTCTATTATCTGGAGCATGTGGTGCCGGAAGCGGCGGGACTCGCGCCGCAGGCGGTTGCAGGGGCCGGCCTGTTCTATCCCGACGAGGAGATCTTCCCCGGCTGATACGGCTTGCCTGCCGCTAAGCGTCTGATAATGCAGGCGCGGGGTAGGGAGCTGACGGCGCGGCGCCGGCGGCATGCGCATGCCGCCGGGGGTTACCGTGTCCAACAGCTATACGTTCCGGATTCTCGATTCGAACGATCTCGTCCCGGCCGCGATCGAGGCGAGCATCGCGATCGACGCCCAATATGTGATCGGCCTCGTCAGCCAGTACATAAGCTGGGCCGGGACGATGGACTTCGTCGTCGAGATCCGCCCAGCGTCCGAGCTGACCTGGTCCGACGCCGACGGCCTTCTGCCGAGCTTCGTCCAGCTCGGCTGGACGGGGAACGGCTGGACCAACCAGACCATCACCGAAGCGGTCACCGGGATCGATCTCAATCCCGGACGGCCCGACGTCGGGCTCACCATCTATCTCGCCGACGACGGCACCATCAAGAATTACGGCGCGCCGGTCTGGTTCGATCCCAACCCCGGCTTCGAATCGGCCTCCGCCGTGCCCGCGGGAATGCACGACTTCGTCGGGATCATGATCCACGAGACCTTCCACTCGCTGGGCTTCATCAACTACACCCAGGAATGGACGAGCCGCCTGGTGACGCAGGGCGGCGTCTCCTACTTCACCGGCCAGAATTCCGCCGCCCTGTTCGGAGGCCCGATCCCGTTCCAGGCGGGCTACGACCATTATGGCTATGCCCAGGATCCTTCGATCCCGATCAACCGCGGCCTCATGTACCAGTTCGGCAATTACGAGCGGAACCGCTGGGACATCGGCCGGATCGACCTCGCGATCCTCGCCGACCTCGGCTACACCATCAAGAGCTATGACGGGCTGTCGCTGTTCGAGTTCATCGACACCGCGACCGATCTCAGCGGCACCGGCGCCGGCGAGGCCCTTTATGGCGACTACCACGCCAATGTGCTCAGCGGCCTCGGGGGCGACGACCGGATCGAAGGCGGCGCGGGCAGCGATCAGCTCAGCGGCGGCGACGGCAACGACCTTCTGACCGGCGGGTCGGGAGTCGACAGCTTCGACGGCGGCGCCAACACCACGGTCCGCGATCCCGTCACCGTCTACGGCGACCGGATCAGCTTCGCGGAGCCGCGGGCGACCCAGGGCGCCGTCGCCGACCTGCGCACCGGGATCATCTCGAACGACGGCTTCGGCAATTCGGAGACGATGGCGAACGTCGAGTCGATCGGCGCCGGCACCGCCTTCGCCGACACCTTCCACGGCAATGACGGCCGCAACGCGTTGCTCGGCAGTCGGGGCGACACCTTGAACGGCTTCGGCGGCGACGACATCATCCTGGTCACGGCGGCGCCCGCGGGGATCGCCGGCGGCACCGGCTTCGACCTGCTCGAGCTCTTCTCGGGCGGCGGTTTCTACCTTCCCGACAGCGACGGCGACGGCCTTGCCCAGACCGCCCCGGCGATGACGAGCGGCTGGCAGGTCGATCTGGAAGCGGGCACCGTCCGGGACGGCTACGGCAATCTCGGAGTCGTCGGGGGGATCGAGGACGTCACCGGCAGCGCCGCCGCGGATTCGATCGGCGGCGACGGCGATTCCAACATCATCAAGGGGAATGGCGGCGGCGACACCCTGTTCGGCGCCGGCGGCGACGATCTGATCGTTGGCGGCGCCGGCAATGACGACCTCGACGGCGGCGCCGGCGACGACACGATCCAGGGAGGCGACGGGGACGACCTGCTGGAAGTCGAGGAAGAGGGGACCGACATCGTGGAAGGCGGGGCGGGCGAGGACCTGCTCGCGGTCCATTACGGCGATGCCGAGATCGACGTCATCATGACGGCCCCGGCCGTCGATCCGAGCGGAGGCTATGCGGGCTCCGTCGGCGACGGCTCCGGCCGCAACATCAGCTATAGCGGGATCGAGCGGTTCAGCATCGTCACCGGAGCGGGCGCCGACGTCGTCTACGGCGGCAACGGCTGGAATTTCGCCCTGCTCGGCTCGGGCGACGATCATTACATTTCCGCCCTCTCCGCCGGAAACTACGAATCCGTCGACGGCGGCGAAGGGATCGACGGCCTCACCGTCGATCGCTCGGACAATCCGACCGGCGCCATATGGAACCTGGGCGGCTCCCCGCCCAACGTGGGCGATTACCAGCGCTTCGAATATTTCGTCTCACTGACCACCGGCGACGGCCAGGATGCGATCGGGACGACGCAAGTCGAGCGGAGCGACAACATAACCCTCGGCGCCAACAGCGATTCCGTCACCTTGTGGAACGGCCACGACACAGTGAACGGCGGCAAGGCCGGCGCCGGAGGGACGAACAGCGGCTTCGACACCCTGGTCCTCAACTACGGCCAGGCGACGACGGGCGTCCGCAATATCGGAGCCCTGACGAGCGACGCCGCCGGCTATTCGGGCAAGATCGGCGACGATTCCACCCGGTCTGCGACCTTCCAGGCGATCGACCGCTTCCTCGTCGCCACCGGCAGCGGCAACGACAACATCACGACCGGAATCGGCAATGACGAGATCCGCACCGGCGGCGGCAATGACGTCCTCGACGGCGGCGGCGGCAACGACCTGCTCGACGGCGGAAGCGGCGACGATTCGATGACCGGAGGCGCGGGCAACGACATCTTCGTGGTGAGCAGCGCCGGCGACGCCGTCATCGAACAGGCCGGCGAAGGCGTCGACGAGGTGATGACCGCCCTTGCGGTCTACAGCCTCGCCGGAGTGGCCAATGTCGAGAAGCTGACCGGCACCTCCTCGGCGGAACAGGATCTGACGGCCAATGCCGGCAACAATGTCGTCACCGCGGGCGGCGGGGCCGACGTCCTCCATCTGGAGGCCGGCGGCGACGACATCGTCTTCGGCGGGGACGGCAACGACAGCATCCATTTCGGCGAGTCGCTGAGGGCCGCCGACCAGGTGGACGGCGGCGCCGGTTTCGACACTTTGTTCCTCCACGGCAATTATGCGGCCGGAGTGACGCTCCTGCCCGCGACGCTCAAGAACGTCGAGCGCATCACCCTCCTTCACTTCGGCCAATCCGGCTACACCCTCTTCACGAACGACTCCAATGTCGCGGCAGGCCAGGTGCTCGCGATCGACGCGAGCGGTCTCGGCGCCTTCGAGACCCTGTCGTTCCACGGCGAGGCCGAAACCGACGGCGCTTTCAATATCACCGGCGGCGCCGCCATGGACATCCTGTTCGGGGGCGCCGGAGACGACGTCTTCAGCGGCGGCGGCGGCAGCGACCGGTTCTTTGGAGGCGGCGGCGCCGACACCATGATCGGCGGCGCCGACGACGATTATTACCAGGTGACGGAGGCGGGCGACTCCGTCGTCGAGGCGGCAGGGGAGGGCGTCGACCACATCTCCACCAACCTCGCCGTCTTCAGCCTCGCCGCCACCCCCCATGTCGAGAATCTCGGCGGCGGACGGGCGGAGGGGCAGACCCTGACCGGCAACGCCCTGGCCAACATCATCACCGGCTTCCACGGCAACGACGTGATCGACGGCGGCTCCGGCGCCGACGAGATGCGCGGCGGCCTCGGCGACGACCTCTATCATGTCGACGATTCCGGCGACCGGGCCTTCGAGGCGGTGAGCGAGGGCACGGACGAGATCCGGACCGGGCTTGCGAGCTTCAGCCTTTCCAGCAATCCGAACGTGTTCAACGTCGAGAATCTGACCGGCACGTCGGCGAACGGGCAGACGCTGACCGGCAGCGCCGCCAACAACGTGGTCACCGGCGGCTCCGGCAACGACGTGCTGCGTCTCCAGCACGGCGGCGACGACACGGTCTTCGGCGGCGCCGGCAACGACAGCATCTTCTTCATCGGCGCGCTGACCGGCGCGGACGTGGTGAACGGCGGCGACGGGGGCGACACGCTGGTGCTCCAGGGCGCGTACGGCGCGCTGACGCTGACGGCGAACGTCACTCAGATCGAGAACATCTCGATCCTGGCGGGGAGCAACACGGCTTTCGGCGAGCCGGGCACGAACCGCTACGATTACGGGCTGACTATCCACGACGCCAATTTCGCGGCTGGGGTGCAGGCGCGGATCAACGCCGGGG
>DASVTN010000057.1:0-7700 GCA_036387555.1 Allosphingosinicella sp. | reverse complement strand
CAAGGGGCCGATCCTGCTCGAGCTCAAGACCTACCGCTATCGCGGCCATTCCATGTCCGATCCGGCCAAATACCGCTCGCGCGAGGAAGTGCAGGCGGTGCGCGAGAAATCGGATCCGATCGAGGCGGTGAAGCGCGAGCTCGCCGCGGCCGGCGTGGGCGAGGACGAGCTCAAGAAGATCGACGGCGACATCAAGCGGATCGTCACTCAGGCCGCCGATTTCGCCGAGCAGTCGCCCGAGCCCGATCCTTCCGAGCTCTACACCGATATCCTGGTCGAGACCTACTGATGCCTCGTTGCACGTCATCCCCGCGAAGGCCGGGACCCATGAACACCGTCCTCGGAGGCGACCCCACGGCGCACTTCGCCGCCTTCCCGTGTTCCTGGACCCCGGCCGGGACCGGGGTGACGAGGAGTTGAGTATGCCGATCGAACTGAAGATGCCCGCC
Organism: Allosphingosinicella sp.; assembly: GCA_036387555.1. Lineage (GTDB taxonomy): Bacteria > Pseudomonadota > Alphaproteobacteria > Sphingomonadales > Sphingomonadaceae > Allosphingosinicella. The sequence continues at coordinate 7,251 of DASVTN010000057.1, read as the reverse complement.
CTTTCCCCGACGATGGAGGAGGGGACGCTCGCCAAATGGCTGGTCAAGGAGGGCGATACCGTCGCCGCGGGCGACCTGCTCGCCGAGATCGAGACCGACAAGGCGACGATGGAGTTCGAAGCGGTCGACGAGGGCACGATCGCCTCCATCCTCGTTCCCGAAGGCACGGATGAGGTGAAGGTCGGCACCGTCATCGCCATCCTCACCGCCGACGGCGAGGAGGCCGGGGCCGGCGCCGCCCACGAGGTCGCCGCGCCCGAGGATAACGGCCAGGCCATCGCCGCCTCGCCCGCCGAGGAGGCGCAGGCCCAGCAGGCGACCGTCAACGTGCGCCCCAAGGAAGGAGAGGCGCCGGCCAGCCTCCAGGTCGAGCCGGAAGTGCCGGAGGGCACCGAAACCGTTCGAACCACCGTCCGCGAGGCGCTGCGCGACGCCATGGCGGAAGAGATGCGCGCCGACGACCGGGTCTTCGTGATGGGCGAGGAGGTCGCCGAATATCAGGGCGCCTACAAGGTGACCCAGGGCCTTCTCGACGAGTTCGGCCCGAAGCGGGTGATCGACACGCCGATCACCGAATATGGCTTCGCCGGGGTCGGCGCCGGAGCGGCGATGGGCGGCCTCAAGCCGATCGTCGAGTTCATGACCTTCAACTTCGCGATGCAGGCCATCGACCACATCATCAATTCGGCGGCCAAGACCAACTATATGTCGGGCGGCCAGATGCGCTGCCCGATCGTCTTCCGGGGCCCCAACGGCGCCGCCTCGCGGGTCGGCGCCCAGCACAGCCAGAATTACGGCCCCTGGTACGCCAGCGTCCCCGGCCTCATCGTCATCGCGCCTTATTCCGCCGCCGACGCCAAGGGCCTGCTCAAGGCCGCCATCCGGTCCGAAGACCCGGTCGTCTTCCTTGAGAACGAGCTGCTCTACGGCCAGAGCTTCGAGGTTCCCACGCTCGACGACTATGTCCTTCCGATCGGCAAGGCGCGGATCGCCCGCGAGGGCAGGGACGTTACCCTGGTCAGCTATTCGATCGGAGTCGGAGTGGCGCTCGACGCGGCGGCCCAGCTGGCCGAGGAGGGGATCGAGGCCGAGGTGATCGACCTGCGCACGCTCCGCCCGCTCGACAAGGCGACGGTCCTCGCCTCGCTCGCCAAGACCAACCGGATGGTCTGCGTGGAGGAGGGCTGGCCGGTCTGCTCCATTTCGGCCGAGATCATGGCGATCGCGATGGAGGAGGGCTTCGACGACCTCGACGCTCCGGTCCTCCGGGTCACCGACGAGGACGTGCCGCTCCCCTACGCCGCCAATCTCGAGAAGATGGCCCTGATCCGGGTGGAGAGCGTCGTCGAGGCGGCGAAGAAGGTGTGTTACCGCTAGTCGTCGCCCCGGCGGAAGCCGGTGCCTCGGGGAGACCCGCCGTGACCTTTCGCCCTGAGGTCCCGGCTTTCGCCGGGATGACGTAGATGGATCTGGACCCCGACCGAACCCTCGCCCTCACCTACGTCCCGGCCAAGCGCCGGGCGGCCGTCGGCGCGCTTTGGCGGCTCGACTCCGCCCTCGGCGCCGCCTTGGCCGGCGGGCGCGAGCCACTCATCTCCCGGATCAAGCTCGCCTGGTGGCGCGAGGCGCTGGAAAGGCTCGACCATGAGCGGGCGCCGGCCGAGCCCCTGCTCCAGGAGCTTGCCGAGCATGTCCTCCCCGCCGGAGTGAGCGGGGCCGAGCTCGCTCGGATGGAGGAGGGGTGGTCGGTCCTCTCCAGCCCCGAAGCGCTGAGCGCGGACGAGCTCGCAAGCTACGCGGGCTCCCGGGGCGGGCTGCTCTTCCTGCACTCGGCGCGGCTGCTCGGCGGCGGCGTCGAAGGCCTGGAGCAGGGAGGGGAGGCCTGGGCGCTCGTCGATCTCGCCCGCCACTGCGCCACGGCGGAGGATTCCGACGTCGCGCTGGAAGCCGCCCGGGCTCGGGTCCTGCCGGGCCGCTGGCCCTCCCGCCTGAGGCCGCTCGGCATGCTGGCGGTGCTCGCCGCCCGCGATCGCGATCCCGCCCGCCCGCCCTGGGAGGAACGCGGAGCGCCTGCCAGAATGTGGCGCATGCTGAGGCATAGAATTTCCGGATACTGAACGCTTTCCACAGAATCCTGTCGACTCTCAGCGCGATTTACGGTGACTTGCCGCCTCCACTTGCAGGAGGGACAAGCCATGGTCCGTTATGTCGCTGGAGGCGCTTCGGCGCTGCTTCTTATCGCCGCCGGCTTCTTCGTCTGGAGAAGCGGCGCGGAGGCCGAGAGTCCGGTTCCGCCGCCGCCCGCGGCGCGCGCCGCGCAGCAGGATATGAAGTCGGCCTCCGGATACGCTCCGCCGCCGGCGGCCTCGCAGGCGAGCCGGGAGGCGAAACGCTTCGCCCGCGCCGACCGCGACCGCGACGGCCGGATCACGCTCGGCGAGCAGCTCGCACCCCGCCGCAAGGCCTTCGCCAAGGCGGACCGCGACGGCAACGGCAGCCTCAGCTTCGAGGAATGGACGGCGGCCTCCGCGGCGAGATTCGCCAAGGCCGACAGGGACAGATCGGGCTGGCTCGACGCGGCGGAGTATGAAGCGTCGAGGCCGAAGCCCAAGGCGAAGCCCAGGTGCAAGTGCTGAGGGAGGGGGAGACGGCGGCGCTTCTGCCTCCCTGCGGCGAAGCCGCGGGGAGGGGGACCATGCGAAGCATGCTGGAGGGGTAGATGGCTCGGTCGATCAACTGGAGCGACAGAAATGCTGCCGTGCTCAGGGCACGGGCCCTCAGAAGAGAACCGACTCCGCCGGAATTCCGGTTGTGGCTCTTGCTTCGACAAAGGCCCGACGGACTGAAGTTCCGAAAGCAGCATCCGCTGGGGCCGTACACCCTCGACTTCTATTGCCCGGCTATGAAGCTGGTCATCGAAATCGACGGCGACAGCCATGGCATGGGAGACAATCCGGCCCGGGACGTGCGGCGGGACGCGTGGCTGCGTGAGCAGGGACTGCGTGTTCTTCGCTTCGACGCATCAGACGTGATGCGCGATGTCGGGTCGGTGGTTACGGCGATCCTCCTCGCCGCCCGGCGCTAGCTACCCCTCCACCAGGCTTCGCCTGGTCCCCCTCCCCATCACTTCGCGATGGGGAGGCAAGCCGGCAATCCACCCCTCCAGCGCCGCCTTGGCGCGGTCGGTGTAAGCGCGCTTCCGGTCGGCCTTCCTGGCCTTGCCGTCGACCGGGGGGAACAGTCCGAAATTGACGTTCATCGGCTGGTAGGTGGCCACGTCCGCGCCGCCGGTGATGTGGCCGAGCAGGGCGCCGAGCGCCGTCTCCGGCGGCGGCGGGGCGAGCGTCGCTCCCGCGATCTCCGCCGCGGCGAAGCAGCCGGCGAGCAATCCGATCGCCGCCGATTCCACATAACCCTCGCAGCCCGTGATCTGGCCGGCGAACCGGATGTGCGGCGCCCGCTTCAGCCGAAGCGTCGAATCGAGCAACTGGGGCGAGTTGATGAAGGTGTTGCGGTGAAGTCCGCCGAGCCGCGCGAACTCCGCTTTCTCGAGGCCCGGGATGGTCCGGAACAGGCGGACCTGCTCGGCATGCTTCAGCTTGGTCTGGAAGCCGACCATGTTCCACAAGGTGCCCAGCGCATTGTCCTGGCGGAGCTGGACGACGGCGTGGGGCCAGCGGCCCGTCCTGGGATCGTCGAGGCCGACCGGTTTCATCGGGCCGAAGCGCAGGGTGTCGACCCCGCGTGCCGCCATCACCTCGATCGGCATGCAGCCCTCGAAATAGGGCGTGTTCGTCTCCCATTCCTTGAACTCGGTCTTCTCGCCGTCGAGAAGCCCCTGGTGGAAGGCGAGATACTGCTCCTTCGTCATCGGGCAGTTGATGTAATCCTTGCCGCCCTTGTCCCATCTGGCCGCCATCCAGGCGACGTCCATGTCGATCGAGTCCTTGTGGACGATGGGGGCGATGGCGTCGAAGAAGGCGAGCGCGTCCGATCCGGTCGCCGCGCCGATCGATTCCGCCAGCTTCATGGCGGTGAGCGGCCCGGTCGCGACGATGGTCGGGCCGGAGGAGCGGAGGGCGTCGATCCGCTCCCGGACGATCTCGATATTGGGATGGGCGGCGATCCGCTCCGTCACTCCGGCGGCGAAACCCTCGCGGTCGACGGCCAGCGCCGATCCGGCGGGCACCCGGTGGGCGTCGGCCGCTGCCATGATCACCGATCCAAGCCGCCGCATCTCGGCATGGATGAGGCCGACGGCGTTGTTCTCGGCATCGTCGGAGCGAAAGCTGTTCGAGCAGACCAGCTCGGCGAGGCTGTCGGTGTGGTGGGCCGGGGTCGTCTCGCCCGACCCGCGCATTTCCGAAAGCCGCACCTTCACGCCCGCCTCGGCGAGCTGCCAGGCGGCTTCGGACCCGGCGAGTCCGCCGCCGATGATGTGGATTTGGTGGGTCATGGGCGGTGCGATAGTCCGGTTCCGGGCGGGGAGGAAGGCCGGCGCCTCTGCCTCCCCGCGAGCGTAGCTCGTGGGGAGGGGGACCAGCGAAGCTGGTGGAGGGGTGACCTGGCGCCTGCCTTCGAGGTTCGAGCGTCCGAACCTCCGACGCCGATCCAGATCACCCCTCCACCCCGCTACGCGGGGTCCCCCTCCCCATCTTGCGATGGGGAGGCAAACTTGCTGCCGTCGTCGAGCTGGACCGTGTCGGCCGCGGCCGCCGGGGGCGCGTCGCCGAGCTCGGCGGCGATCATCTCCTCGGCCTCGGTCTCCGGCTCCTCCTCCTCGTCGATTCGGGCGGCGGAGACGACATGCTCGTCGTCGGCGACGTGGAACAGCCTCACGCCCGCCGAGCCCCGGCCGATGACCCGAGTGTCGCCGACGGACATCCGGATCAGCTTGGCCTGATCGGTGACCAGCATCAGCTGCTCGCCGTTATGCGCCGGGAAGCTCGCGACAACCGGGCCGTTGCGATCGAGGTTGCCGATGTTGGTGATCCCCTGGCCGCCGCGCCCGATGCGCCTGTATTCGTAGGCGGACGAGCGTTTGCCATAGCCGTTCGCGCAGACGGTGAGGATGAACTCCTCCGCTGCCCGGAACTGCTCGAAGCGCTCGTCGGACATCTCGCGCGGAGGCGGAGGGGCGGCGTCCTCGGCCCGTTCGCGCCAGGGGGCGTGGCGGAGGTAATCCTCGCGTTCCTCCGTCGAGGCCTTGAAGCCCTTGAGGATCGAGAGGGAGATGACCTCGTCCCCGTCCTGGAGCCGCGCTCCGCGCACTCCGGCCGCGGTCCGGCTCTGGAATTCGCGCACGTCGGTGGCGGCGAAGCGGATCGCCTTTCCGCACCTGGTGGCGAGCAGAACGTCATCTTCTTCCGTGAGGAGCGAGACTCCGATCAGCCGGTCGGACATGTCCTCGCTTTCCTCGGTCTCGCCGAAGCGCATGGCGATCTTGCCGGCGGTCGGCACGCGGGTGAAGGCGTCCATGCTGTTCCGGCGGACGATCCCCTTCGCCGTCGCGAACATGATGTGGAGGTCCTTCCACTCCGATTCGTCCTCCGGCAGCGGAAGGACTGTGGAGATGATCTCGCCCTCGCCCAGCGGCAGCAGGTTCACCATCGGCCGTCCCCGCGCCTGCGGCTGGCCCTCCGGCAGGCGCCAGACCTTGAGGCGGTAGACCTTGCCGGCGCTGGAGAAGAAGAGGACCGGCGTGTGGGTGGAGGTGACGAACAGGTTGGTGACCGCGTCCTCGTCCTTGGTGCCCATCCCGGCCCGGCCCTTGCCGCCGCGGCGCTGGGCGCGGAAGGTGGCGAGCGGGGTGCGCTTGATGTAGCCGCCCATGGTCACGGTGACCACCATGTCCTCGCGCTCGATCAGATCCTCGTCCTCGATCCCGTCCCACGCCGGCGCGATCTCGGTGATCCGCGGAGTCGCGAACTGTTCGGCGATCTCGTCGAACTCGGCGCGCATCACCGCGTAGAGCTTGACCCGGTCGCCGAGTATCTCGAGCAGCTCGCCGATGGAGACCGCGAGCTCCCTCAGCTCGCCGGCGATCTCGTCGCGGCCGAGGCCGGTCAGCCGGTGAAGGCGAAGCTCGAGGATGGCGCGGACCTGGGTATCGGAGAGGCGATAGGTGTCGCCCTCGATCTCATGCTCCACCGCCTCGACCAGGGCGATGTAGGGCGCGATCTCCGCCACCGGCCAGTCCCGGGCGAGCAAGGCGGCGCGGGCCTCGGCCGGCGAGGCGGAGCCGCGGATGATCCGGACGACCTCGTCCAGATTGGTGACGGCGATGACGAGGCCGAGCAGGATGTGGGCGCGGTCGCGGGCCTTGGCGAGCTCGAACTTGGCGCGCCGGGTGATCACCTCCTCGCGGAACCGGACGAAGCTCTCGATGATGTCGCGAAGGTTGAGGGTCTCGGGCCGGCCGCCGCGGATGGCGAGCATGTTGGCCGGGAAGCTCGACTGCGCCGGAGTGTGCCGCCACAGCTGGTTGAGGACGACGTCCGGGGTGGCGTCGCGCTTCAGATCGATGACGACGCGCACGCCTTCGCGGTTGGATTCGTCGCGGATGTCGGCGACGCCTTCGATGCGCTTGTCCTTGGCCGCGTCCGCGATCCGCTCGACCAGCGTGTTCTTGCCGACCTGGTAGGGGATCGAGGTGAGCACGATCGAGCGGCGGTCGCCGCGGCCTTCCTCGACTTCGTGGCGGGCGCGCATGATGATCGAGCCGCGGCCGGTATGGTAGGCGCTGCGGGCGCCGGCCTGTCCGAGGATCAGCGGAGCGGTCGGAAAGTCGGGGCCGGGGATGATCTCCATCAGCTGCTCGATGGTGATGCCCGGATCGTCCATATAGGCTTTGCAGGCGGCGATCACCTCGCCCAGATTGTGCGGCGGGATGTTGGTCGCCATTCCGACCGCGATTCCGCCGGCGCCGTTGACCAGCAGGTTCGGGAAGCGCGCCGGAAGCACCTGCGGCTCCATCCGCGAGCCGTCGTAATTGGGCGTGAAGTCGACCGTGTCCTTGTCGAGATCCTCGAGCAGGGTCATCGCGACCTTGGCCAGCCTCGCCTCGGTGTAGCGCATCGAGGCGGGCGGATCGGGGTCCATCGATCCGAAATTGCCCTGTCCGTCGATCAGCATCACCCGCATCGACCAGTCCTGGGCGAGGCGGGCGAGCGCGTCGTAGATCGCGCTGTCGCCGTGCGGGTGGTAATTGCCCATGACGTCGCCGACGATCTTGGCGCATTTGCGGTAGGG
>DASVTN010000056.1:0-9126 GCA_036387555.1 Allosphingosinicella sp. | reverse complement strand
GTTCGACTACAACCTCACCCTTTCGGACGCGATCGTGGGCGCGGGCGGGCAGCTGACGGTGTCCGGCGCCCTGCTGATGGCGACGGAGACTATGATCCTCGACGCCAGTGCGGAGACGGACGGCATTCTGAGGCTGTTCGGGGGCAAGGCGGCCGACACGCTCAAGGGCGGGGCCATGAACGACCTCCTCCACGGCAATCTCGGCGCCGACACTCTGGCGGGCGGCGGCGGGGCGGACGCCTTCCGCTTCCAGAACGTCACCGAGTCCAACTCGGCCTCGATGGACCAGATCCTCGACTTCACGCCGGGTACGGACAAGATCGAGCTCGACCGCATCGATGCCGACACTGTGAGGGCGGGGAACCAGGCGTTCAGCTGGATCGGCTCCGACGCCTTCACCGGCTCGGCGGGGCAGCTGCGCGCCTATGAGCAGGGCGGCACCTGGTTCGTCGAAGGCGACACCAACGGCGACGGGACGGCGGATCTGGTCATCGCGCTCACCCTTCAGGGGCCGACGCCGCTGAGCGCGAGCGACTTCCTGCTCTGACCCCGTCATTCCGGCGGACGCCGGAATCCATGGACACCGCCCGTTGCGAACTACCCGCCGCCGTGTTCATGGATCCCGGCCTTCGCCGGGATGACGGGAGGGGCCGTGTTCATGGATCCCCGGTCAGGCCCGGGATGACGGGGGCGATTGCCGCGGGTCGGTGGTGCCGATCCGGCAGCGCGCCTTTGGCATGTCCGCCGACCGCCTCGCGCCGGCCTTTTTGATTCGACTTTTTCCTTTTATTTGCTGTAGCATAGCCTTTGGGACCGCCGCTGAGGCGGCGCGGGACGGGTAAAAAATCTCAAATGGCTGAAATCATCGGTTCGGCGGACGCCGATATTCTCTTCGGCACGCCCGTCAGCGATGTGATCTCCGGGGGCGGAGCGAACGACCGTCTCTATGGGGGCGCCGGCGGCGACGAGATGGCGGGCGGCGAAGGCGCGGACTCGCTCTACGGCGAGAGCGGCGACGACGTCATCGACGGCGGCGCCGGCGACGACTTCATTCGCGATGGCGCCGGAAACGATATCGTCCATGGCGGCGAGGGCGACGATCGAGTCGTCAGCGAGGCCGGGTCGGACCAGTTCCACGGCGACGGCGGCGACGACACCTTCGAAATCTTCCGCGATCATGCCGGAAGCACGGTGTCCGTCTCCGGAGGCCATGGCAACGACCACCTCAACCTGCGGTCTCTCGCCGCCGGAAATGTGCTGACGGCGGACATGGGGGACGGGCTCGACGACGTCTATTTCAGCTCCCTTCGAGGCTCGGCGACCCTGACGCTCGGCGCGGGGCGCGACATCCTCTACGGCTCGTCCGACTTTCGTAACCTCGCGACCTCCGGAGCGCATATCCGGATCACGGACTGGCAGGGCGGCGCCGATGGCGACGTCCTGACGCTCGCGGACATGCTGAGGGGGACGGCCTGGGACGGTTCGGCCAACCCGTTCACCGCCGGATACCTGAAGCTGGTCCAGTCGGGCAGCGACGTCGTCCTCTATTACTCCGCGTCGGCGAATGGGATCTTCGCCAATGTCATCGTTTTCGAGAATATCGCGCTCGCGGCCTTCAGCTCCGAGAATCTGGGCGGCTGGTCGTATGACGGGTCCGCGGCGGCGAGCCGCCATGTCGTCGGCACCGAGGCGGCCTACGAGGTCCTGACGGGCGGCAGCGGCAGCGACCTCATCGAGGGCGGCGGCGGACGGGACCGGGTTTACGGCGGCGCCGGCAACGACGAGATCCATGGCGGCGGCGGCGTCGATTCCCTGACCGGCGGCGCCGGGGTCGACGACCTGCATGGCGGGGACGGCGACGATTTGATCTTCGGCAATGCGGGCGACGACATCGTCCATGGCGGCGAGGGCAACGACTATATCGAGGACGGCGCCGGCAATGGCTCCCTCTACGGCGAGGGCGGCGACGACGAAATAAACGTCCAATGGAGCGTCCTGCCGGCGCCGGTCGCGATCTACGTGTCCGGCGGCGACGGCCACGATTCGATCCGGATCAACGGATTCAATGCGAGTCAGGCGACGATCGACGCCGGCGCGGGCAACGACGCCGTCACCCTGAACGGCGACTTCGTCTCGCATTCCGTCACGCTCGGCGACGGCGCCGACGTCGTCATCTACACCCTGACCAACTATGGCGCGATGAACGGCGCGCTGGCCGGGATCACCCGGATCACCGACTTCGAGACCGGCGATTCCGGCGACCGGCTGAAGATCGGATCGCCCTACTCCAACCTCGGTGCCGACCCGTACGGTTCCGGCTACCTCAGGCTGGTCCAGAACGGCGCCGACGTGCTGCTCCAATACGATCTGGACGGAGCCGCCACCGGCCACGGCTGGATCACGCTCATCACCCTGGCCGATACAAGCGTTGGCGCGTTCACCGCCTACAATCTCGGTGTCTACAGCTTCGGCGAGGTTACCGCGCCCGAGCTGGTCCTCGCTGGAACGGCGGGCGATGACAGGATCCACGGCGCTTACGGCGCTGACGTGATCGGCGGCGGCGACGGCAACGATGAGGTCGAGGGGCTGGGCGGCGACGACGAGCTCAGCGGCGGCCTCGGCGCCGACCGGCTGATCGGCGAATCCGGCGCCGACCATCTCCTCGGCGGCGACGGCGACGACAGCCTCGACGGCGGCGACGGCAACGACCTGCTGGAAGGGGGCGAAGGCGCCGACACCTTTACGCTCGGCCACGGGAACGACGTCGCGCTGGGCGGCGGCGGCAATGACAGCATCGACGTGCTGGAGACGGGGAACGACTCCGCTTATGGCGGGGACGGCGACGATTATCTCTACGTCTCCCGGTCCGGCAGCAACAGCGACCGCATACTCCTTGCCGGCGAGGCGGGCAGCGACCGGATATACGTCGCGGTCTCGACGGGTGGAAAAGCCCAGGTGGAGGTCGACGCCGGGACCGGCGACGATCGGGTCACCATCGGCGGCGGCAGCGCCAACCGGATCACTCTGGGCTCCGGCCGCGACGTGCTCGAGTTCGGCCTGGGCTACCGGTTCGAAGGCTCCACCGTCGTCACCGACTTCCAGGCGGGCGAGGGCGGCGACATGCTGGACTTCGACGCGTGGCTGTACGGCTTCGCCCAGACCCTAGACCCGAACGCCAACCCGTTCCTGACGGGCACGATGCGGCTGGTGCAGAGCGGAGCCGACGTTCTGGTCCAGATCGACCGTGACGGTGCGGCCGCGGCGTTCGGCTGGTCCACCGCCATAACTCTTCAGAATGTCGACATAGCGGCGCTCCGGCCCGCCAATCTCGACAATTACCAACTCCTCTACCAGCACGGCACCGAAGCGGCCGATGTGCTGGAAGGCAGCGCCCTCGACGACACGCTCTGGGGCGAGGGCGGCGACGACACGATCCGCGGCTTCGCCGGCGCCGACACCCTCTACGGAGGCGAGGGCGCCGATATGATCGAGGGCGGCGAAGGCGCCGACAGGATCGAGGGCAATTCGGGCGACGACGTGATCGAAGGCGGGACGGGCGCAGACCTGATTTCCGGCGGCGAGGGCGCCGACCGGCTCGACGGCGGGGCCGAACGCGACATTCTGAGCGGCGAAGCGGGCGACGACATCCTCGCCGGCGGCGACGACGACGACGACCTTCTCGGCGGTGACGGGGAGGACGAGCTCACGGGCGGCGCCGGTGCGGACCTGCTGGCCGGCGATCTCGGCGACGACAGCATGGACGGCGGCGCGGGCGACGACATCCTCTATTCCGACGTCTTCGACTCGACGGCGCAACACGACACGGCGATCGGCGGTGCCGGAATCGACATCCTGCAGGTGGATTTCCTCCACATAGCGGACGGGCCCGGGGTGACGATGACGATCGCGGCCGACGCGGCGGGCGGCTATGCCGGAACGATCTCAGCGGGAGCCGATCACGGCGTCACTTTCTCGACCGTCGAGACATTCGTCATCGGCGGCACCAACCAGGCCGACCAGATCACGAGCGGCGACGGCGGCGATCTGATGTTCGGCCGCCTCGGCGACGACGTCCTCACGGCCGGCGGCGGCTCCGACTGGCTGATCGGCGGCGGCGGCGCGGATACGATGGCCGGCGGCATGGGCAACGATCGCTATGACGTGGACGGCGACGACGTGCTCATCGAGAACGAGGGCGAGGGCACCGACCTCGTCGAGACCCGGCTCGCCAGCTACACCCTGCTTGCCAATTTCGAGAATCTGACCGGCCTGCTGGCTACCGGCCAGGCCCTGACCGGAAACGACGCCGAGAACGTGATCAAGGGCGGCTCGGGCAACGACGTCATCGACGGCGGCGCCGGCGCGGACTCGCTGCAGGGCGGCCTCGGCAACGACATCTATCATGTCGACAATGCGGGCGATGCCGTCACCGACACCGGCGGCATCGACGAGGTGCGCACCTCGCTCGCCGTGCTCAGCATTGCGGGCAGCACCAGTCTCGAGCATTTGACCGGCCTGGCCGACAGCGGCCAGGTCCTGACCGGCAACGGCCTCGGCAACACGATCCGCGGCGGCGGCGGCGACGACCAGCTGAACGGCGGCGGCGGTATCGACACGCTCCTCGGCGGCGCGGGCAACGACAGCCTGGACGGCGGCAGCAGCGCCGATTCGATGCAGGGCGGGCAGGGCGACGACAGCTACGTCGTCGACTCCACCTCGGACAGCGTCGTCGAGGCCGCGGGCGAAGGCACCGACAAGGTGACGACGGCGCTCGCCACCTATTCGCTCGCCGCCAACGTCGAGAACCTCACCGGCACTTCCGCCCTCGGCCAGACGCTGCGCGGCAACGTCTCCGCCAACGAGATAATCGGCGGCGGCGGCGGCGACACGTTCCGGCTGGAGGATGGCGGCGCGGACAAGGTCTTCGGCAACGGCGGCAACGACGTCGTCTACTTCGGCGGCGCCATGACCGCCACGGACGAGGTCGACGGCGGCAGCGGCAGCGACACGCTGGCTCTGCAGGGCGACTATTCCGCGGGCCTCACCCTCGGCGCCAGGGCGCTGATCGGCATCGAGACCCTGCAGCTGCTTGCCCGAACCAACTCGCTTTACGGCGGCTCCGGCCTCTCGCCGAACAGCTACAACATCGTCACCGTCGACCCGAACGTCGCCGCGGGCGCGATGCTCGTCGTGGACGCGATCGCGCTCGCGTCCAACGAGAGGCTGGTCTTCAACGGCTCGGCGGAGACGGACGGGCGGTTCAGCATCACCGGCGGCCTCGGCGCCGACTCCCTCACCGGAGGCGCCGGAGCGGACCTCCTCTCGGGCGGTGGCGGCAACGACCTGATCGACGGCGGCGCCGGCGCGGATTCCATGTCCGGCGGGGCCGGGGACGACCTCTTCATCGCCGACCATGCGGGCGATGCGGTTTATGAAGGGGCCTCGGGCGGAAACGACGAAGTGCGCACCAGCCTGGCCACCTTCACCCTCGCCGCGCCGAATGTGGAGATCCTGCGCGGGCTCTCCAATGCGGGGCAGGCGCTGACCGGCGGCGGCACCGGGCTGACCATCGTCGCCGGGACCGGCCGGGACACGCTCGACGACGGCGGCGCCGCGGCGACCCTAAAAGGCGGGCTCGGGGACGATTCCTATGCGGTATGGGCCACCGGAACGGCCGTGATCGAGAATGCGGGCGAGGGCGCCGACACGGTCCGCTCCTTCCTCGCTTCCTACACGATGGGCGCCAACGTCGAATATCTCCACGGAATGCTCGCGACCGGCCAGACGCTGACGGGCAATGCCGAGGCCAATGTCATCCAGGGCGGAAGCGGCAATGACGTGATCTCCGGCGGCGGAAGCGGCGGCGGCAGCGACAGCCTGTACGGAAACGACGGCAACGACCGCTTCCTGATCGGGCCCGGCGGCGGCATGGCTTATGTCAGGGGCGGCGGCGGCAGCAACGTGCTGGTGGTGAGCTTCGGTGCGACCACGGGCTCCGTGACGGCCGCGCCGATCATGGGTCCGCATTCGCCCGAAGCGTCGACCGGCTCTTATTACGACGGGATCGCAAGCACCGTCGTCTATTCGGAAATCGCCAGGATCGAGATCACGACCGGCAATCAGGACGACAGCATCGTCACCAGCTACGGCGACGACAAGGTGGTGCTGAACGGCGGCAACGACTTCCTCAACGTCGGCCGCGGCAACGATACCGCCGACGGCGGCTCCGGCTTCGACGGAATCACGGCGGACATGTCGGCGGCGAGCGGCGCCATCACCTGGGACCTGCAGGCCAACAGCTATTCCGGAGCGACGGGAGCCTTCACCAATTTCGAATATCTGGGCAGGCTGTGGACGGGATCGGGCAACGACCGGATCGTCACCGCCGCGAGCGGCCGCGACGAGGGCATCTTCCTTGGCGGCGGGGACGACGGAGTAACTGTCGTCGACGGGATCGACCAGGTCGGCGGCGGCGCCGGGATCGACACCCTGACGGTCGATTATTCGTCCGCCACGGTTCAGGTCTTCGGCTCGATCAACCCCCAGACGGGCGGCGGTTTCCTGGGCTCGTTCAAGGCGGGGACGGGCCGCGAGGTCAGCTTCATCGACTTCGAGCGCTTCGTGGTCATCGGCGGCTCGGCGGCCGACAGCCTCACGGGCGCGGATGGGGACGACATTCTCGACGGACGCGGCGGCGCGGACATGCTTAACGGCGGGCTCGGCAACGACGTCTACATCGTCGGCGCGGGCGACCAGCTGTTCGAATATGGCGATCCCGGGGTCGACGAGGTCCAGACCGAGCTTGCGACCTATGTTCTGGGCGCGAACCTCGAGAAGCTGACGGGGCTCGCGGCGGCCGGACAGGACCTGCGCGGCAATTCGGCCGACAATGCCCTTGCCGGGGCAAGCGGCAACGACCTGCTCAGGATGCAGGACGGCGGCTCCGACTCGGCGAGCGGCGGCGGCGGCGACGACATCGTCTATTTCGGGGCCGCGTTCGGCGCCGGCGACAGCGCCCAAGGCGGCGCGGGGACCGACCGGCTGGTGCTGCAGGGACATTATGCCGGCGTGTTGATGGCGGCGACCGGCTTCGAGGAGCTGACTCTGCTTTCCGCCTCTGACGCGAGCTTCGGCGGCGGCGGAGCGGGGAGCTTCGGCTATACCATCGTGGCCGCCGACGCCGCGATCGCCGCCGGCGGGCGGCTGAAGGTGGATGCGACCGGCCTCCGCTCGGGCGAGGCGCTCGTCTTCGACGGCAGCGCGGAGACGGACGGGGCTTTGGAGCTTCGGGGCGGCGCGGGAGCGGACCGGCTGACCGGCGGCTCGAGCGGCGATTACATCAGCGGCGGCGCGGGCGCGGACATTATCGAAGGCGGCGCCGGCAGCGACCAGCTTTTCGCCGGGGCGGGCGACGACTGGGTGGAAGGCGGAAGCGGAAACGACTTCCTGATGGAATTCGGCGTGATGAACGCGGCGGGCGGCAACGACAGCTTGTTCGGCGGCGACGGCGACGACAATATCAGCGTCTACCGTTATTGGGCCGACACCTGGGAGTCGCTGCTCCTGAGCGGCGGCGCCGGCGACGATCGCTTCTATCTGTCGATCGACGACACCAAGGGCCACATCGTCGTGGACGGCGGGGACGGACGGGATTTCGTCCAGCTGGACGGCCAGGAGATGAAGGCGACGATCACGCTCGGCGGCGGCCGCGATACCGTCTCCATCACCAACGTCTCCAGCCTGATGAACGCGCGCAACGCCATCGTCGTCACCGACTTCGCCACCGGCGCGGCCGGCGACGGGCTGCAGTGGCAGGCGGCCCTGGCGTTGACGTGCACGAACTGGTCGCCGGACACCAACCCGTTCGCCACCGGCCATGTGCGGCTGGTCCAGAACGGCGCCGATACCTTGCTGCAGGTGGACCGCGACGGCGGCGGGGACGGCTACACCACCATCCTCACTTTCAAGGACACCCAGGCTTCGGCCTTCACCGAAGACAATTTCGAGGGCTATGCTCCCGACGGCGGCGCGCTGACGCCGGGCGCCGACATCATCGGAACCGCCGGCCGGGACAATCTCACCGGCACCTCCAGGCCCGAGCTCATCGACGGCCTCGACGGCAATGACTATCTGATCGGCGGCGGAGGCTCCGACACGCTGCGCGGCGGGGCCGGCGACGATTATGTCGAAGGCGGCATCGGCGCGGACACGCTCGAGGGCGGCGAGGGCAACGATACGCTCGAAGGGGGCTATGGCAACGATGTGGCGCTCGGCGGCGGCGGCAACGACACTTTGCGGGCCGCCGACAGCTCGGACAGCCTCTACGGCGAAGGGGGCAATGACTGGCTCGACTATACGGGGAATTATAACAGCCCGCCGGCTTCGGCCTTGCTCGACGGCGGCGAGGGCAACGACCGGCTGAGCCTGCTCCTGTCCAACAAGAGCCACGTCGAGGCCTTCGGCGGCGGTGGCGACGACATCGTTCAGATCTACGGGATCGTCGGCGGCGACGCCGACGTGACGCTCGGGGCCGGCGCCGACACCTTGATGTTCATGTGGGCCCCCTACAAACAGGGCGTCGCCGACGACCGGCTGCGCGTGCTGGACTTCCAGGTTGAGGACCGGGTGGATCTCAGCCAATATGTCGACGCCTTCACCAATCATGTGAGCGGCACCAATCCCTTCGCCGACGGCCATATGCGGCTCGTGCAGAGCGGCGCGGACACTTTGCTCCAGGTCAGCCAGTCGGCGAACGGCGTCTTCGTGACCTTTGCCCGCTTCGAGAACAAGGTGACCTCCAACTTCACGGCGGCCAGCTTCAGCGGCCTGGCGCCGGTGTCAGTGAAGGGCGATTTCGGCGCGGACCTGATCGTCGGCACCGCCTCGTCCGACCTCCTGTCCGGCGAGGGCGGCAACGACGTCTTCCACCTGCAGGCGGGCGGCGACGACACGGTTTTCGGCGGAGCGGGCGACGACAGCATCTTTTTCATCGGCGCCCTGACCGGCGCGGACATCGTCAACGGCGGCGACGGCGGCGACACGCTCGTGCTGCAGGGCCCGTACGGGTCGCTGACGCTGACGGCGAACGTCACCCAGATCGAGAACATCTCGATCCTGGGCGGCTTC
>DASVTN010000055.1:0-15096 GCA_036387555.1 Allosphingosinicella sp. | reverse complement strand
CTTCACCCAGCCCGACCGGCGGACCACCACGCCCGGCAAGACCCCGCCGACGGTGCCGCAGGCGCAGGCGGGACGGACGGTCTCCGGCGCCGGGGTGATCGAGCCGTCGAGCGAGCTGATCGAGGTCGGCGCCCAGCGGCCCGGTATCGTCACCCGCCTTTATGTGTCTCCCGGCGAGCGGGTGTCGAAGGGGCAGCTGCTCTTCACCATCGACGCGCGCGACGTGCAGGCGCAGCTCGGCGAGCGGACCGCCTCGGTGCAGCTCGCCCGGGAGCGGGTCGACGCGGCGGCGGTGGACCATGCTTCGGCACAGCGGCTCTACCGGCTCTACGCCAATGTCGGCGATCCCCGGGCGGTGGCCGAGCAGCAGGTGATCGACCGGCGCAACGCCCGCGACGGCGCCGCGGCGCGGCTCGAGGTGGCTCGGGCGGAGCTGCGCCAGGCGCAGGCGCAGGTGGCGAGCGCGCGCACGACGCTCGGCCTGCTGGAAGTGCGGGCGCCGCGGAGCGCGACGGTGCTTCAGGTGAATACGCGTGAAGGCCAATATGCGACCGCCGGGCCCGGGCCGGGGAACCAGGATCCGCTGATCGTGCTCGGCGAAACCAACCCGCTCCATGTTCGAGTGGATATCGACGAGAACGAGATCGACCGGGTGGCGCTGGGCCAGGCGGCGGTGGTGTCGCCGCGCGGCAATGCGCGCCGGCGGGTGCGGGCCAGCTTCGTGCGGGCGGAGCCGCTCGTGACTCCGAAGCGAAGCCTCACCAACAGCTCGCAGGAGCGGGTGGACGTCAGGGTGCTCCAGCTCGTCTACGCCCTGCCCGCCGACGCCTCGGCCTTCTTCGTCGGGCAGCAGGTCGAAGCCTATGTGCCCGCGAGGCCTGCGTCGTGACCCCCCCGGCCCCAGGCTTTATCGATGATCGGAGCGGCTCTGCAGCCCCTCTCCCGTCCTTCACGGGAGAGGAGGGGCCCACCGCGAAGCGGTGGGAGGTGAGGGTCTTGCTGAGTCTGAGGCACAGACCCTCACCTCCCAAGCTCCGCTTGGGCCCCTCCTCTCCCGCGGAAAGCGGGAGAGGGATAATGGGGCGTCGGCGCGCGTCCCGGTCTCGATGCGTCCTGGCTCTCACGCTGCTCGCCGCCGCCTGCGCCACGCCGCAGCCGCGAAGCGAGGCGGTGCAGCCGCTGCCCGCCGGCTTTTACTCGGCGGCGGCGGAGGGACTGCCGCCGGCGGAATGGTGGAGGCGGCGGCTCGCGGACCCGGCGCTGGCCCGGCTCGTGGAGGCGGCGCTCGCCAATTCCCCCGACCTCGAAGCGGCCGCCGCGCGGATCGACCAGGCGAGGGCGGGACTGAGGGCGAGCGAAGCGGAGCGGATGCCGCTTCTGAGCGGCTCGGCGGGCGTGACCTACAACCGAAGCTCGGCCAACGAATTCGGTTTCGAAGGCGTGGGAGGCGGGGCCGGCGGGCCGCAAATCGATCGCGAGCGGATCCTCTACCGGGCCGGGATCGAGGGCAGCTGGGACGCGGACCTGTTCGGCCGGCTTCGATCGGACCAGCGGGCGGCGCGGGCGCGGCTCGACGCTGCCGGCTTCGACGCATCCGCGGTCCGGCTCACCCTGGTGACGGACGTCGCCCGCAACCTGGTCGCCGCCCGCGCCGCCCTGACCCGTGAAGGCATCGCCGGCGAGACGATGGAGACGGCGCGCCTGAGCCTCGATCTGGCCGCGAAGCGGGCCCGAGCGGGGCTGGTCGCCGGGATCGACCGGAGCCGCGCGGAAACGCTGCTCGCCGAGACTGCGGCGGCCCTGCCTCCGATCCAGGCGGAGCAGAGTGCGCGGGTGGCGGCGCTGGCCGCGCTTACGGGCCTGCCGCCCGCCGAGATCGAGCCGCTGGTCGCGGGCTCGCCCCAAACTCCCCGCTTCGAGACCCCCGCGGCCGGAATCCCCTCCGACCTGCTTCTGCGCCGGCCGGACATCGCCGCCGCCTTCGCCCAGGTCGCCGCCGCGGACGCAGCCACCGCCTCCGCGATCGCGGCCCGCTATCCGCGGCTGTCGATCACCGGGGCGATCGGCCTCGTCGCCGCGGCGCTCGGGGACGTCTTCTCGCTCGACGCCCTGAGTGCTTCCGCCGGGCCCGGCCTCGCCGGATCGATCCTCGATTTCGGCCGGAACCGGGCCCGCGCCGCCCGGGCGCGCGCCGAGGCGCGGGAGGCGGTGGCGGCCTGGCGCGGCACCGTCCTCAGGGCCTTTTCGGAGGTGGAGACCAGCCTCGCCGCCGTCGAGGCGCGGGAGCGGCAGCGGCTGGCCCTGCTTCGCCAGCTTGCCGCCGCCGGCGAAACCGCCGAGATCGCCCGCAAGCAATATCGCTCGGGCCTCACCGACTATCTCGGAGTCCTCGACGCGGAGCGGGCCGTCAACCGCACCCGCGACCAGCTCGCCGCCGCCGAGGCGGAAGGGGCCGACGCTCAGCTCGCCCTCTATCGCGCGATCGGCGGGGACTTCGAGCGAGCTCCCCCGCCCGCCGGGCGGCCTCCAACAAAAGGTTGATTTTCAGGCCCTCGACCCGTACAGGCGCCGCTTCGCTCTCGCCGTTGTCGCGGCGAGGCGTGCCGTCCGAGACAGCTGGCGCTCCGCGAGGAGCTTAATCTCCAGCCTAGACGGGGACAGAGATTTCGGCCCGCGTGGGCCGTTCACCGGCTTCGCTCCGGTTCGCTCTCCCCATCACGGACAAGTGGCCTTCCGCCCTGGCGGAGGCCGAAAGCGTGCGTCCGGCGGATGGTCCGCCGGGCGATCAGGAGACTAAGATGGATCGAGCTCAGAAGTCCGAGCAGGTCGCCTCGCTGAAGCAGACGTTCGCGGAGACGAGCGTGGTGGTCGTCACCCGCAATCTCGGAATGACGGTGGCCCAGTCCACCGCGCTCCGGATCCGGATGCGCGACGCCGGCGCCAGCTACAAGGTGACCAAGAACACGCTCACCCTCATTGCGCTCGAAGGCAGCCCCTACGCTCCGATCAGCGACATGCTGACCGGTCCGACGGCGCTCGCCACGTCGAGCGATCCCGTCGCGGCCGCCAAGGTCGCGGTGGATTTCGCCAAGACGACCGACCGGTTCGAGATCGTCGGCGGCGCGATGGGCGACACCGTCCTCGACGCCACCGGCATCCGGGCGCTGGCCGAACTGCCTTCGCTCGACGAGCTGCGCGCGCAGATCATCGGGCTCATCCAGGCGCCGGCGAGCAAGATCGCCCGCACGATCAACGAGCCCGGCGCGATGCTGGCCCGCGTGATCGGCGCCTATGCGGCCAAAGAAGACGCTTAATTGACCCACCGTCACCCCGGCGAAGGCCGGGGCCTCGGGGAGGGGGTGCACCGCGGTGCGAACCTCCACCGGGATCCCGGCTTTCCCCGGGATGACGGGATTGAAATCGAACCCGCCGGCCTTTCCGCCGGCTACCGACACGGAGACTTAAAATGGCAGACATCAATTCCCTCGTCGACCAGCTCAGCGAGCTGACCGTTCTCGAAGCCGCCGATCTCGCCAAGGCGCTCGAGGAGCGTTGGGGCGTTTCGGCGGCGGCCGCGGTCGCGGCGGCTCCGGCCGGCGGCGGCGCCGCGGCGGGCCCGGTCGAGGAAGAGAAGACCGAGTTCGACGTCATCCTCGTCAACGACGGCGGCAAGAAGATCAACGTGATCAAGGAAGTGCGCGCGATCACCCAGCTCGGCCTCGGCGAAGCCAAGGCCCTGGTCGAAGGCGCTCCCAAGGCCGTCAAGGAAGGCATCAGCAAGGCCGAAGCAGAGGAGCTCAGGAAGCGCCTCGAGGAAGCCGGCGCCACCGTCGAGCTGAAGTGACGCTCGCCTTCGGGCGAACGTCGTCCCGGCGCAAGCCGGGACTCCGGTGGGAAGTGCTCGGCGCCTTACCGGCCTGAAATCCCGGCTTTCGCCGGGATGATGGGCGCTTCCCCACGGGCACAAGAGAAAGGGGCGGTTCCCGCAAGGGAGCCGCCCCTTCTTCGTCCGGGGCGCCCGGTCGGTCAGACCCGCTGCGGTTCGCGGAGCGGCTTGGCGACGACGCCCTCGTGCAGGCCCGAGGGATTCTCGATGCCGAAATGGGCCAGCCCGTCGCCGTCGGGAACGCCGACCGCGAACGAGGCGGAAGTGCGGCCCTCGCCCCCTCCGGCGAGCCGGTAGCGGGCGTCGGCGACGACCACCGGAAGCACGGCGTCGCCCTGCACCTGATTGGTCGGAAGGGCGACCGAGGCCGCCATCGTGCGCGATTCCCCGGCGCCGATCGTCACCGCCGGAGTGTCGGCATGGTCGCGCGGCACGATCAGCGCGCTCTCCGCCTCGGAAGAGCCGGCGGCGAGCATCCAGGTCGAGATGCGGACGTCCTCGGCGGCGACCGGCCCGCGATTGTGGACGGTCAGCTCGAACTCGACGCGCGCGTCCTGGCCGCTCACTCCGGCGCGGACCGGCCGCATCGCCAGATCGAGCTCGGGGCGCCCGACGGGAGGCGCCGTGTCGACGGGCGTCACGACGGGCGTCGCTGCGGCCACGGGGACGGCCGCCACGGGTACGGCCGCCGCGGGCTCGGGCTCGGGCTCATAGACCCGGTTGCTAACCTCGTCATGGACGGCGGTCCGGCGGCGGCGGCGAAGCCCGAAGAAGGCCAGCGCCCCGACGAGGCCCAGGCCGGCCAGCAGCCAGGGCATGTAGGAATCGCGCGGATCCTCGGTCGTCGCCGTGGTCGTCACCGGGGCGGGAGGAGTCTCGGGGAGGACCTCCAGAGGCGGTGTCTGGGCGACGGGCGGCGGCAGCGGAGTCGTCGCGATCGGAGGCAGGGTCTCGACCGGCACTCCGACCGGAGCGACCGCGATGGGCGCGGGCGCGACGACGGCGGCGGGCGCCCGGGTCGTCGTGCGGGTGGTGGTGGTCCGCCGGGTGGTGGCTCTGGCCGCCGGAGCGGGCGACCTGGTTTCCGCCTCCGTCACCGGGGGCGCCGAGGTCGACTCCTTCTGCACGGGCGTGGTCGCCTCGGGCGGGGGGATCGAAGTGGAGGCGTCCGGCGGCCGAGCCTCCGTCGCGGGCTCTTCCGCGGGCTGCGCGCTTTCCTGCGCCAGTGCAGGGGTGAGGGGAAGCGCGGCTGCGGCGAGGAGGAGGCCGGCGGCGCGGGCGAGCGAGGTGGGGCGGTTTTTCATAACAGGGTAAGAACGAATTTCGCGGCGCTTCGGGCTCGTTCCGCCGCACGAAGCGAGGCGGGACGTGGCGGACCAACGTCGAAGCGAGCGCCGCGGGCAAGGCGCATGCCGCACTCCAAGACGCGATCCGCGGGCCTTCAGGCGGCGCGTCAGCGCGCTCAGCAGACATCCGATCAGCCGGGACAGGGGAGCGAAGGCGGCCGTCGATGCAAAGGCCCGGGAACCGCTCCAGCCGCCACTCGCGCTAGGGGCTGACGGGGTCTTCGTCGTCCTTGGTCAGCAGGAGCACTCCGATGATGATTGCGATGATGATCGCCAGGGGCAGGAGGAACCCGCCGCGGATCTGCTCGCCCTCCACGGTCTCGGCCGCCGGGGCGACCTCGGCCACGGGCGCCGGCTTTGGCGCCGCGGCCACCGGCGACGCGGCCATCGAGGCCGCCGCGATCGCGGCTAGGATGGAGTTGAAGCGCATCTGATATTCTCCTGAAAGACGGCGGGACCCATATCCGCGCCGATGATTCAGTCAAGCGACGGAGGGGGAATTCGCGGGCCGGCCTGGAGCCGGAGCGGCGCTCTACTTGCCGCCGAGGCCGAGCTCGGCGCGCAGCTCTTCCGGCGATTCGTTCTCGTGGCGCTCGGCGAAGGCCCGGTCGGTGGGGCTGGCATAGCCCTGCAGATCCTCGGGGGCCGGGGCGACATGGAGCGACAGCAGCAGGGCGGTGGTCAGGAAACCGGCGATTACGGACTTCATCGGACTTCTCCAGTGGACGAATGCCGATCTGGGCCCCGACCGTCACTGGACGATGCCGCGCGGGAATGATTTGTGTGTCGATTGTGTCGGCGGTGTTCGTCATGCCGGGCTGGACCCGGCATGTTGGAACACCGGAAGGGGGAGGTCGCGCAGGGGCATGTTCCTGGATTGAGCCTTTTTCCGGGAATGACGACTTGCTGAAGATCCGGCCTTTCCGCAGCGCCTCCTGCCTTGCCCCGGCCTCTTTTACCTCCCACATGGCCTCCATGCCCTTTCAGAACCTTCCTCCACGCCTCGCAGGCGCGCTGTCCGCGCGCGGCTACGCCACCCCCACTCCAGTCCAGGCCGCGGTGCTGGAAAGCGAGGCGGAGGGGCGGGACCTGATCGTCTCGGCCCAGACCGGCTCCGGCAAGACGGTGGCGTTCGGCCTGGCGATGGCGCCGCAGCTGCTCGGCGGCGAAGACGGCGGCGCCGGCTTCGCCCGCGAGCCGCTCGCACTGATCATCGCGCCGACGCGCGAGCTTGCGCTTCAGGTCAGCCGCGAGCTCGCCTGGCTCTACGCTCCGGCCGGCGCCCGGATCGCGACCTGCGTCGGCGGGATGGACGCTTCCAAGGAGCGGCGCTCGCTCCAGCACGGCACCCACATCGTCGTCGGCACTCCGGGACGGCTGCGCGACCATCTCGAGCGGGGCGCGCTCGATCTCTCGAAGCTTCGCGCCGTCGTGCTAGACGAGGCCGACGAGATGCTCGACATGGGCTTTCGCGAGGATCTCGAGGAGATACTCGACGCCACTCCACCGGCGCGCCGCACCCTGCTCTTCTCGGCGACCATGCCGCGGCCGATCGTGGCGCTGGCGAAGCGCTATCAGAAGGACGCGCTTCGAATCTCGACCGTCGGCGAAGAGCGCGGCCATGGCGACATCGCCTATCAGGCGATGACGGTGGCGCCGGCCGACATCGAGCACGCCGTGGTCAACCTGCTCCGCCTTCACGAGGCGGAGAGCGCGCTTCTGTTCTGCGCGACCCGCGAGAACGTGCGCAGGCTGCACAGCTCGCTTGTCGAGCGGGGGTTCAGCGCCGTCGCGCTCTCGGGCGAGCACAGCCAGAACGAGCGCAACCAGGCGCTCCAGGCGCTGAGGGACGGGCGTGCAAGGGTGCTGGTGGCGACCGACGTCGCCGCCCGCGGCATCGATCTGCCGAACCTCAGCCTCGTCGTCCATGTCGAGCTTCCGAGGGACGCCGAGACGCTCCAGCACCGCTCGGGCCGGACGGGGCGGGCGGGCAAGAAAGGCATTGCCGTGCTCGTCGTCCCCTATCCTCGGCGCAAGCGAGTCGAGATGGTGATGCGCGGCGCCCGAATCGAGGTCGAGTGGATCAAGCCGCCGACGCCGGAGGATATCCGGCGAAGCGACCACGAGCGGCTGCTCGCCCAGCTCCTCGAGCCGGCCGAGATCGAGGAGGAGGATCGCGAGCTCGCCCTTCGGCTGATGGAAGCCAAGCCGCCGGAGGAGATCGCGGCGGCCCTCGTGAGGGCGCACAGGGCGCGGATGCCGGCGCCCGAGGAGATGGTGGATTCCGGCGCCGCGGGCGAGGTCCGGAGGCCCGAGGGGCCGAGGCCCGGCTTCGAGGACACCGTCTGGTTCCGGATGGACATTGGCCGGCGCCACAATGCCGATCCGCGCTGGCTCCTGCCCTTGCTCTGCCGCCGCGGCCACATCACCAAGACGGAGATCGGCGCGATCCGGATCGCCGCGGGCGAGACGATGTTCGAAGTCCCCCGGGCGGCGGCGGCCCGGTTCATGGCCGCGGTCCGGCGCACCGCCACCGACGAGGACGGCGAAGGCGGGGTCCGGATCGAGCCGGTCCAGGGCAAGCCGAGGGATTCGGCGCGGGAGAACAAGCGCGCCGCGCCGGGAGCGGCGCAGAAGCGGTACAAGGCCAAGCCCGCGCGCCGGGCCTGAACGGCCGGCCGGGATCAGCCGTGCCGGGTGCGGCGGAAATCGAGCTCGAGGCGCACCGCGCAAAGGATCAGCATCGCGATCGCGAGCAAGGCGAGCAGTGGGGCGGGGGACATGTCCGTATCCTCTCAGCGCTCGCGCGGCTCGAGGCTGCGCCGGAAATTCAGCTCGGCGCCGAACGCCGACACGGTGACCATGGTGCCGATCATCAGGGCCAGCAGGGCGATCCAGGCCATTGCACGTTCCTTCCTCGTTCGGCGGCGGTTCGTCGCGGCGCCATGACCAGGGATTTACGGGGCGTCCGCTTCAGGATGATGTCGCCGCGAAGTCGGGAGTGTGACGATTGTTACCGCCCTTCATCGCGGTGCCGGAGCGGCTTTTGCGATGCTTGACATAGTGCCGAGCCGTGGCATTCTGAGCCCGGGGGTTCGGTCGGTCGAAACCGACGTCGTTTCAGTCGTAAACTTCGCTTTCCGTAGAAAAGCGCTCTCCTCGACTGCGGCGGACGCGCGGAGACCTTGCCGGCCATTTGAAGGGGGGGAAACATGGTCGATCTCAAAAGGGGATTTTCGTTCAGGCCTCTGTCCAACCTGAGGGCGATCCAGAGGCCGACGACGAGGAGGATGGGGGCCGCGGCCGAGCCGGATCCGCTGGGTCCGCTGGCGCAGCTTCCGGGCCGCTGGGAAGGAACCGGCTTCAACACCATCTGGCGCCCGCTCCACGATCCCGCGCATCCCGGACAGGGCCATTTCCTCGAGCTCAACCTGACGGTCGAGATCCTCGAATTCGACCGCATCGGCGGCCAGATCCCGAACCGGGGCCTGCTTCAGCCGGACCTCATCATGTTCGGCCTTCATTATCTGCAGCAGGTCAGCGACAATTTCGGCAACGGCCTGCATATCGAGCCGGGCGTCTGGCTGAACGTTCCCGCGACGACCAACCCGCAGGTTCCCCCGACGGTGGTGCGGATGGGCTCGATCCCGCACGGCACCACGATCGTCGCCCAGGGCCTGGCTTCGTCCGAGGCGAGGGCGCCCAAGTTCGAAGACACCAACATCAAGCCGTTCGTGATCGGCGATCCCGCGCAGACCTTCGACTTCCCGGAGGCGGATCTCTCCATCGCCACGCCGTTCCGCTCCTCGCCCGAGCTGATCGCGGGGATCACCCAGGCGATGGTCGATTCGCCTAATTCGGTGCTTCAGACGGCGATCGACGGGCAGGAGATCGTCAACACGATCAACCTCGTCATCACGACCGAACCCACACCCGTGATCGGCGGCGGCACCGCCAACACCGCCTTCCTCATCGGCGGGCCCGACGGCCCCAATGCCGACGCCGTCTCCGCCACCTCGATCTTCTGGATCGAGCAGGTGCGGGAAGCCGACGGCACGGAGTTCCTCCAGCTCCAATATACGCAGACGGTGCTGCTCGACTTCGGCGGCCTGAGCTGGCCGCACCTCTCGGTCGCCACCCTTCGCCAGAGCGCCAAGACGAGAAGCGACCGCGAGCGCGACCAGGTGGCGGCCGACAACCAGCGCGGGTGAGGGCAAGGGGGGCGTGAAGCCCCCTTCAGGCCGCCTTGGCCGCCTCAAGCTCGTCGAGCATCGCCTCGATCCGGTCCAGCGCCGCATCGGGATCGGCCACTTCGCCGGCCTTGATTTCGTCGAGGCCGCGCTGGACGGCGGCTCGAAGCGCGGCGAGATGGGCGTCCCGCTCGCGCGGATCGAATGACGACTGGGTGGATTGGGGGTCGTCGCCCCGGAAGGGCTGGAAAGCTTTGGTCATGGTCATGACCATGACATCGCCGCCAAGGTATGCAAAATTCATGAACGCGGTACGCCGGGCCGCGCAGGGGAGGGGACGATGCAAATCCTTCAGCAGGTGAATGCCGCGTCCCCGTTCAACGCCTGGGCCGGATTCGAGCTGCTGTCAGCGGAAGGCGGCGCCGCCGAGCTCGCCCTCGACGCGCGGCCCGATCTCCTGCAGCACGGCGGCTTCCTCCACGCCGCAGTGATCGGCGGCCTCATCGACACCGCCTGCGGCTTCGCGGCCGCGAGCGTCGCGGGCAACGTGCTCGCCAGCCAGTATCAGGTCATGTGCTACGCCCCGGCCGTGGGCGACCGCTTCGTCGCCCGGGCCAGGGTCGTCCGCGCCGGCCGGCGGCAGGTCTTCGCCACGGCGGAGGTTTTCGAGCTGAAGGATGGCGCCGAGAAGCTCGTCGCGGGCGGCTCGGCGGTGCTGATGGTGGCCTGAGCCCGAAACCGGACATTTTTGCTCGTTTCCGGAATGACCGACGGCGGCTTGAAGGACGATGCGGAAGGGGAGGTGGGCACTTGACCCCAACCCCTCACAATCCTACATAGCGACCACACCCCATCGTATCGGAACAGGACACGCCGTCGCGCAGCGTGTTCAAAGCATTGATCGGCAAGGGGTTTTCAAGACGCTGAAGCTGCGGTCCCAAGCACGGGGACTCGCGGCTTTTTGCGTCTTCTGCGTTCCGCATCGGGCTTCGCCCTCGCTTTCAGCGGGGTGAGCGGGCCCGGAATGGATCCCGGACGGGGTTCCCATCGAAGTACGACTTTGATGGGGTCCCTTGGCCCGGGGCGACGACATCCCGGCCATCCGCCGGGGCACAGGAAGGCGAGACACATCTCCATGGCGACCACCGCTCCCCGGGCCGAAAACCGTTCGACGGCATCCAAGCGCATCCGCAAGATCTTCGGCAACATCCACGAAGTCTCCGAAATGCCGAACCTCATCGAGGTTCAGCGCGAAAGCTACGAGCAGTTCCTCCGCTCGCGCCCGCAGGACAGCTACGTGTCCGGCCTGGAGAAGACCCTCCGCTCCGTCTTCCCGATCCGCGATTTCGCCGGCACCGCCGAGCTCGACTTCGTCCATTACGAGCTGGAAGAGCCGAAATACGACGTGGACGAATGCCGCC
Source organism: Allosphingosinicella sp. (assembly GCA_036387555.1). Lineage (GTDB taxonomy): Bacteria > Pseudomonadota > Alphaproteobacteria > Sphingomonadales > Sphingomonadaceae > Allosphingosinicella. The sequence goes on along the minus strand of DASVTN010000055.1, from coordinate 4,253 downwards.
AGCGCGGAATGACCTATGCGGCGCCGATGCGGGTCACGCTCCGCCTCATCGTGTTCGAGGTCGATCCCGACACGGAGACCCGCTCCGTCCTCGATATCAAGGAGCAGGACGTCTACATGGGCGACATGCCGCTGATGACGAAGAACGGAACGTTCATCGTCAACGGCACCGAGCGCGTGATCGTCTCGCAGATGCACCGCTCGCCTGGCGTCCTCTTCGACCATGACCGCGGCAAGACCCACGCCTCGGGCAAGTATCTCTTCGCCGCCCGGGTCATCCCCTATCGCGGCTCGTGGCTCGACTTCGAGTTCGACGCCAAGGACATCGTCAACGTCCGCATCGACAGGAAGCGCAAGCTTCCGGTGACGGCGCTTCTTCACGCGCTCGACATGAGCTCGGAAGAGATCCTCAACACCTTCTACGACCGCGTGACCTTCGTCCGCGGCAAGAACGGCTGGGCGATCCCCTTCGTGCCGGAGAACTGGCGTGGCCAGAAGCCGAGCTACGACGTCGTTGACGGCGACACCGGCGAGGTCGTCTTCTCGGCCGGAACCAAGATCACTCCGCGCGCCGCCAACAAGGCGGCCAAGGACGGCCTCAAGAACCTCGTCATCCCGACCGAGGAGATTTTCGGCCGCTATTCCGCCTTCGACCTCGTCAACGACAAGACCGGCGAGATCTATGTCGAGGCGGGCGACGAGATCAGCTCCGAGAATCTCGAGCGCCTCGACCAGGCCGGGATCGACCGGATCGAGCTTCTCGACATCGACCATGTCTCCACCGGCGCCTGGATCCGCAACACCTTGAAGGCCGACAAGTCCGAGGACCGCGACCAGGCCCTCGCCGACATCTACCGGGTGATGCGCCCGGGCGAGCCGCCGACCAAGGAGACGGCCGAGGCGCTGTTCGGAGGCCTGTTCTTCGATCCCGAGCGCTACGACCTCTCCGCCGTCGGCCGCGTGAAGCTCAACATGCGCCTCGACCTGCAGGTCGAGGACACGGTGACGACGCTGCGCAAGGAAGACATCGTCGCGGTGGTGAAGACGCTCGTCGGCCTCAAGGACGGCAAGGGCGAGATCGACGACATCGACAATCTCGGCAACCGCCGCGTGCGCTCGGTCGGAGAGCTGCTCGAGAACCAGTACCGCGTCGGCCTGCTCCGCATGGAGCGCGCCGTGAAGGAGCGGATGAGCTCGGTCGACGTGTCGACCGTCATGCCCAACGACCTCATCAACGCCAAGCCGGCGGTGGCCGCGGTGCGCGAATTCTTCGGCTCCTCGCAGCTTTCACAGTTCATGGACCAGACCAACCCGCTCTCGGAAGTCACCCACAAGCGCCGTGTGTCGGCGCTCGGGCCGGGCGGCCTCACCCGTGAGCGCGCCGGCTTCGAAGTTCGCGACGTCCACCCGACCCACTATGGCCGGATCTGTCCGATCGAGACTCCCGAAGGCCCGAACATCGGCCTGATCAACTCGCTCGCGAGCTTCAGCCGGGTCAACAAATACGGCTTCATCGAGACTCCGTATCGCAAGGTCGTCGACAACAAGGTGACGGACGACGTCGTCTATCTGTCGGCGATGGAAGAGGCCAAGCACACGATCGCCCAGGCGAACGCGGAGCTTCTGGAGGACAAGAGCTTCGGCGAGGATCTCGTCTCGGCCCGCCGGGCCGGCGACTTCCTGATGGCGCCGCGCGACCAGATCACCCTGATGGACGTCAGCCCCAAGCAGCTCGTCTCGGTCGCGGCCTCGCTGATCCCGTTCCTCGAGAACGACGACGCCAACCGCGCCCTGATGGGCTCGAACATGCAGCGCCAGGCGGTGCCGCTGATCCGCGCCGAGGCGCCGCTCGTCGGCACCGGCATGGAGGAGACGGTGGCCAGGGATTCGGGAGCGGCCATCGCCGCCCGCCGGACCGGGATCGTCGACCAGGTCGACGCGGCGCGGATCGTCGTCCGCGCCACCGGAGAGGTCGATGCCGGCAAGTCGGGAGTCGACATCTACACGCTGATGAAGTTCCAGCGTTCCAACCAGAACACCTGCATTAACCAACGTCCGCTGGTGAAGGTTGGCGACCTGGTCAACGCCGGCGACGTCATCGCCGACGGTCCCTCGACCGAGATGGGCGAGCTTGCCCTGGGCCGTAACGTGCTCGTCGCGTTCATGCCCTGGAACGGCTACAATTTCGAGGATTCCATCCTCATCTCTGAGCGGATCGTGAAGGACGACGTGTTCACCTCGATCCACATCGAGGAGTTCGAGGTGATGGCCCGCGACACCAAGCTCGGGCCGGAGGACATCACCCGCGACATCCCGAACGTCGGCGAGGAGGCGCTCCGCAACCTCGACGAGGCCGGAATCGTCTACATCGGCGCCGAGGTCGAGCCGGGCGACATCCTGTGCGGCAAGATCACCCCGAAGGGCGAAAGCCCGATGACTCCGGAGGAGAAGCTCCTCCGGGCCATCTTCGGCGAAAAGGCGTCCGACGTTCGCGACACCTCGCTCCGTCTGCCGCCGGGCGTCAGCGGCACGGTGGTCGAGGTCCGGGTGTTCAACCGCCACGGAATCGACATCGACGACCGTACCCGCGCCATCCAGGCCGAGGAGAAGGACCGCCTCAGGAAGGACGCCGACGACGAGCGCTCGATCCTGAAGCGCGCCACCTTCTCGCGGCTTCGCGAGATGCTGGTCGGCCAGACCGCCACGGCGGCTCCGAAGGGCTTCAAGAAGGGCAGCGTCATCGACGCCGAGGCCCTCGAGGAGGTCGAGCGCTTCGAATGGTGGAAGTTCGCGGTCAAGGACGACGCCGTCCAGGCGAATCTCGAAGCCGTGAAGGGTCAGTATGACGAGGCCGAGGCCGCCATCCGCCGGCGCCTCGAGGATCGCATCGAGAAGCTGGAGCGGGGGGACGAGCTTCCGCCGGGCGTGCTCAAGATGGTCAAGGTGTTCGTCGCGGTGAAGCGCAAGCTGCAGCCGGGCGACAAGATGGCCGGCCGCCACGGCAACAAGGGCGTCATCAGCCGGATCCTGCCCAACGAGGACATGCCGTTCCTCGAGGACGGGACCCCGGTGGACATCGTCCTCAACCCGCTCGGCGTGCCGTCGCGGATGAACGTCGGCCAGATATTCGAGACTCATCTGGGCTGGGCCGCGCGCGGCCTCGGCAAGCAGATCTCGCAGATGCTGGAAGGCATGCGCGACCGCGGCGAAGGCCTTGCCGGCAAGGGCGTCGGGGAGATGCGGACGAAGCTCAAGGACATCTACGGCGAGAACTACCATGGCGACATCGACGCCCGCTCGGACGAGGACGTGATGGAGCTGGCCTCCAACCTCGTCGGAGGACTGCCGATGGGCACTCCGGTGTTCGACGGCGCCCGCGAGGCGGACGTGTCGGCGATGCTGGAGAAGGCCGGGCTCGATCCTTCGGGCCAGGTGACCCTGTTCGACGGCCGCACCGGCGATACGTTCGACCGCAAGGTGACCGTGGGCTACATCTACATGCTGAAGCTCCACCATCTCGTGGACGACAAGATCCACGCGCGCTCGATCGGGCCGTACAGCCTCGTCACCCAGCAGCCGCTGGGCGGAAAGGCGCAGTTCGGCGGCCAGAGGTTCGGCGAGATGGAGGTCTGGGCGCTCCAGGCCTACGGCGCCGCCTACACGCTGCAGGAGATGCTGACGGTGAAGTCGGACGACGTCATCGGGCGGACCAAGGTCTACGAGGCGATCGTCAAGGGCGACGACACGTTCGAGGCCGGAATTCCGGAGAGCTTCAACGTGCTGGTCAAGGAGATGCGCAGCCTCGGGCTGAACGTCGAGCTGAACAGCCAGGAGGTGGACGCCGACGGCATCGCGCTGGCGGCGGAGTGATGAGCGGTCCTTCTCCCTGCAGGGGAGAGGGACAGGCGCGAAGCGCCAGGGTGAGGGCCTGAACCTCCCTCACCCTCCCACCGCCTGGCGGCGGCGGGCCCCTCCCTCTCCCCTACAGGGAGAGGGGAAAAGAATTAGAGGATCGTGCACATGAACGAACTGACCCATTTCGCCAATCCGGTCGCCAAGCCGGAGACGTTCGACCAGATCAAGATCGGCATCGCCTCGCCTGAGCGCATCCGGTCCTGGTCGTTCGGCGAGATCAAGAAGCCCGAGACCATCAACTACCGCACGTTCAAGCCCGAGCGCGACGGCCTGTTCTGCGCGCGCATCTTCGGTCCGATCAAGGATTACGAGTGCCTGTGCGGCAAGTACAAGCGCATG
>DASVTN010000054.1:0-10226 GCA_036387555.1 Allosphingosinicella sp. | reverse complement strand
CGGCGGAATGGCGCATCGTCTCCCAGTCGGAGCGGCTGCCCATGATGATCCCGACCTCGGCCATCCTCGTTCCTCTATCGGTGCGGAGGCGGCGAGGCCAGAGCTTCGTTTTTGCTTAACCAGATCGCGCTATGCAGGCTTCCATGTCCAAGCACGCTTCCGATTTCGCCGGCCTGCCGGTCGACGCCTCCGATGAGAATGCGCTTCTGCGCGCCGCTCTGGCCGAAGCCCAGAGGCGGATCAGCGAGCTCGAGCAGCGCTCCGAGAGCGACGGCCTGACCCCGCTGCCCACCGTCCTGCGCTTCCGCTCCGAGCTCGAGCGGGTGATCGGCCTCGCCGAGCGCCACGGCACCAGCGCCGCGGTCGTCGGAATCGAGGTGACCAACCTCGCCGCAATCGAGGAGCGGCACGGCCATTTCGCCGTCGACGCAGCCCTGGTGCACGTCGCCCGGCTGCTCTGCGGCCTCATTCGCTCCACCGACATCCTCGCCCGCACGGGTGAGGCGCGGTTCGACCTGATATTGGATCATCTCGATCATAACAGCGCCATCGACACCGGCGACAGGCTCGCCCGCTGCATCGCCGACAACCCGCTCGACCTCGGCCACGCCCGGGTGAAGCTCGAATCCGCGGTCGCGACGACGGGGATCATGGCCGGCGACAAGCTTGCCGACGTGCTCGCCAGGGCCGAGCGCAACCTGGCGCTTGCGCGGGCCGAAGGGTGAACCGAATTCCTCCCCGAGCTTGCTCGGGGAGGGGGACCAGGCGAAGCCTGGTGGAGGGGAATAGCGGAGGGGGCATTGCCCCTCCACCACGACGCTGCGCGTCGCGGTCCCCCTCCCCCAGGCAAGCTGGGGGAGGAACTCAGGCCTGCCTCTCGCTCAAATAGTAACGATCCCTCGCCGCCAGCGCCTCATCAAGCTCGTAGACGATCGGCTGCCCGGTCGGGATCTCCAGGCCGGAGATCTCGTCGTCCGATATTCCAGACAAATGCTTGACCAGCGCCCTCAGGGAATTGCCGTGGGCCGAGATCAGCACTCTCTGCCCCTCGCGGAGCGAAGGAGCGATCCGCGCGTCCCAATAAGGCAGCACCCGCTCGATCGTGTCCTTGAGGCTCTCGGCGCGAGGAACCTCGATCCCGGCATAGCGCCGGTCCGAGGCGAGGTCGTAGGGGTTGTCCGGCTCCATCGGCGGCGGCGGGATGTCGAACGAGCGGCGCCAGATGCGGACCTGAGCGTCGCCGTGCTTCGCCGCCGTCTCCGCCTTGTCGAGCCCGGTGAGGCCGCCATAATGGCGCTCGTTCAGATGCCAGTCCTTCTCCACGGGAAGCCACAGCCGCCCCATCGCCTCGAGCGCCAGGTTGAGCGTCTTGATCGCCCGCGTCTGGAGGCTGGTGAAGCAGAGGTCGAAATCGAGCCCCTTCGCCGCCATCAGTTCGCCGGCGAGCCGGGCCTCCCGGGCGCCCTTCTCGGTGACGTCGACGTCCCACCAGCCGGTGAACCGGTTCTCGAGGTTCCAGGCCGACTGGCCGTGGCGGATGAGGACTAGGGTGGGCATGGGTCTTCTGAATCTCCGTTCGGGCTACCCTGATCCGTCATTGCGAGGAGCGAAGCGGCGAAGCAATCCAGAGACGGGTGCCTGAGCCGCTGGATTGCTTCGCTTCGCTCGAATGACGAGCTTACCGCTTCCTCGCCGGAAGCTCGTCGATGATGGCGTGAAGCGCGTCGAGGCAGGATCTGCCGAGGTGGGCGCTCCGCTCCGGTGACCAGCCTCGCTCCGGGTCCGGAAGATCGTCATTGTCCTTGAACGGCATTTCCAGAGTCATCGAGACGGCGCCGAAGCGTTCGGCGAGCTGGGAGGTCGACATCGACATGTTGGCGGTGCCCGGTTTCGAGACTTCGTAGCCCTTGCGGGTCTGGAAGTCGGGGGAGAAGCGGACCAGCTCGTCGCTGAACCGGTCGAACAGCTTCTGCTGGGCCTGGTTCCAGCCCGGGATCCCCTCGAACCCGGCCAGGAAGTTGGCCGGGATCGCCTCGTCGCCATGCACGTCGATCGCGAAGTCGACCCCGGTCCGGTCCATCTCGTTCCTGACGCACAGCACTTCCGGGCTGCGCTGAGGGCTGGGATCGTGCCATTCGCGGTTGAGATTCGTGCCGACGGCGTTGGTCCGAAGATGGCCTCGGCGCGAGCCGTCCGGATTCATGTTGGGGACGATGTGGAAGGTGGCTTTCTCCAGCAGCCGGCGGGCGACCGGATCGGCCTCGTCCAGCAGCCGCTCGAGAGCGCCTTCCATCCACCATTCCGCCATCGTCTCGCCCGGGTGCTGGCGCGCGTAGAGCCAGACCTGGACCGGGCCCTCACCGATCCGGAGATAGTCCATCTCCTGCCCGTCGAGGGTCTGGCCGAGCGAGCGGTGCTCGACCGCGGGGTGAGCGGCGACCGAGGCAATCAGATCGTGGTGCCGTTCCATCGTATAAGGCGCGAAATAGGCGAACCAGACGCTGTTCGAAGGCGGCGTCAGCCGGATGACGAGGGTTCCGCCTTCGTAGCGAGTGTCGACCCTGCGCCACTCCTCGCGGTCGAGCGACATGCAGGCGCGGTAGTTCTGCCAGCCGAGCGGATAGGCGGCTCCGGCGCAGTTGAGGATCCGCAGCTCCACCGGCTTGCCGGCGGCTCCGGTAAGCCGGAAATAGAACCATTGGTAGAAATCGGAAGCCTGGTCCTTGACGATCTCGAGGTCGGCCCCGTTCCCGGAAATGGCGACGGTACGGATGTTGCCGCTGTCGAAGGCGCTTGTAACGGATAGGGTCATCGGACCCTGATAGTGCGGCCCGACTCGCCGGGGAAGTCCCGAAACAGGGCCTCGGCGAGCCGCTCGACGGCGGCGGTCCGGGCCGCCCCCGAACTGCCGGTCGCGGCTTCGTCAACGGCCCGGCCCTCCCAGAAAACGGTGCCGTCCGAGCGGCGCCGGATGGCGACTTCGAGAAGGCTGGCGGTGACGTTCGCGGAGGTGCCCGCGGGCGCCGCCCCCGTCACTCCGCGGCCGATGCGCGCCGCGCTCATCGCCGCGATCGCCTCGCGGCTGCCCTGCTCGAGGTCGATGAGAGCGATCTGCTCCGATCCGGTCGAGGTGGGGACCACCGTCCAGCCGAGGCGGCTCAGCTGGCGGCCGACCGCGGCCGCGTAGGCGGGGAATTCGGGCCGGTTGGCATCGGCCTTGTCGAACGGCTCGACCGCGATCTGCGCCCGGGCGACCGGCTCTCCCAGGTGGAAGCGAGCGACGTCGACCCCGCCGGCGGACGGCCTTTCCTTGCCGCCGCCGCCGGCGCAGGCGGCGAGCGCCGCCGCCAGCAAGAGTGGCGCATTGCGCAGAAAAGCTGATTTCATTCCGGCACCTCTTCGTCTAGCGCGCGCGGTCGTATGGGCGCTGCAACGATCAGCGTTTAGTGGGCCTTCGGGTTCCCGTCGAGGAAAGCAGTAGATGAACAAGCTCCCCGTGCTCGTGACCGGCGGCGCCGGCTATATCGGAAGCCACGCCGTGCTCGCGCTCCTGGACGGCGGCTGGCCTGTCGTCGTCATCGACAACCTCACCACCGGCTTCCGCTGGGCGGTTCCGGAGCCGGCGACCTTCGTCGAGGGCGACATCGGCGACCAGGCCCTGGTGGCGCGGCTGATCGAGGAGCACGGGATCGGCGCGATCATCCATTTCGCCGGCTCGATCGTGGTCCCCGAATCGGTCGAGCAGCCGCTCAAATATTATGAGAACAACACGGTGAAGAGCCGCTCGCTGATCGAGAGCGCGGTGAAGGGGGGGGTGCGCCATTTCATCTTCTCCTCGACCGCGGCGACCTACGGCATCCCGGAGAAGGTGCCGGTCGTGGAGACCAGCCGGACCCAGCCGATCAACCCCTACGGCTGGTCGAAGCTGATGACCGAGCGGATGCTCGCCGACACCGCCTTCGCCCATCCGATCAATTTCTGCGCCCTTCGCTATTTCAACGTCGCCGGGGCCGATCCGAAGGGCCGGTCGGGCCAGTCGACGGCCGGCGCCACCCACCTCATCAAGGTCGCGGTGGAGGCGGCGACCGGCAAGCGCCAGTCCGTCTCCGTCTACGGCACCGATTACGACACGCCCGACGGCACCGGGGTGCGCGACTATATCCACGTCAGCGACCTCGCCGCCGCCCATGTCGACGCGCTCGCCAAGCTGATCGAGGATCCGACCACCAGCCACATCATGAACTGCGGCTACGGCCGGGGCTTCTCTGTGCTCGAAGTGCTCGATTCGGTCGACCGGGTCACCAATCTTAGGATCGAAAGGCGCATGGAGCCCCGGCGCGCCGGAGATCCGGACGCGCTGGTCGCCGACAACGGGACGATCCTCGCCACCCTGCCGTGGCGGCCCAGGCTGGACGATCTGGACACGATCGTCGCCCACGCCCTCGCCTGGGAGCGCAAGCTGGCGGAGCGGGCGGCGAGCTGAGGCTGCGCGAATGGCCGCTTGACGGCCCCGGCACGATCATGGCCAATCGGCGCGGGTGACGGCATGAACATCGAAGAAGCAGAGGCGGTCCTGAAGGAGGTCCTCGAGCCGCTGCCGCTCGAGACCTTCTTCGCAGCGCTGGGGCGCAGGACCCTCGATTCGGCGGGCGGCCCCGGCCATGTCCGCGCCTCCCTCTTCGGCGACGATCCCGCCCGCACCGCTCTCGCCGCCCACGCGACCCATTCGAACCGCCTCAGCTGCCACGGAGTGAAGCCGTCCCTGCCGCCGCCGGGGCCGAGGGAAACGGCGGACGAGGCCGAGTTCCGAGGGCTGATCGAAGCCTATCACGAACGGGACTACACGGTCCGGATCCCGGAGGTGCTCCCGCTGTCGCCGCGGCTGCAGCGTTTCGCCCGGGCCCTCGAGCTGCTCCTTCATCAGCCGGTGGACGCCATTCTGTTCTGGAGCAAGGCCGGCGCCGGAGCGATCGTCCATTATGACAATCGCGACAATCTGGTCTTCCAGCTTCAGGGCCGCAAGCGCTGGTACGTCTCCACCGACCCGCCGGGCCTTCAGAACAACTGGCGCCAGGTCGGCGAGCCGCTGCCGAACCTGCAGCGGCACCGGACGATCGACGTCGGCCCCGGGGATCTCCTCTATATCCCGAGGGGCACGCCGCACACCGTCGATTCCGTCACCGAATCGCTTCACCTCGCGCTGCTGTTCGTGCCGACGACCCTTCGCGAGGTCCTCATCGCGGCGGTCGACCATCTGTCCGACCTGGACCGGTCCTGGCGCGAAACGGCTGTGGCGCGCGTCGACGAGGGCCTGGACGGCCTGGCTTCGCAGACCCTCGACGGTCTCGAGCGGCTGATCGCCCGCTGCCGCTCCGGCGGCTTCGTCGAAGCGGCGGTGCGCCACCGCTCGGCCCGCTTCGTCGGGGACCTGCCGGCGCTTCCGAGGCCGGCGGCCGTCCCGCCCCTTTCAGCCGAGACCCTGGTCCGCCATTCGCCGCTGGCCATAAGCCATCTGCGCCGGGCGGGGGACGGGCTCGACTTCAGCCTTCCCGGCGACCGGCTCGCCATCCATCCCGGAGTGGAGGAGGAGCTCCGCTTCATCCAGTCCAACCGCGAGTTCCGCATCCGGGACATTCCCGGAGCCTCATCGATCGAGGTTCGGGTGGCGCTGGCCGGCCGGCTGATCGCGGCGGGGCTCCTCGAGCCCGCGCAGGGGTGAAGCGCCCGGCGGCGCGCCGGCCCCGCGAGCTTGACTTCGAAGCCCCTTCCGCCTAGGGGAGCGCCTCGCTTTTCCAGCAGACATTCTCGACGAGACAGGCAGGCGTTCCAGGCCATGAAGATCCGCAATTCGCTCAAGTCCCTCAAGTCGCGCCATCGCGACTGCCGCGTGATCCGCCGCCGGGGCCGCACCTACGTCATCAACAAGACCAACCGCCGCTTCAAGGCGCGCCAGGGCTGACGGACTGCGCGTTGCCGCGCAGACCGTCATTGCGACGAGCGAAGCGACGAAGCAATCCAGCTCCGGCGCCTGAGCCGCTGGATTGCTTCGCTTCGCTCGCAATGACGGGCGTCCTGTGACCTCTTCCCCACCCCGCGCCGTCGTCTTCGACGTCGGCAACGTCCTCTACGGCTGGGATCCCCATTCCTTCCTCGAGCGGCAGCTGCCCGAGGACGAGGCGCGTCTGCGCTTCATCGAGGACGTCGACCTCTGGAGCTGGCACGAATCGCTCGACGGCGGCCGTCCGTTCGACGAGGCGGCGGCCGAGCTTTCCGAGAGATTCCCGGATTACGCCGCCTATATCTCCGCCTGGGGCGACCGCTTCGGAGAGACGATCAGCGATCCGGTGCCGGGCGTCCATGCGATCGTCGACGCGCTGGAGGCGCGCGGCGTTCCCCTCTTCGCGATCACCAATTTCTCGGCCGATTTCTGGGCCCCGTTCCGAGCCCGCGAAGATTCCTTCTTCCGCCGCTTCAGGGCCATCGTCGTCTCGGGCGAGGAGAAATTGCTCAAGCCCGATCCGGCGATCTACTATCTCGCGCTCCACCGCTTCGGCCTTCAGGCGCACGAGGCGCTGTTCGTCGACGACCGCGAGATCAACGTCGAAGGGGCGGAGGCGGTGGGGATGCACGCACATCTGTTCACGAGCGCCGGCGACCTGCGGCGGCGGCTGGAGGCCGAAGGGCTGCTCTAAATTCCTCCCCGGGCTCGCTCGGGGAGGGGGACCGCGCGAAGCGTGGTGGAGGGGAAGTCCTGACTCCGCATCGCCGCTCCACCACGACGCTGCGGGTCGCGGTCCCCCTCCCCCAGGCAAGCTGGGGGAGGAAGCAAAACGCAACTTCCGCCGCTCTCGCGCTTTCCTTTCGGCGATGAGACAAAGATGGCCCGCCAAACTCTGGATCGTCCGCCACGGGCAGAGCGCGGGCAACGTCGCCCGCGACGCCGCCGACGCGGCCGGCCACAGCGTGATCGATCTCGACCTACGCGACGTCGACGTCCCGCTGAGCGACCTCGGTGAGCGGCAGGCGGACGCGCTCGGCCGCTGGTTCGCCGCGCTGCCCGAAGAGGAAAGGCCCGAAGTGGTGCTGACCTCCCCCTACGTCCGGGCCCGGCAGACGGCGGAGGCGATCTGCAAGGCCGGCGGCTCCGTCCCGGGCGCCAAGGCCCCGCGCCAGGACGAGCGCCTTCGCGAGCGCGAGTTCGGCCTGTGGGACCGGCTCACCACCGCCGGCGTCCGCGAGAAATTCCCGGACCAGGCGGAGCAGCGCACCCTGCTGGGCAAATTCTACCACCGGCCGCCCGGCGGCGAGAGCTGGGCGGACGTCATCCTCCGCCTCAGGAGCGCGCTCGACACGGTCAGCCTCCACCATGCCGACCGCCGGGTGCTGGTCGTCTGCCACCAGGTCGTGGTCCTGTGCTTCCGCTACATATTGGAGGAGCTGGACGAGGCCCAGATCCTGGGCATCGACAGGGACGGGGACGTCGTCAATTGCGGCCTCCTCCAATATGCGTTCGAGCCGGACGACGAGAAGGACTGCGTGCCCAGGCTCGTCTGCTACAATTTCGCCGCGCCCCTGATCGAGGAGGACGCGCCGATCACCTCGGAGCCCGACGCCATGGTCGCGGCCCGGTGAGCGGCTTCGAGATTCTGGACCGGAGCCTGCTCCGCCGCTTCCCGCTTCCGCACCATGGGGACGACGGCGACAAGGAGGATCGCGGCCGGCTGCTCGTCATCGCCGGAAGCCGCGAGCTTGCCGGAGCGGCTCTGCTGGCGGGCACCGGCGGCCTTCGGGCGGGCGCCGGCAAGCTCCAGATCGCCACCGGGGCGAGCGTCGCTCCTGGCCTGGCGATCGCCGTCCCCGAGGCCCGGGTGGTCGGCTGCCCGGAGACGGAAGAGGGGTGCATCGCCGCCGCCGCGATCGAATCGGTCCTCAAATGGGCCGGAGGCGCCCAGGCGATCCTGATTGGCTGCGGCCTCCAGCACGGCCCGCCGCTCGAGGAGATGCTCGACGCGCTGCTGGCGAGCGGCCTCGACAAGCCGCTGGTGCTCGACGCCGCCGTGCTCGGAAGCCTCGCCCCGCGGGCGGAGACGTTGCGCGCCTGGAGCGGAGGCGCGATCCTGCTGCCGCACGCCCGGGAGATGGCGCGCCTCCTCGAATGCGAGGCCGAAGAGGTGGAATCCGACCCGCTCGCCGCCGCCCGCCGCGCCGCCGGGACCTTCGGCGCGGTGTCCCTGATCAAGGGCCAGCACAGCTACGTCGTGGCGCCGGACGGCCGCGCCTTCCGATTCACCGGCGGCGGAGTAGGCCTCGCCACCTCCGGCTCGGGCGACGCGCTGGCGGGGATCGTCGGAGGCCTCGCCGCGAGGGGCGCCGATCCGCTGACCGCGGTCCTGTGGGGCGTGTTTCTGCACGGAGAGGCCGGCCGCAACCTGGCCCAGCGCATCGGCCGCATCGGCTTCCTCGCCCGCGAGCTGCTGGATGAGGTGCCGGGGCTGATGGAGGATTGAAAATCCTCCCCTGCATTTGCAGGGGAGGGGGACCACCCGAAGGGTGGTGGAGGGGCCTTCGCCGAGTCCGAAAGAACCCCTCCACCAGGCTTCGCCTGGTCCCCCTCTCCGCGAAATCGCGGGGAGGATTTATTTCCCTAGTGCAATTTCCCCTGCGCCTTGCGGTGCCGATCGAGCTCGTCGCCGACCAGCCGGACGATGTGGATGACGTTGGTGGAGCCCGGGGTGCCGAACGGGACGCCGGCGGTGATGATGATCCGGTCGCCGCCCTTGGCGACCCCGTGGCGGAGCGCCATCCTTTTGGCCTTGGCGATCATCTCCTCGAAATTGGCGATGTCGCGGGTCCTGACCCCGTGCGCGCCCCACAGGATGCCGAGCTTGCGGGCGGTGCGCAGCGAGGGGGTGAGGACCATCAGGGGCACGGACGGCCGCTCGCGCGACAGCCGCCGGGCGGTCGAGCCGGAGCTGGTGAAGCAGACGATGGCCGCCGCGCCCACCGTCCCCACCATCGTGTTCGCCGCCTGGGCGATGGCGTCGGCCGTGGTCGGATCGGGCAGGGTCTGGGTGAAATGGACCCGCTCCGCGTGGCTCGGATCGGCCTCGACGCTGGTCGCGATCGAGTTCATCATCGTCACCGCTTCGCACGGATATTGGCCCGAGGCGCTCTCCGCCGACAGCATCACCGCATCCGCCCCGTCATAGACGGCGGTGGCGACGTCGGAGACCTCGGCCCGGGTCGGGCTCGGCGAGCTGATCATCGATTCCAGCATCTGGGTCGCGACGACGACCGGCCGGCCCATCCGCCGGGCCGCCTCGACGATCATCTTCTGGAGCGGCGGCACCGCCTGCGGGGGAAGCTCGACTCCGAGATCGCCGCGGGCCACCATCACCGCGTCCGCGAGCTCCAATATGCCGTCCAGCCGCTCGACCGCCGCCGGCTTCTCGATCTTGGCGAGCAGCGCCGCGCGCCCCGCGATCAGCCGCCGGGCCTCGGCCACGTCCTCCGGCCGCTGGACGAAGGAGAGGGCGATCCAGTCGACGTGCTGATCGAGCGCGAAGACCAGATCTGCCCGGTCCTTGTCGGTGAGGGCCGCCAGCGGGAGGACCACGTCGGGGACGTTGACGCCCTTGTTGTTGGAAAGCCGCCCGCCGACCTCCACCATCGTCTCGATCCGGTCCCCGGTCACGCTCGTCACCCGCTGCACCAGCTTGCCGTCGTCGAGCAGAAGCCTCGTGCCTTTCTCGACCCCGCCGAAAATCTCCCGGTGCGGAAGCTCGACCCGCTCCGAGGTGCCGGGCGCGGGGTCGCGGTCGAAGACGAAGGTCTGGCCTTTCCTGAGCTCCACCGAGCCGTCGCCCCCGAACTTGCCGACCCTCAGCTTCGGCCCCTGCAGGTCGGCGAGGATCGTCGTCGGCCGGTCGAGCTCCTTCTCCAGCGTCCGGATGATCTCGATCAGCTGCGCGTGATCCTTATGGGTGCCGTGGCTCATGTTGATCCGGAAGGCGTCGGCCCCCGCTTCGGCGAGCTTGCGGATCATCTGCGGAGTCCGGCTCGCCGGGCCCAGGGTCGCCAGGATGCGCACCTTGCGGCTGCGCGGCACGAATTTGCTGGGGAGCGTTTCGGAATTGGCCATTGCCCGCCCGCATAGCCGTGCCTAAGGCCCCGGCTCAACCCCAGTCGGAAGAAGGAAGAGATGGCGGAAGGTACGATCGCGGCGG
>DASVTN010000053.1:0-7904 GCA_036387555.1 Allosphingosinicella sp. | reverse complement strand
CGCAGCGGTCACCGCGCAAAGGACGACGGTCTCGCCGAGAGTCGCGAGCACCGCGCCGTCGGCCTGCCGGGCAACCCGGCCCGTTTCGAGAGTGAGCGTCTTGCCGCCCCACTCGATTTCAACTTTCTTCATGTCGAACATTTGTGATTTTCCTTCAACGCCCAGAGCCAGATGCGCTGGGGGCCTGTAGTGGACCGGTCTTGGTCCAGGAGGATCGGCGGAATTGCCCCTCCTCCGTCACCCCGGACTTGATCCGGGGTCCATCTTCCAGGGGCAGCGCGTTTGCTACGTCCCACTGGATCCCGGCTTTCGCCGGGATGACGAAAGGGCGCCCCCATCGGGGACGCCCTTCACGTCACTTGCGAAGCCCGAGCTTCGCGATGAGCGCGGTGTAGCGCGCATGATCTTCCTTGCGGATGTAATCCAGCAGGGAGCGGCGCTTGTTGACCATCATCAGCAGCCCGCGGCGGCTATGGTTGTCCTTCGCGTGGGCCTTGAAGTGGGCGGTGAGGTTGTTGATCCGCTCCGTGAGGATCGCGACCTGGACCTCGGGAGATCCGGTGTCGCCCGATCCGCGGGCGTTGTCTTCGATGATTTCCTGCTTGCGCTCGGCGGTAACCGACATCGTCAAACTCCTTCGTCTAGATGTTGAAGCCGCGCACCACGCGAAGTTCCCCTTCGCTAAGCTCCACAAGCGCAACCGGAACAGACCCTTCGGTTGCTAGATGAAGCCCTGGCTTTGCGGCGATCCCTGCCAATTTCCGCCCCTGTCGGAGCAGTCCTGCCTGGCCGGGGGTGACGGATAGAGCCGGGATGTCGTCCAGCCCCGCCGTCAGCGGCAAGAGTGCCTGTTCAAGCTGCCGCGCCTTAGCGAGTTCCCCCAATTTGTCCAGCGAAATCGCGGATTCCAGAGTGAAGGGCCCGGCTTTGAGCCGCCTCAACATGGTGACGTGCCCGACGCTTTCCAGGGCGTAGGCGATGTCGCGTGCGAGCGAGCGAATGTAGGTGCCCTTGGAGACCCGGGCGGAGAGTGTGACCTGATCCTCCCCGGCACGGGGAGGGGGACCATGCGAAGCATGGTGGAGGGGGGCGGATGCCGCGCACTGCGTAGACCCCCCTCCACCAGACTGCGGCTGGTTCCCCTCTCCGCAAGCGGGGAGGACCTTAAGCTCGTGCACCGTCACGCGCCGCTTATTCATCTCCACTTCGGCTCCCGCCCGAGCCAGATCGTACGCCCGCTTCCCGCCGATCTTGATCGCGGAATAGGCGGGCGGCACCTGTTCCTGCTCGCCCGCGAAGGCGCACAGCACGGCTGCGATCTGTGACATCGAAGGCCGCACTTCCGACGTCGCGATCACCTCCCCCTCCGCGTCGAGCGTATCGGTCTCTTCCCCGAACCGGATCGCGAACTCGTACACCTTGTCCGCGTCGAGCATCCGTCCGGCGAGCTTGGTCGCTTCCCCGAGGGCCACCGGAAGCACCCCGCTCGCCAGCGGGTCGAGCGTCCCGCCATGGCCCACCTTCAGCTTCGGATAGCCCCCCTCCCTCAGCGCGCGCTTCACCTTCGAGACGATGTCGGTCGAACCGGGCCCGACCGGCTTGTCGATCACCAGCCAGCCGTGCACCAGTTCAGCCGCCGACGAGGCTGAGGCGGAGCTGCTTGGCCTCCGCGTCGCCGATCCGCTCCATGAAGTGGCGGCGGCAGAGCGCCACATAGCGATCGTTGCCGCCGATCTCGGTCTGGGCGCCGCTCGCCACGGCGCGCCCGCTCTGGTCGACCCGAAGGTTCATCGTCGCCTTGCGCCCGCACTCGCAGATTGCCTTCAGCTCCACCAGCTTGTCGGCCAAGGCGAGCAATGTCGCGCTGCCCTCGAACAGATTGGCCTGGAAGTCGGTCCTGAGGCCGTAGGCCAGCACCGGGATGTCGAGCTCGTCGCAGATCGCGGCGAGCTGGATCACCTGGCGCCGGCTGAGGAACTGCGCCTCGTCGACGAGGATGCAATGGATCGGCCGCTTCTCCCGCTCCGCCTCGACCTCCGCGCGAAGATCGGTCGCCGGCTCGTAGGCATTGGCCTGAGCCGTGATGCCGATGCGGGAGTCGATGATCCCGAAGCCGGAGCGGTCGTGCACGGCGGCGGTCCACAGCATCGCCTCCATCCCGCGCTCGCGATAGTTGAACGCCGTCTGCAGAAGCACGGTGGACTTGCCCGCGTTCATCGACGCGTAGTAGAAATAGAGCTTGGCCATTGCGCCTTTTACAGCGGCCACGCGCAAGCGCCAGCGGAGCTGTGTTCCGTCCCCCCATTCCGTCATTGCGACGAGCGAAGCGACGAAGCAATCCCGCCGGCCTCGGAGGCGGTGCTGGATTGCTTCGGTTCGCTCGCAATGACGGCCGGTCTACCCGCCGACGAACAGCCGGAACAGCCACTCGACCGGCGGCCGCACCAGCCGCTCGACGACGTTCGCCTGCGGCACGAGCATCGGCAGGATGAGAAGCAGGAAGATGAGGAGCGGGAAGCCGAAGCGCGCCAGCTTCGCATAGTGCCGGGCGAGGCGCCGCGGAAGCAGCCCCTCGACGACATGGCCCCCGTCGAACGGCGGCAGGGGGATCAGGTTGAAGACGGCCAGGAAGAGGTTGATGGCGATGAAGTTGATCAGGTTCATCAGCAGGAACAGCTCGGCCGCGCCGGAGGGCGGCCCTTCCGGCCGGACCAGCGCCAGCGCGATCCCGCCGATCATCGCGAGAGCCAAGTTCATGCCCGGGCCGGCAAGGGCGACTATCATCATGTGAACGCGCGGATTGCGCATGCGCTGCGCGACGACCGGGACCGGCTTGGCCCAGCCGAACACCGGCGCTCCGGTCACCGCCAGGATCAGCGGCAGCGCGACCGTTCCGATCGGGTCGACGTGGCGGATGGGATTGGGGCTCAGCCGTCCCAGATCCCGCGCCGTCGGATCGCCGAACGCGTTGGCGACCCAGCCGTGCGAAATCTCATGGAGGACGATCGCCACCACGAGCGGGATCAGCCAGGTCGCGACCTGGAAGACGATGCTGTCAGGACCCATCGGCCGCCTTCCATTCCTCGGCGAGGATCGAGAAGAGGACGGTGTCGCGAACGTGCCCCGTCCAGGTGATCCGGTCCTGCCTCAGAACGCCTTCGCGGACCCCGCCGATCCTGGCCATCGCGGCTTGCGAGCGGCCGTTGCGGGCGTCGACCCGGAACTCCACCCGCCGGAAGCCGCAGCCGAAGGCGCGGCCCAGCATCAGGTCCTTGACCCGCCGGTTGAGCCCGGTGCCGCGCATCTTCGGGACGTAATAAGTGTTGCCGATCTCGAGCACCTGGCGATCGGGATCGATGCCGAGGAAGCAGCTCATCCCGGCCACCTCGTCGCCGACGAGGAGGACGAAGCCGCGCCAGTTGTGCCGCGCCCGGATCAGGTCGAAGGCCGCGTCGAAATGGTCCGGATCATAGGAAGTAGAATAGATGTTCCAGATGTCGAGATCCTGGGCGCAGGCCGCCTTCAGGGCTTCGCGATGGTCCTCGGCCATCGGCTCGAGGCTCAGGTCGTCCTCGCGCATCGGGACGCCGAGGCCGGCGAGATCGACACCGACCGTCATCCCGGACTTGATCCGGGATCCATGAACACGGACGATCGAGGATCCCCACTATTCGTGTGCATGGATTCCGGCCTTCGCCGGAATGACGGGGAGGCGCGCAGCTTCACGGCTGGCCGCTCAGCAGGTCTTCCGGATCGAACATCAGGCCATCGCCGATATCCGAGAACGTCGGCAGGCGACGGCTGTGCAGCCTCGTCCAGCGCACCTTTTCCCGATCCGAGGCGATATTGCCGCTGCTGATCTTCACTCGCCCGGTGAGATAGTTGATGCTGACGCGGGTCAGCGCGCCCGTATTGCGGCGCACGTTCGAATAGTCGAACCCGATCAGCGTCAGCGCGCCATCCCGCCAGCGCCACCTGAACGTCGTCGTGCCCATGTCCCAGCCGCCGGCGCTCATCATCCGCTCGAGATCGATCCGCAACGTTCCGCCCTCGATGGCGATCTGGCCGGGATCGGAGAAGGGATCGACCTGGCAGGGATTGTCGCGGCGCGGGATCAGCTCGCGATTGTCGGCGGCAAGCCGATAGCCGCCTGCCGGCCCCGCCAGCACGACGGCGACGATCCTGGGATTGGTGTCCAGCCGCTCCTCGCACATCCCCTCGCTGATGACGTTCGCCGGATTCGTGCCGCGCAGGACCAGCGCCAGATCCGCTTTCCCGTCGCGGTCGAGGTCGCCCTCCGCCCGGGCCTCGACCCTCCAGCCTTTGGGGACGAAGCCCTGCTCCGTGGCGGCCGCGGCCGGAAGCCGGGGATAGTCGACGGGCGGCAGCTCCTGCGCCGCGGCGGCGGCCGGGGCCAGCAAGGCGATCAGCGCCAGGCCGTTCGCCGGGCCCCTGCCGTCATGCTGAACCTGTTTCAGCATCCAGGGCCGAGCCGCCTCGCGGGTGGAGAACCAGACCCGGAAACGAGTTCAGCGCGACGATCGGGAGTGACCGCGAAGCTAGCCCTCAACCCCATCGCTCTCCTCCGCCCCGCCCAGGTCCTGCGCCACCTTCGGCGCTCTCAGCAGCTTGTCGATATGGCTGCCTTCGTCGAAGCTCTCGTCGAGGAGGAACTTCAGCTTGGCGGCATATTTGGTGTTCACCCGGCGCGCGACCTCGCTCTGGAGGTAGGCGGTGTTCGTGCGAAGCGCCTTCAGAACCGCCTGGGCATTGGCGCCGAGCAAGGGGATCACGAATGCCGTCGCGTGGCGCAGGTCCGGCGACATCCGGACCTCGGTCACCGAGACGAGATGGCTCGCCAGGGTCTCGTCATGGACGTCGCCGCGCATCAGCACGTCGGACAGCGCATGGCGCACCTGCTCGCCGACCCGGAGCAGTCGGACGGAGCGGCCTTCGGGGGATTCGATCGGACGTGCCATGTCGTTGCCTCAGGACATCAGCGAGTAAAGGGAGAGGACGCCCACCGCGAGGAAAGCGGAGGAACCGACCGCCTCGACGAGGCAACAGCCGATCTCCTCCTTCAGGCCTGGTCTCGCGGGCTTGTAGCCGCCCCCATGCTCGATCGGCTCGCCGAGCCAGGCGCGACGCTCTTCCCGCTTCCTTCTGCGTTCCTCGTCTTCCTCGTTCAAAGAGTCCTTGCCCGCTCCTCGACCTCGAACACCTCGAGATGGTCACCGGGCTTGATGTCGTTCGTGTCGGCCAGGAGCACGCCGCATTCCATGCCCGCGCGGACCTCGGCGACGTCGTCCTTGAACCGGCGAAGCGACGAGATGGTCGTCTTGGAGACGATGACGTCCTCGCGGGTGAGGCGCGCATGCACGCCCTTGCGGATGACGCCCTCGACGACCAGCAGGCCGGCCGCCTTGTCGCGCTTGCCGGCCGGGAAGACCTCCCTGACCTCGGCGCGGCCCATGACCGTCTCGATGATCTCGGGCCCGAGCTCGCCCGCCATCGCCTGCTTCACCCAGTCGGTGAGATGGTAGATGACGTCGTAATAGCGGAACTCGACCTTGCTGCGCTCGGCCACCTCGCGCGCCTTGGCGTTGGGGCGGACGTTGAAGCCGATGATCGGCGCTCCTGAAGCGCTCGCCAGGATGACGTCGCTCTCGGTGATCGCTCCGACTCCGGCGTGGAGGATCCGCGCCTTGATGTCCTCGGTGGAGATGCGATTGATCGCGGTCGCGATCGCCTCCACCGAACCCTGAACGTCGCCCTTGACGACGATCGGGAACTCGATCGCCTGGTTGGCCTTGGAAGCGAACATGTTCTCCAGGCTGACTGGAGTCGAGGTGGTGCGCTTCTTGTCGAGCACGCTCTGCCGGTAGGCGGCGACCTCGCGGGCGCGGGCTTCGTTCTCGACGACGGTGAGCGTGTCGCCCGCCGACGGGACTCCGGAGAGGCCGAGCACCTCGACGGGGACGGATGGACCGGCTTCCTTCACCTGCTTGCCCTTGTCGTCGATCATCGCGCGGACCTTGCCGGGAACGGCGCCGACCACGAAGATGTCGCCGACCCTCAGGGTCCCGCGCTGCACGAGCACGGTGGCGAGCGGGCCCCTGCCCTTGTCCAGCTTGGCCTCGACCACCGCGCCTTCGGCCGAGCGGTCGGGATTGGCCTTCAGCTCGAGCAATTCGGCCTGGAGCGCGATCGCTTCGAGAAGCCCGTCGAGATTGGTCTTCTTGAGGGCGGAAACTTCGACGTCCTGAACCTCGCCGCCCATGTCCTCGACCAGGATCTCGTGCTGGAGAAGCTCCTCGCGGACCTTCTGGGCGTTGGCCCCCGGCTTGTCGATCTTGTTGATCGCGACGATCATCGGCACGCCCGCCGCCTTGGTGTGGTTGATCGCCTCCACCGTCTGCGGCTTGAGGCCGTCGTCGGCGGCCACCACCAGGACGACGATGTCGGTGACGTTGGCGCCGCGCTGGCGCATCTCGGTGAAGGCCTCGTGGCCCGGAGTGTCGAGGAAGGTGATCTTCGACTTGTCGGGCAGGCCGACCTGATAGGCGCCGATATGCTGGGTGATCCCGCCCGCCTCGCCGGAGACGACGTTGGCGCCGCGGATCGCGTCGAGCAGGCTGGTCTTGCCGTGATCGACATGGCCCATGATCGTCACCACCGGCGGACGCGGCTGGAGGGTCTCGTCCGGATCGACGTCGGTCTCGGTCTGGATGTCGGCGTCGCTTTCGCTGACCCGCACCATGCGGTGGCCGAATTCCTCGATGAGGAGCTCGGCGGTATCCTGGTCGATGGTCTCGGTGATCGTGACGGGCGTGCCCATCTTGAACAGCGCTTTGACGAGATCGGCGCCGCGCTCAGCCATCCGGTTGGCGAGCTCCTGGACGGTGATCGCCTCGGGGACGATCACGTCGCGGACCTGCTTCGCGGAGGGCCCGGACTGCTGGTGCGCCCTCTTCTCCTTCTCGCGCGAACGGCGGAGCGCCGCGAGGCTCCGGGCGCGGCTGTCGTCCTCGCCGGAAAGGGCGCGCGTGACGGTGAGCTTGCCGGCGTGGCGGCGATCGTCGCGGCCGCGGACCGGCCGGGCCGGCGGCTTAGGCGCCGGGGCATGCCCCTTGGGACGGGCATGGGCCGGGCGGCGATCCTCGTCCTCGTCGGCGACCGGCGCCGCCGGAGCGGCGTCGGCGGCGGGGGCGGGCGCGGGCTCGGCGGCCCGGCGCGCCTCTTCCTCGGCGGCGAGGCGGGCCTGCTCGACCCGTTGCTCCTCGGCGCGCTTATTCTCCTCGGCGCGGCGCTTCTCGTCCTCGGTCGCCTGAAGCGCCTGCCTGTCTTCGCGGCGGCGGGCCTCCTCGAGAGCGTTGAGGCGCGCTTCTTCCGCCTCGCGGAGCAGCCTCTCCTGAAGCTCGCGGCGGGAATGGGTGTCGCTCGCGGGCCGCTGCGGAGCCGCGGGCGGAGGCGGCGGGGGCGCGGGCTGAGGTGCGCGCGCGACCGGGGCGGCGACGGGGGCCGGGGCCTCCTCGACCTTCGCCTCCGAAGCCGCGGCAGGGCCGAGGATCCGGCGCTTCTTCACCTCGACCACGACTGTGTTCGAGCGGCCGTGGCTGAAGCTCTGCTTGACCTTGCCGGTCTCGACGGTGCGCTTCAGGCCCAGGGGCGCGCGCGTGCCGAGCTTCGGCTTATCTGACGTCTCGCTCATTACTTTCCTTCGCTCACATTCCCAGCCGACGCGTCCGGCATGCCCGCCGCGGCGGCGCTTAGCCCAGCTTCGGATCCGATAAAAGCGCGCCAACGCCCGAGCGCATGCTCGACACGCGCGGCGGCTGCACGATCAATTATTGCTATATGTACCACATTCTGGCGCCCGAGCGCCAATGACAATATGGCCCTTT
>DASVTN010000052.1:0-10815 GCA_036387555.1 Allosphingosinicella sp. | reverse complement strand
AAGGGAATCGAACCCTCGTCGTAAGCTTGGAAGGCTTCTGCTCTACCATTGAGCTACACCCGCCTGCGCGTTCTTCGCCCTTTAGGCCAAGGCGGCTCCGCCGGGCAAGCCCGCCTCGCCTTTTCCGAGCCAGACGGTGAGCTGCATGCCCTGCTTCTTGCGGCGCATCCAGCTGGAGATCGGGCGGTGGAGGAGCCGGGGAATGGGGACGAACAGCACGTCGTTCTGGTGGAATTCGTGCTCCACGACGCGGTAGCCGGCGCGGCCGGCATGGGCGAGGAAGGACCGAAGGCCGAACTCGTAAAGGTGGAAAGGCGGGTGCATCGGGCTGATGTGGGTGACGTAATTGGTGCCCGCGAGACGGAAATAGAGATTGAGCGCGCGCGCCAGCAGATGGGAGGAGGAGGGCACCTCGATCTGGACCAGCCCGCCGGGCGCCAGCCAGGTCAGGGCCCGCTCGATCGCTTCGGACGGGTGGTAGAGATGCTCGAGGACGGCGCCGAAGGTGATGAAGTCGAATTTCAGGTCGAACTCGGCCTTCTCCATCGGCACGGCAGAGATTCGGCCGGGATCGATCCCCATTCGGGCGGCGGCGGCTTCCCGGAAGCTTCCGGAAGGCTCGATCCCGTAAGTGTCGAAGCCCGCGGCCTCGAGCGCCTTCATCGCCTTGCCGAGGCCGGCCCCGATATCGAGCGCCCTCATCCCCGGCCGGAACCCCAGCAGCCTCTTGGCGGTGGCGATCTCGGCTGCGAAATAGGCCGGGTCGACCTTGAAATAGTCGGACTGCCAATATTCCTCCGGCGGCAGGCCGTAATGGTCCGAGATGTCGGACGGGATCGGCAGCGGGTTGGGGAAGATCAGGTCGCATCGCCGGCACTGCATCACTCCGACGGCTATTCCGGAGACGGCGCGGGGCCTTCGGCCCTGGCTGCGGTTGAGGCGCATTCCGAGCATCCGGTGCTCGGAAGCCGGTGACCGGCACATCTCACAGGCGTCGAACTCGACGAAAGTATATTTCCGCTCCAAACGCGAAGAACTCCGATTGATGACGTCGCCTCAGGCCCGGCCGGACGTTTCACAGCCGCAGCGAGCGCTATGGTGGACAGGGCTGGATTCGAACCAGCGTACGGGAAACCCGGGCAGATTTACAGTCTGCTGCCTTTAACCACTCGGCCACCTGTCCAGGAGGCACCCAGTTGGGGAGCGCGTCCCATTGGCGAAAGGGGCGGGGGCTGTCAACGCCGGAGGGCGAAGCGTCAGCGCCTCGGCGCAGCCTCCGGGCGAAGCCATTCCATCAGCTCGTGGAAGGGGATGAGGTGGTTGAAGGCAATTCCGGCGAGACCGTTGTGGCACCAGCGGACGACCCCCGCCACCGGCCGGAACTTCTCCATGGCCAGCACGACCTCGCGGCCGATCTCGAGCGGCTGGTCCGTCTCCACCTTCACTCCGCCCTGGCTGATGTCGCGGGTGTTGACCCCGTAAAGGCGGGCGCCGCAGCGCAGGGTCGCCAGCCGGTCCACCTCGACGCGCGGCAGGCGGGGCCGCCAGCCGTTGTCGATCGCGGCCTGGCTCGAAAGCATGTCCTCGACGTCGATGGGCGTGTCGAACTCGATCCCGACATTGGATTCGTCCGCCCAAACGACCGTTCCGGCGACCGGCTGGTTGCTCTTGAGCTCGATCGCCACCGCGGCGCCCAGAGCGTGGTGGGAATAGACGTGGGCCATGAGGCCGCCGGCCGAGATGTTGCGGATGAGGCAGAGCTCGCGGCCGTGCGGGCCGATCAGAACGCCCACCCGAAGGATGGTGAGGTGCCGCGTCGCGCGCCGCCGCTCCGGCGGCTGCGGCGCGTGTCGCGAGAAGGAGAAGATGGTCTCCTCGTGGCAATCGTTCGACAGCATCGTCCCTCCCAGCCAACGCCCCTGTTGGCGGCCGCGCCCCACTTCGCCCGACTGTCAAAAGCATAGCAGCCCAGACGTTTAAGAACCTCTTACGGCTCCGGAGAGGATTAGCGCCGAAATGGAGCAAAGCGGGGGCGGCGACGAAGAGTTCACCACTTGCTTACCATTCCGGCTTAAGCCCGGCCTTCGACGAACCCGGAGGTCAAGATCGCCACCGACCCGAACCACGATCCCCGGCCGCGCTCCGCGGTCAGCACCGGTGTGGGCATGACCGGCCTGGCCGGGCTGTTCGCATGGGTGATCGTCGCGCGCGCCTTCGGGATGTCGGGCCATGCCGGAGCCCTTCTCGCGCTCCTCGCCTGCGGGGTCCCGATGGTGCTCTGGTCGCTCGCCGTCGACAAGGTCCATCGCCGGCCGAGCACCGGGATCGACTGGGACGGACCCGCTCGGCCGCTCTCGAAGTCGCTCGACTTCAGCCTCGTCAAGATAGCCGGCCTGTGGGCGACCTGGGCCGGGATCGGCTTCCTCTACTGCGCCGGCCGCTGGTATTGGGACGGTATCTACCTGTTCTCCATGGAAGTGATGGGCCTGGCCGCGGCGCCGCTACTCGCCTTGTCGATCCCGTACGTGATGTGGATCGACCGGCGGCTGGTCGAGCCGCGCGACGGCGCCTGGCATTTCGGCCAGCTCCTGATCGGCCGGAGCAGCCTCGTCGAGCGCGAGATGGTCTACGAACATCTGCGCAGCTGGGCGGTCAAGGGCTTCTTCATGGCCTTCATGATCGCCATCGTGCCCGGCAACTGGACCGGAACGGTCACTCCGGCGGGCGGCGAGATCGCGGACAATCTCGTCAGCCTCACGCGCTGGCTGATCACCGTCATGTTCATGATCGACACGGTCTTCGCGACCGTCGGCTACGCTTTGACGATGAAGCCGCTCGATGCGCATATCCGCTCCGCCAACCCTTATGCCGCGGGGTGGACCGCGGCCTTGATCTGCTACCCGCCGTTCGTGCTGATGGGCCCCGGCGGGCCGCTCGACTACCATCCCGGCACCGTCGGCGAGAACGGCTGGATCCACTGGCTGGGCGATTATCCCCTGCTGATGACGTTCGTCGCCTTCCTGCTGGTGTCGCTGGTCGCGATCTATTCCTGGGCGACGGTCGCGTTCGGGATCCGCTTCTCGAACCTCACCCACCGCGGGATCCTGACCCACGGGCCCTACGCCTGGACGAAGCACCCCGCCTACGTGTCTAAGAACCTGTTCTGGTGGCTGGCGACCCTTCCCTTCTTCGCCACCACCGGCAACATGACGGACATGATCCGCAACACCTTCATCCTCGCCGTCGTCACCGCAATCTACTATTGGCGCGCCCGGACGGAGGAGCTCCACCTCTCGGCGGACCCGGCCTATCGCGACTATGCCGAGTGGATGGACAGGAACGCGCCGCTGCCGCGCCTCGTCCGCCGGCTGTCGGGCCGGCCGGCCCCGGCCGCGCTCCCCGCCGAGTAGCCTGCCCGTCGCCCTTGACCCGGAGAGGGGCGGGTCCTATTTCGCGGCCCCACTGCCCGATCGTCTAATGGTAAGACTACGGACTCTGACTCCGTCAATCGAGGTTCGAATCCTCGTCGGGCATCCAGCTTTTCAACGGCCGGGCTGACTGGTTTGCACAATCGAAAAGCTGCTCTGGCTCGGGCGTTACCCAAGTCTCGGTGCCACCCCTCATCCCCACGCCTGAGCCTGGCTCTACCATTCCTCGATCGCGGCCACGTTGTCGGCCGAGTTGCGGTCGATGTAGAAATTGTAGGGGTCGATGCCGGCGAAGAGAGGCTTCCGGTCGACGACGAACCTCAGCACCTGCCGGCCCGATTTGATCGGCCGGCGCTGCATCAGGACGATGTGCCGCCGGTCGAAGGCCCCGCCCCCCGGCTCGGCGGTGAACAGCCCGATCTCGATGCGGTCGGCGAGCGGCGCCTCCTTTTCGGCGCCCGCCGCGTCGGCGTAGAATTTGCGCGCCTCCACCGGCACCTCGACCTCCCATTTGCCGTCGGCGCGGCGCCTCGCCCGCGGGCCTTCCGCCTTCAAGTCATAGAGGGTGATGCGCTCGAACAGGTCGGTGATCAGCGCCTGGTGCTCCGGCGCCTTCGCTTCCGCCCGAAGCGCCGCGACGAGGTCGACGGACCGGGCGTAGGGCGCGCCCTTGAACCTGTGCCTTTCGAGCAGGGTCCTCAGCGCCCGGTTCACCGCCGCTTCGCCCAGCCGCTGCTGCAGCAGGTACATGGCGAGAGCGCCCTTGTTGTACATGAGGTACTTCTGGCTCCCGACCCTGACGAGAGGGACCTCCTCCAGCTGTTCCCAGGCGCGGCCCGAGAGATAATTGTCGAGCTGAATTCGCAGCTGACGCCTTATCTGATCCTCCCCGTGGACGCTCCTCATCACCATGATCGCCGAATATTGGGCCAGCGTCTCCACGAGCAGCATGCTTCCCTCCATGGAAGCGGGGGTCAGCTGATGTCCCCAATATTGGTGCGCCATCTCGTGCGCGACGAGAGCGGTGACGTAGTCCAGCGCGTCG
This sequence comes from Allosphingosinicella sp., assembly GCA_036387555.1. Taxonomy (GTDB): domain Bacteria; phylum Pseudomonadota; class Alphaproteobacteria; order Sphingomonadales; family Sphingomonadaceae; genus Allosphingosinicella. The sequence goes on along the minus strand of DASVTN010000052.1, from coordinate 6,342 downwards.
GGTGACCGCAGGTCGGCGAGGAAGCCGAGCGATTCGGCATTGGGTATCGTGTTCGCGAACGCCTGAGCGTAATTGTACTGATAGCTGGGGAACTCGATGATCCGGGCCTGGTCGAACTGATAGGGGCCGAAGTTCGCCTCGTAATATTGGAGGGACGCCTCGAGCATCTTCAGCATGCGGTCGACGTTCCACGAGTGGGCGGGATGATGGTAGACCGCTAGATCGATGTTCCGGTAGCGGCGGTGCCGTTCCGCATAGCGCGCGGATTGCACCGCGAAGCCGGTGAGGATCGGCGCATCCGAGACGAAGCGAGCGACGCGGCGGCCGCCCCGGACGACATCCGACACCTTCTTGCCCGGCGCGACCGGAACCTGGCCGGCCGACGTCGACAAGGTGATCTCGGCGGTGGTCCAAGACAGCTCGCCGGAGGGGGTTTTCGTCGCCGACAGCGCCTCGAGCTTCGGCAGGCCCCGCAGGGGCGGCAGCCCGTATTTGCGCCGCGCCGCCGGGCTCTGCACCATGGGATAGCCGCGCATGCCCACCACGGGCAGAAGCTCGTCGTTGCTGAGGAACGTCCCGTTGTCGGCGATCCTCGTGTTGGGAGCGCCGTTGGGGAAGCCGCGATGCCGGCGCTGCGTCTCGAACGTCACCAGGCGGGTCTCGCCTGGCCGCATCGGCCGGTCGAGCCGGAAGATGCGGTAGCCGTATTGGGCGTCCTCGAAGGCCAGCTTGCCGTCCGCCACCGCCGAGCGGACCATTTTCAGGTTCCGGTCCCGGAGCAACAGATGCACCTGCCCGATCGGCTCTTCCGTGAGGTTGCGGAGCAGGTAAGCGCCCTTCACCGTCGCCCGCCGCTCCTCCGGATGGAGCGCGACATCGAGCTTCACGTGGGAAATGGACGGCTGGGCGAGGCTGTCATATTTCATGTACCTCTTCTCATATTCGGCCCAATAGGCGTCGCTCGCCTCCGGGCTCTCGTAGCGGTTGAGGACGTTCGTGTTGTAGAAGGCGTAGGCGCCGGTGGCCGCGAAGGTGAGCAATGCGCCCCCCGCGACGATCCGCGGCGCGCCGGTGAGCCGGGCCGCGGCGAGCCTCAGCCTGGGTTTCAGCCGGGTCTCCGTTCCGCGCCTCCACAGCAGGTGAGCGGCGACGAGCAGCAGGACGGCGAGCGCTCCCCAGTAGACGCGGAACACCCACGGCCCTTCCCAGAAGGAGCTCACCCCGTCCATGTCGCTGTAGAACAGGGGCGGCAGACCGCCATAGTTGAGCAGATTGTGGTCAGGGACGGTGCCGGTGAACTTCGCGGCGACGTAGAGAACCATGACTCCCCAGCCGATGAACTTGTGCGGGCTGAGCGCCTGCACGAAGATGGCGAGCGCCGCAGCGAGCATCGCGTCCCACGTCATCGGCAGCACGTACCAGAGCAGGTAGGTGCCCAGCTCCACCCGGGTGACGCCGAGCGCGAGCTGGGTCGCCACGGCCGCGGCGGCGCTCATCAGGAACATGGAAAGGAGCACGGCGGCGATGGCCGCGGTCTTGGGCACGACATAGGCCCAGTTCGGATGGGGGGCGGCGTCGACGATCTCGTGCATCCGGCGGTCCCGCTCCCGCCAGACGAGCTCGCCCGCATAGATGATGACGATCGCCAGAGGGAGGATGAAGAAGATCTCCTCCAGCTCCGGAATCAGAGCCACCGTGAGCGGGTGGCTCGGCCGCCCGTCGGGATCGCGCTGCGTGATCAGGACGAACAGGGTCGTGAAGGTGGCCCAGAACATGAGGATGATGAAGGCGGGGCTCTTCAGCACCTGCTTCATTTCGAAGCGGGTCCGCACCGCGAGCAGCGCCCAGGCGGCGCTCGGGCCGCGCCGCGGCGCCGGTAGGGCGCACGGCAGGGCGTTCGGCCGGACGCCCGCGGCGGCGTCAGCGGCGGCGGCCAGGTCCGCCATTCTCTTCTTGCCGCGCCTGCGGCGCCCGCCGCCCTTCTCGGCGAAGTTGAAGCCGAAATAGGCCCTCGCGAGGAACAGGATCGAGATCCCGATCCAGAGCAGCCGGTTGTAGAGCAGCGGCCCCGAGAATTCGGGAAGCATCCCGTTGCGCTCCGGGGTGGTCCAGTAGCGCGTGGCGTCCTCGAAGGCGCGGCCCGAAAACGGCTCCAGTATCGCGAAGCTCTGGACGAGCTCGGGGCGGCCGCCGAGCGCGCTCAGCAGCGAGAAGTAGAGCATCAGGAAGGCAAGGAGGCCGATATAGGTTCCCATCATCGAGCGGGAGACCGTCGCCAGCGCGAAGAAGATGGACGCGGTGATGAGCACGTTCGGAAGCGCGATCAGGAAATAGGCGTAGAGATGGTCGCCGAGGCGGTTCGGGCCGATCGCCGCCGCGTCCGCCCCCGCCACCAGCGACCCGATCCAGATGCCGGGCGTGACCAGGGTCAGGCACAAGGCGGCAATCGCGAACGCGCCGAGGAAGCGGCCGAACAGATAGTCCGCCTTGCTTATGCCCGTGGATCGCAGGATCGGCCCGAACTCGGTCTCGTCGTCGCGAAGAACGATGTTGGAGACGAACACCGTCGTCACGAACATGAACAGGCACGAGATTATCCTGTACTTGCTGATCACCTCGTAGGGCGAATTCTTGAAGACCCGGACGTCCTCCTCGAGCTCGAGGCCGAGCGCGAGCGAAGCGAAGGGCATCGCGAAGACGGCCGCTGCGGTCATCCAGAGCAGCGGGTTCTTGAGGAGGTAGCGGAACTCGAACGCGGCGATCCTGGCGAGCATATCGGGTCTCCTCAGGCCGCTCGGCGCGACTGCGCCAGAGTCGAGAAATAGACGTCGGCGAGGCCGCCCTCGACGGGAGCGAAACCGCCGCCGGGGTCGCCGTCGGAAAAGATGTGGACGATGGTCCGCCCCGCGAAGAGGCGGGTGGAGATCACCGAGTGGCGATGGCGACAGGAGTCGAGCGCGGCGCGGTCGATCGCCTTCATCCATATCCGGCCGCGCGTGGCGCCGATGAGATCGAGCGGCGCCCCTTCCAGCTGGATCCGCCCGTCCGCGATCACCGCCATCCTTGGGCACAGGTCCGAAACGTCCTCCACGATGTGGGTGGACAGAATGACCACGACGCTCTCCCCGATCTCGGCGAGGAGGTTGAGGAAGCGGTTGCGCTCTTCCGGGTCGAGGCCGGCGGTCGGCTCGTCGACGATGATCAGCTCGGGATTGCCGATGAGCGCCTGGGCGATTCCGAAACGCTGCCGCATGCCTCCGGAGAAGGAGGTGAGCGCCTTCGTGCGCACCGCCCAAAGGTTCGTCTGGTGGAGGAGAGTCTCCACCGTCGCCCGGCGGTCGGCGGCCGAGGCGATACCCTTCAGCACGGCGAGGTGATCGAGCATCTCGTAAGCGGAGACGCGCGGATAGACTCCGAAATCCTGCGGCAGATAGCCGAGCCGCCGACGAAGCCAGTCGGGATCCGCGACAATGTCCACGCCGGCGAAGCGGATCGTCCCGTGGGAAGGCGACTGGAGGGTCGCCACCGTCCGCATCAGCGTCGACTTGCCCGCGCCGTTAGGCCCCAGCAGCCCGTACATTCCCCGGCCCACCGAAAGAGTGACGTGGTCGAGGGCCCGAGTGCCGTTCGGATAGACGTGGCTGACGTCGTGCAGTTCGAGCATAGCTGGTCGTCCTCCCTTGAGGAGGAGCGGGATGGAGGGGCGACGTTGCCGCCGAATTTCATGCCGTTTCGGTTTGTTGCGAGATAGAAATAACCGGGAAACGGGAGGGTTGGAGAAGGGGGCATGCACAAGTCACAAGCCGAGCCGGGGGATCTCATCCTGCTGGTCGACGACGATCCCGAGATCCGGCGGCTGATCGGGGACTTTCTCGTCCAGTACGGCTTTCGCGTCGCCGGCGCGGCGGACGGCGAGGAAATGGACCGGCAGATCGCCGCTGAGCCGCCCGCCCTCGTCGTCCTGGATCTGATGCTGCCGGGAGAGGGCGGCCTCGCCATCTGCCGACGGCTTTGCGCCGGGGCCCGAATTCCGGTTATCATGCTCAGCGCGCTCGGCGAGGAGACGGACCGGATCGTCGGACTGGAGCTCGGCGCCGACGACTATCTGCCCAAGCCGTGCAGCCCGCGCGAGCTGCTCGCGCGGGTCCGGGCGGTGCTTCGGCGAGGCGAGACCGCGGACCTGGCCGTCTCTCGCGCCTACCGTTTCGCGGGCTGGCAGCTCGATCCCGCTCGAAGGGAGCTGCGCTCGCCGACGGGAGTCGTGGTGGCGCTCTCGTCGGGCGAGTTCGGCCTGCTCACCGCCTTCCTGCGAAGCCCCTCGCGGGTCCTTTCGCGCGATCAGCTGCTCGATCACGCCCGCGGCCCCGAAGCCGACAGCTACGACCGCGCCATCGACGTGCAGGTCAGCCGCCTCCGAAGGAAGCTGGCGGACCATGGCGGCGCCGACCTCATCGTCACCGTCCGCAACGAGGGCTATATGTTCGCGGCCCGGCCGATGGTCCGGTGAGCCGCCTGTCCCGCGCCCCGCTTTTCGCGCAGACGCTGGCGCTGGTCGCGGCGACGGCTCTGGCCGCACAGCTCATCACCCTGATTGCCGTCGTCGCGGCACCGATCCCGCACCAGTCCTACACGCTCGCGGAGGCCGCCGCGGCGATCCGGGGCGAACCGCCGGCCGAGCCGACGGCCGTCCCGCTCGCAGTCGAGATCGTGGAGGTGCCGCCGGCCGGTTGGGAGAAGGACGATCGCATGGAGCGGCGAATCCGGCTGACGCTGGCACGGATCCTCGAGCGTCCGCCCGCCGACGTGCTGGTGGAGCAGCAGCTCCCCGTCCCGGGGGCGATCTGGGTATTGCGCCTCAACCAGCCTCATTTGCCGGAAGGGGAGCTCCCAACTCAGCCTCATTTGAGCGCAGGAGCGGCCTCGTTCGAGGATGCAGCCATCGCCGTGCGCAGGGCCGACGGCCGCTGGACCGTCGTCAGCGATCCTTCGCCGATCCTTGGCGTCAGCCTCTACTTCCTCCTGTGGCTGGCCGTCAGCGCGCTCCTGCTCGCCGCGCTCGCCTGGCTGTTCACGCGGCGGCTGGTCGAGCCGATCCGCGCCTTCGCCGCCGCAGCCGAAGCCGCGGGCCGTGGCGACCCGGAGGCAAGCTTTCCCGTCGCCGGCCCGCGCGAGGTCCGTACCGCGGCGAGCGCGCTTGCCGAGATGCAGCGCCGGATCGCGGGAGCGGTCGAGGAACGGACGAACCTCATCGCGGCAATCGCGCACGATCTGCGGACGCCGCTCACCCGGCTCCGCTTCAAGGCGGAGAACCTTGCGCCGGAGCATCGGGCCGCAATCGTCGACGATCTCGAACGAATGGACTCGATGATCGGGGGAGTGCTCGCCTTCGCCCGCGGCGAGGGGCGCGTCGTCCGGGAACGCCTGGATCTGTCGGCACTGGTCCAGTCCGCGATCGACGACCTGTCCGACACGGGCGCGGACGTGGCCATGGATGCCGCGGACCCGGTGGAGGTGCGCGGCGATTCGCTGGCCTTGCGCAGGCTTGTCGCCAACCTCCTCGACAACGCTCTCCGCTACGGCGGCAGTGCCCGTTGCCGTGTCTGCCGCGAAGGCGATGACGCGCTGGTCCTGATCGAGGACGAGGGCCCGGGAGTGGCCGGGGACGCGCTGGAACGGATGTTCACTCCGTTCGAGAGGGGCGATGCGGCGCGCGACCCCTCCACCGGGGGCGTGGGGCTCGGCCTCGCCCTCGCCCGCGGCATCGCTCGAGCGCATGGAGGCGATGTCTGGCTCAGCCGGCGGCCGGCCGGGGGCCTGCGCGCGCATGTCCGCCTGCCGGTCGCTTCCCTAGAGGTCGGTGCGGCTGGGACCGGGGGTCCGAAGGCTGGCATGCTTCCCCTCGTCCGGGCCCGCGATTACGACAGCCAGGCCGGTCTCCCGGCTCCACTGGGACAGGAGCAGCAGACGCAAGGCCAGCGAGACTAAGGGGGCCGGAACGCCCGTGGTCACGCGCTCCGACCCCCGCCCCCGCCTCCAGAGGAAGCCGTTCTGATCCAAGGCGAGGGTATCGGCGCTAGTGCGACGGGCCGGACCAGATCCGGATCCCGGCCACGAGCGTGAAGAGGAACAGCGCCCATGCCATGCCCAGGAGCAGGATCTCCCCGCCTTTCGGCCGGCGTGAATTCGTTTTTGTAGCGGTCTGCTCAGTCTTCTGAGCTTCGTCTTGCATACGGCTTCCCCTGCGTCACCGCTGCGCCCGACAAGCCGGGCGGTTGATCGCGCGTGAACACAGGGAACCGCGCCCTGCGTGTTCCCCGAAGGTCTTGTATTCCGCAGGCCACC
>DASVTN010000051.1:0-5746 GCA_036387555.1 Allosphingosinicella sp. | reverse complement strand
ATCATGGTCTTCGCCTTCGCGCCGCTGGTCGGGCTGCTGCTCGGAGTCGCCTCTATCGCAGTGCCCTGGGAAACCCTCCTGCTCTCGGTCGTCCTCTATATCGTCGTGCCAGTGATCATCGCCCAGCTGCTACGCCGTGTGGTTATTGGAAGCGGCGGGCAGCCCGCCCTGGACGCTCTTCTCAAGCGACTGGGCCCGGTCTCCCTCGTCGCGCTCCTCGCCACCCTCGTCCTGCTTTTCGCGCTCCAGGGCGAGGCGATCCTGGACCAGCCTTTGGTCATCGCCCTGCTGGCGGTCCCGATCCTCATCCAGGTCTACTTCAACGCCGGTCTCGCCTACTGGCTCAGCCGCAAATTCGGCGTCGCCTGGTGCGTGGCTGCTCCGGCTGCGCTCATCGGCGCGTCCAACTTCTTCGAGCTGGCAGTCGCGGCCGCCATCAGCCTCTTCGGCATCGGCTCCGGTGCCGCGCTTGCGACGGTAGTCGGCGTGCTCGTCGAAGTGCCCGTCATGCTTTCCGTCGTAGCGCTCGTGAAGCGCTCTCGCCGTTGGTACGAGGCCGCCGCATAGCCTCAGCCGCGTGTTGGGTTCAGGTCGCTGTTCAACAGCGCTACAGCCGGACCGTGAAAATTTACCGACTACGACAGGCGCGGGGGAACAGAAACAGGCGCTCGGCCACCGTCACCGCGTAGGACATCGTTCCGGCTCCGATTCGGGGCGGCTGGCCGCGAGGCTATTGTCAACTGGATCGGTTGACTATTCTTCTGCCGTTGTCGCGCAGACCGGCAAGACTCGCTGTCAAGTCGGTCTCAACAAGCGCGGTGAGCTCCGACCGGACCCCCGGAGGGCTCCTTCAAAAGGCTGCGTATAGGCAGCCGAAGGAGACGCAGGTGGATACCAGATGCCTACACCAAAGCGGTCATTCTGCCTCTCTCCACGCTGCCGGCGACGAGCCTTGCCGCGTGCTGCTGCTGCCCGGCCTCGACAATTCGGGTCCGGGCCATTGGCAAAGCCAGTGGGAGCGATTGCCAGGCTTCAGCCGGGTCGACCTCGGCGACTGGGCGGCGCCCCGCCTTCACGAATGGGTTCCGCGCCTGGACCGCGCCGTGCGGGAGTGCCCCGCCCCGCTCGTTTTCGCGGCCCACAGCCTCGGCTGCCTGGCGGTTGCCTGGTGGGCCGCGCTCTCCTGGGTTCCGGCATTCACGGAGAAGGTCCGCGGAGCCCTGCTCGTCGCACCGCCCGACGTCGACTCGCTGGAGGTCGATCGGCGCCTGCGAGATTTTCGGCCGATACCGCAAGGACGGCTACCGTTTCCGAGCATCGTCATCGCGAGCCGCACCGATCCTTATGCCACGTTCGGCCGCTCAGCCGGCATGGCCCGCTCGTGGGGCAGCGAGCTGGCCGATTGCGGCCCCAATGGGCATATCAACGCCGCCTCCTCGCTCGGCGACTGGTTCGCCGGCCTGCGGATGCTGTCGAGGTTGAGCGGCCATGATCGAGCTCAACTGGCCGAGGATTTGAGGCCGAGAGCGGTCGGCGATACTATTCCCTTCATCATCGCCGGGCCCGGCGCCCAGGATGAAAATTCCCGTCATCTCGTAGTCGAGGGAGAGAAATGACCTTTCGGCTGCGATGACGCCCGCTCCCTGTTGCAGCGCATCCATTCTCCCACCTACCGGGTTGTCGGCCGACAAGGACGGATCATGAGCACGACCCCGCAAGCGCTGCCGGCAGAGTTCGACCAAGACGAGGCGCGACCGCCGGAGCTGAGCTACACGGCCCTGTTCCTCCGCTTCCTTCGTTTCGGCGCGCTGGCCTTCGGCGGGCCGGTCGCCCAGATCGCGATGATTCGCCGCGAGCTGGTCGACGAGGAAAAGTGGATCGGCAGCGCCAGCTTCAACAGGCTCCTCGCGGTGATGCAGGTGCTGCCGGGGCCGGAGGCGCACGAGCTTTGCGTTCATCTCGGCATCCGCGCGAAGGGCCGCCTCGGCGGCCTCCTCGCCGGTCTCGGTTTCATGTTGCCGGGCTTCATCCTCATGCTGGCACTCGCCTGGGCCTACACGCGCCTCCCCATCGAAGGTGCGATCCTCGGCGCGATGTTCCTGGGCGTCCAGGCCGCCGTCCTGGCCGTGATCTTGCGCGCGGTTCACAGGATCGGCGAGCATATCCTCCTCGATCCCTGGCTTTGGGGCGTCGCCGTAACTGCGGCCGCGGCCTCGTTTCTCGGCGTCAGCTTCTGGATCGTGCTCCCGGCTGCGGGGTTAAGCTACTCGCTTGTCTCGACCCGCCGCTATGCGCTCGCTGCGGTCGTGCTGGCCGCGGCGATCGTGCTGGCAGTGCTGACGCTAGAGGAAAACTCGGCGGTCGGGGTTATCGGCGCGTCCGGGAAGGCGGCCCCGGGCCCAATCGCCATGTTCTGGGCCGGTCTCAAAGGCGGCCTCCTCACCTTTGGCGGTGCCTATACGGCCATCCCGTTCGTCCGCAGCGACACCGTGGGACGCGGCTGGATGACCGACGCCCAGTTCCTCGACGGCCTTGCCCTCTCCGGCGTTCTCCCGGCGCCTCTCGTCATTTTCGCGACGTTCGTCGGCTGGATAAGCGGGGGCCCGGCGGGGGCACTGGCGATCACGGCCGGGATGTTCCTGCCGGCCTTCGCCTTCTCGCTCATCTTCTACGAGCGGCTGGAAGCCGTCGCCGAGCACAAGAGGCTGCAGCTTTTCCTTGCCGGAGTGGCCGCCGGCGTGGTCGGACTGATCGCGGTCACGCTGTTCGAGCTGACCCGGACCGCGGCCGCGCGGACGCCCAATCTGATCCTGAGCGCGGCGATCGCCGCCGTCACGCTCGCGATCCTGTACCGGTGGAAGAGCAAGCTCGCGACCCCGCTGGTGCTCGCCATCGGCGCCGCCGTTGGGGTAGCCGCTCTGAGCTAGTCTCGTCTCTGCTCGCAGGCCCTCGACCTCACGACGAACCATCTTCCGCCCCGCGGCTCGGGCGCTGGCTCAAAGCCGCAACCCCACCTTGGGTCCGAGCCAGGTCATGACCAGGTAGAGAAGCACGGTCAGGGCGCAGCCGGCTACGAGCGCTACCCAGAAACTGAAACCCTGACGGAGCATGATCGGGATCAGCAGGAACATCGGCAGAGACGGCAGCACGAACCAGAAGGTCGCCTCCGCATGTGCCGCCATCCTCACCGGGTCGTTCGTATCCCGCCATAGCCAGATCATGCCCAGGAGCGAGACGAGCGGGAGCGACGCCACCAAGGCGCCGAAACCCGGGCTCCGCTTTGCTATCTCCGAGACGGCGGCGATTATGGCCCCGGAGAGGAGGGCCTTCACCAGCAGATAATACATTTCAACCGACCTCCGTGGGCACGGGTACCGCCTTAGCGATTGCGCTACCTTGTCGGCTTCATCAACAGTCCCGCGACCAGCGACAGGATTGCCGTTTGGCTGGTCCGGCGCTAGGACCGGCGCCCGTGGTACCCGCTCTTCGACTCATCCGGAACTTGCTCGCTTTCGCCGTGGTCGCGTTCAGCATGACCGCGCCGGCGACCGCCTGGGATGCCCATGAGATCAGTCACATCAGCAATCCCGTCGCCATCGACGAGCATCACCATCACGACGATGAGGGAGTGCAGGGATCCCACGGGCACGGCGACGAGGCACCGGCTCAGGACGAGGACGATGGCGGGCACGACCACATGCCAAGCCTTTCCGCGGCGCTGAGCGCGATCGTAGACGGCGGGCCCGTAGCCGTATTCCCCGATCTGATTGGCCTCACACCTATGTCCTTCGCTGTGAAGGTACCGGTCGACCTGATCGAACCTCCCCCCGCCCGACCACCGCGCTCCCTCTGAACCGATCCAGGTCGGCTGCCCTATGGCGGCCGGCGCCTGTCGTTCAGCCGGAGCAATTCAATGCCAGCCAAGTCCTTCTACCGCCTCCGAGGCGGTCACGCCGCACTAGCCGCAGTGCTGGCGCTCGCCGCCGCGCCTTTGCTCGCAGCGCCAATTACCGAGAGCGAAGCCATCGACCGTGCCCTGGCGCGGCCGGAGTTCACGGCGCTCGGGGAAGCCAACCGGGACGAGGCGCAGGCGCGGATCGCAGGCATCAGACGCTTCGACAATCCCGAAGCTTCGGTCAGCCGAGAGCGAATTTCCGGCTCCGGCCGCAGCGAGACTGAATGGCAGGCAGGTGTCACCCAGCCTGTCGATCTCTCCGGCGCACGGTCAGCCCTGCGTGCCGCCGCACGCGCCGAGGCCGGCGCAGTCGACGCCGACACTGCCCGTCGCCGGGAGGAGCGCATGGCCGACGTCCGGCGGGCCTTCGTCGGCTGCGCCGCCTCCACCGACAAAGCCCGGATCAGCAGTGAGTTCATCACCCGGTTGCGCGAAGCAGAGCGGGTCGTGACGGCCCGAACGCGCGCAGGCGACACGGCCGGTTACGATCTGCGCCGGCTTCGGGTCGAGGCCCGGACCGCCGAGGCCCAAGGAAAGCTCGCCGCCGGCGAAGTCGCGGCCGAGTGCGCAGCCCTCTCGAGGCTGGCCGGCGAGCCTGACGCTCGTCCCGCCGAGCCCATCGCAGCCATCGCCCTCAGAGCCACACCGACCAGCGCGCCCGAAACCCGACCCGACATCCTGGCGCGCGAGCAGCGGGTACTGGCGGCATCCCAGCAGGTCCGAGCGGCGCAGAGAGCCCGACTGCCCGAGATCGCGGTCGGCCTCGGTTACAAGAGGGTCACCGCGGACGAGGGATCGGCCGGCGGGCCCGTGGTTTCGCTTGGTGCCCGCATCCCCCTGTTCAACAACGGCAGCGCGGCCATTGCCGAGGCGCGCGCCAGACAACGGGCTCGTGAAGCGGAGCTTGGCCTCGCCAGGCGTGAGGCCGAAGCCGCCATCGCTGTCGCCGAGGCGCGCACAGATGCGGCAATTGCCGCCGCTCGTGCCGCCCAAGGGGCCGCAGGAGACGCGGCCAGGCTCGGCCCCATCGCCGAGGCGGCCTACGAAGGCGGCGAGACCGGGGTCGTCGAGCTTGTCGACGCCTATCGCACCGCTCGCGACGCCGAACTCGAAATCATCGAGCTTCTGGAGCGCGCGGCCCGCGCCCGGATCGATCTCGAACTTGCTCAGGGGAGTGTTGCAAATGCGGGGCTTTAGACACGGCACCATCGCGGCGCTGCTCCTGCTCGTCGGATGCTCCGGGCTGGGTATCGGCGGGAACGAGACCGAGGCGGTCTCCACGGAAGACGAGAGGGCCCGGACCGCCGTCACCCACTACACCGACGGCACCGAAATGTTCGTCGAGTTCCCGATCCTGGTGGTCGGGCAGCCGTCGCGCTTCGCCGCTCACATGAGCTGGATGGACAATTTCAAAGCCGTCAACGAAGGGCGGCTGGCGATCGAGCTGGTCCGGCCGGACGACACGCAGCGCGTCGCCACGGCCGTCTCCGATACGCCCGGCATCTTCCGCCCTGAGATGACGCCCGCCAAGGCGGGCCGTGCTCGCCTGGTCATGCGGCTCGACGCCCGCGGAAGGTCCTTCGTCCACGATCTCGGCCCGGTGATGGTCTACCTGACCCAGGAAGCCGCGAACAAAGCCAATCCCGAAGAGGAGGACGGCGCCGGCAAGATCGCCTTCACCAAGGAGATCCAGTGGAAGATCCCCTTCGCCACCGCCCCGGCGATGATGCGCAGGCTCGAAGACACGCTCCCGGTCACGATTGACGTCCGCCTCGCTCCCGACGCCGAAGC
>DASVTN010000050.1:0-30165 GCA_036387555.1 Allosphingosinicella sp. | reverse complement strand
GGGCGTCGGCGGCCGGCGCCTGAGCGAGGGAGCGACGAAGCGGTTTCCATATTCGACGGCATAAGAGACGAGCCGGTCGAGCTCGGGGCTCGCCTCGGGAGTCAAGGCGGGGTCGTAGCGGTTCAGGAAGCTCCACACCGTCTCCCGGTCGCCCACCCCCGGCAGGCTCGCGACGTTGAGGAGCAGGGCGAAGCTGATCGGAAGCCTCACTTCGGGCACCTTGCCGGCATGGATGTGGTGGACCGGATTGCCGAGGCGCTTGTCCCATTGCTGGGCCGGATAGGCGGCGAGGAACTGGTAATATTCGTCGACGGCCTTGGGGATGACCCCGAAGCTCAGCTGCTTGGCCTTGCGCGGGTCGCGATAGATGTAGAATTCGAGGCTCTCCTCGGGAGCGTAGGACAGCCATTCGTCAATCGTGACTCCGTTGCCCCGGGTCTTCGAGATCTTCTCTCCATTCTCGTCGAGGAAGAGCTCGTAGTTGAAGCCCTCGGGCGGCCGCGCGCCCAGCGCTCGGGCGATCTTCGAGCTCTGGATGACCCCATCTATATGATCCTTGCCGGACATTTCGTAATCGACCCCGAGCGCCGCCCAGCGCGCCGCCCAGTCGACCTTCCACTGAAGCTTGGCACCGCCGCCGAGGATCGATTGCTCGACCTCCTGGCCGCTCTGCGGATCCGTGTAGCGGACGAGCCCGGCCTCGGCGTCGACGACCTCGACCGGGACCTGGAGCACCTTGCCGCTGGCCGGACTGATCGGAAGCACGGGAGAATAGGTGAGCCGCCGCTCCTCGCGCAGAGTGGGAAGCATGATGTCGAGAATGTCCTGAAACCTTCGAAGCACCTGCCGCAATATTTCGTCGAAGCGGCCGGAGCCGTAGCAGTCCGAGGAGGCGAGGAACTCGTAGTCGAAACCGAAGCGGTCCAGGAATTGGCGGAGCAGGTTGTTGTTGTGCGCCGCGTAGCTTTCGTGGCCGCAGCCGAAAGGGTCCGGCACCTTGCTGAGCGGGCGGTCGAGATGGGCGTGCATCATGTCCTGATGGGGCACGCCGGGCGGCACCTTGCGCATCCCGTCCATGTCGTCGGAGAAGGCGATCAGGCGGCTCGGCCAGCCGGTCATCTCCGTGAGCGCGTGCCGGACCATCAGGGTTCGGGCCACTTCCTGGAAGGTGCCGAGATGGGGCAGGCCGCTTGGGCCGTAGCCGGTCTCGAAGACGATCCCGCCCTCCGGCGGCCCTTCCGGATAGCGCTTCAGGAGCTTGCGCGCCTCCTCATAGGGCCAGGCCTTCGACACCAGGGCCGCTGCGCGTATCGCTTCCATCTCGTCCATCGGGGGCTCCTAGCGGAGGCGGGAGGGCACTGCCAGTATTGCGGGGCGGGCAGCGGCGCCCGGCCTCATCCAGTCCTCCCTGGCATTTGCCGGGGAGGGGGACCAGGCGAAGCCTGGTGGAGGGGTTCCTTTCAGGCTCCGAAGAGCCCCTCCACCGCGCTTCGGGCGGTCCCCCTCCCCCGAAAAACCGGTGGAGGACTTAGGATCGGACCAGCGCCGTGTGGTTTCGATACGGCCGGAACGGAAATCCGTGATTGGCGCTCGAACTTGGAAGGGCCTTCGCCAATCACCCCTCCACCTCCCTTCGGGCAGTCCCCCTCCCCATCCGGCGATGGGGAGGCAGACGAGGCGTTTCACTTTCGTTCTTCCTGATTTAAGGAAGAACAATGTCCCTCCTCCTCCCTTATCCCGCGCTTCACGCCACCCATGGCGGGATCTGGCTCGCTTCGCCCGAGGGCGAGGCGCGCGGACTCGGGCGGGGCGAGGCGATCGCCCGGGCGGCCGAGACTCCGATGATCATGCTCAACGCGCCGCTGATCGGGCAGCGGCTCGGCTATCCGGACCTGTCCGGGCTCGACCTGCTCGAGCTGTTCGCCTTCGTCCACCCCGCCCGATTCGCCGTCCCGACCCCCAAGGGGCTCGCCGCCGCGCTGGACATCGAGCCGCCGGCGAGCGATTCCGAGGCCGCGCCGTTCCTGCTCCGGGCCGCCGCACGCCTGCTCGACACCCTCGATTCGGACTGGCCCGAGCGCGAAGGCGCCTGGGCCTCGGCGCAGGCGCTGTGGCGGCTTCGCTGGTCCTGGGCGCCGGCCGTATCGCAGCGGCTGAAGCGGCCGGAGCGGGACGAGCGCTGGCTGTTCTCCAAGCTTCCCGAATGGGAGGAAAGCGCGGGCCGGCCGGCGCCGCGGACGGTGCGGGTGCCCGAGGAGCGGGCGCTGGAGCGGCTGGCCGGGCTGGTCGGGAGCGACGCCGAGGTCCGCGAAGGGCAGCGCGATTATGCCGCCGCCGCCGCCGGCACCTTCGATCCGCGCAAGCTGGAGGGCCAGCCGAACATGCTGCTCGCGGAGGCGGGCACCGGCATCGGCAAGACCCTGGGCTATCTCGCCCCCGCCTCGCTCTGGGCCGAGAGCGCCGACGGCGCGGTCTGGGTTTCGACGTTCACCAAGGCGCTTCAGCGCCAGCTCGACCGTGAAGGGCTTCGCCTCTTCCCAGATCCGGAGGCGAGGCGGCGCAAGGTGGTCGTCCGCAAGGGGCGGGAAAATTACCTGTGCCTGCTCAACCTGGAGGATGCGCTCCAGGGGGGCTTTGCCGGCCGCGCCGCGATCCTGGCGCAGCTGGTGGCGCGGTGGGCGGCCTGGTCGAAGGACGGGGACATGGTCGGCGGCGACCTGCCGGGCTGGCTCCCGACCCTGTTCCGCCGGGCGGGCGCGACGGCGCTCACCGACCGGCGGGGGGAATGCGTCTATGCCGGCTGCCCGCACTACCGCAAATGCTTCATCGAACGCTCGGCGCGCGCCAGCCAGGACGCCGACATCGTCATCGCCAACCATGCCCTGGTAATGGTCAACGCCGCCCGCGGCCGGGACGGCGGAAATCCTCCGACCCGAATCGTCTTCGACGAGGGCCATCATCTGTTCGAGGCGGCGGATTCGACTTTCGCCGCGGCCCTTACCGGGCAGGAGGCGATCGAGCTCAGGCGCTGGATCGTCGGCCCCGAAGGCCGGTCGCGCGGGCGGCGGCGGGGGCTCGCGGCGCGGCTGACGGACGTCGCCTCCTATGACGAAGCCGGAGCCCTGGCGCTCGAGATGGCGATCCAGGCGGCGGGGCTGCTGCCCTCCGACGGCTGGATCCAGCGGATCGGCGAGGGCATTCCGTTCGGGCCGCTGGAGAAGCTGCTCTCCGCGGTCCGCGGCACCGTCTACGCCAGGGCCACCGCCCAGGACGCGGGCTACGGCATCGAGACCGAGATGGCGGAGCTGGACGGCGACATCGTCTCGGCCGCGGCCCCGGCCGTGGAAGCGCTGGAGCAGCTGATGCGGCCGCTGATGGCGCTTGCGAAGAGGCTGGAGGCGGTGCTCGAGGATTCGCCCGACTGGCTCGATTCGCAGGCCCGGGCGCGGATCGAAGGCGCGATCGGCGGCCTTTCCTGGCGGACCCAGACGATCGCCGCCTGGGTGGCGCTCGGCGCCCGGCTCGGGGGACCCGCCGATCCGGACTTCGTCGACTGGCTGGCGGTCGAGCGGATCGACGGCCGGGAGTTCGACATCGGCCTTCACCGCCGCTGGCTCGATCCGACCCGGCCGCTCGCGGAAACGGTGCTGAAGCCCGCGCACAGCGTCGTCGTCACCTCGGCGACGCTGCGCGGCCCGGAGGGCTGGGAAAGCGCCGAGGCGCGGACCGGCGCCGCCCACGTCCCGGGAGCGGTTCGGCACTTCAGCGCGCCGAGCCCGTTCGATTACGCCGCCAACAGCGAGGTGCTGATCGTCACCGACGTCAAGCGTGGCGACGTCGCCCAGCTCGCCGGCGCCTATTCGCGGCTGATCGAGGCGGCGCAGGGCGGGACGCTCGGCCTGTTCACCGCCATCCAGCGCCTGAAGGCGGTCCATGCCCGGATCGCCGACCGGCTGGCTCGCGCCGGGCTGCCGCTCTACGCCCAGCATGTCGACCCGATCGACACCGGGACGCTCGTCGACATCTTCCGCGACGATCCGCATGCCTCCCTGCTCGGCACCGACGCGCTTCGCGACGGGGTCGACGTGCCCGGCCATTCGCTCCGGCTGGTGGTGATGGAAGGCGTTCCCTGGCCGCGTCCGACGGTGCTCCACGCCGCGCGCAAGGCGGCGGGCGGAGGCACCGCCTATGACGACCGGGTGGTGCGCGCCCGGCTCGCCCAGGCGTTCGGACGGCTCATCCGGAGGCGCGAGGACCGGGGGATCTTCGTCCTCCTCTCCGCCGCCACTCCGACGCGGCTGCTCGCCGCCTTTCCGCCGGCGACCCCGATCAGCCGAGTCAGCCTCGCCGAAGCGGCCGAACGCGTTCGCTCCCGGCTTTCAACGGCGCCGGCTTTCGGGCATCAGGCCGCGCAGGAGAGGCGGGCCGAAGAAATCGAATGAAGACATTGACCCTGCTGCGCCACGCCAAATCGGGCTGGGACGACACCGTCAGCCGCGATTTCGACCGGCCGCTCAACCCGCGCGGGCGCAAGGCGGCGCGGACCGTCGGACAGGAAATGAAGGCGCAGGGCCTCGGCTTCGACCTTGTCGTGGCTTCGCCGGCGCGAAGGGTGATCGAGACTTTGGAGGAGGTCTCGGCGGGGTACGGGCCGCTCGAGCCGTTCTTCGACGAGCGGCTGTATCTGGCCGGGACGGCGACGTTGCTGGAGATCGTCCGGGAAGCGTCCGGCGTCGGGCGGTTGCTGCTGGTGGGCCACAATCCGGGGCTCGAGGAGCTCGCCCTGCGCCTCTCGGGGCCGGGCGCGGACCGGTTCAGGCGCGAGATCGAGATCAAATATCCCACGGGGACGGTGGTCGAGATCGAGCTTCCGGTGGAGCGCTGGGCGGAGGTGAAGGACGGCATCGGACGGATCGTCCGCTTCATCCGGCCCCGCGACCTCGATCCGGAGCTTGGGCCGGAGGCGGAGTAGCACTTCGTCATCCCGGCCAAAGTTGGGACCGCAGGACAAGAAGTCTCGGCGGGGCTCCCCGAGGTCCCGGCTTTCGCCGGGATGACGGCGCGGGTCAGGCGTCCAGCGCTTCGGCCAGGGTGCGGCGGATCGCCTGGAGCTGTTCCAGCGGAAAGGCGCTCGGCGCGGCGGGAGCGGGAGCGGCCGCGGGGGCGGGGGCGGGGGCGGGGGCGGGCGGAGCGCCTTGCTCCTCCGGAGCGCCGCTCGCCAGCAATTGCTGGACTCCGCGGATCGTGTAGCCGTCCCGGTTGAGGAGACGGTGGATCCGGCGGGCGAGCGCGACGTCGGCGGGCCGGTAGTAACGGCGGTTGCCGGCGCGCTGGAGCGGCTTCAGCTGCGGGAAGCGGCTCTCCCAATAGCGGAGGATGTGCTGAGGCACGTCCAGCTCGGACGCAAGCTCGCCGATGGTTCGGAAAGCCGCTTCGCTCTTGCCGGTGGCGTCCGCCATTGCGCGGCTCAGCCGCCCTTGGCGATCCGCTCGCGCATGATCTGACTGGCGCGGAAGGTGAGCACTCGGCGCGGCGCGATCGGAACTTCGACGCCCGTCTTGGGATTGCGGCCGACCCGCTCCCCCTTGTCGCGCAGGATGAAGCTTCCGAAGCCGGAAATCTTCACGTTCTGCCCTTCGGACAAAGCGTGGCACATATGATGTAGGATGCGCTCGACGATCCCGGCCGATTCGGCCCGGGACAGCCCGATCTCGCGATGGATGACGTCCGCAAGGTCGGCGCGCGTCAAGGTCCCGGCGTCCTGGCGCCTGATGGTTCCCGCGTCGGCCATTTCTTCTCCCTCCCCCCGAGGCAATCAAAAAAGCATAGTGCAGCTTGCACTTAAGTGCAAACCGCTAATGCGCGAAATGACCGTAAGGCGCATTCGGGTTTTACGTAGCGCCATGCTTTTCAGTATCGGACGACGGCCGCGCCCCAGGTGAAGCCGCCGCCCATTGCCTCGAGCACGATGAGATCGCCCGGCTTGATCCGCCCGTCCTTGACCGCCGTGTCGAGCGCCAGCGGAACCGAGGCGGCGGAGGTGTTGGCATGCTGGTCCACGGTGACGATCACCCGCGCCGGATCGAGGCCGAGCTTCTTGGCGGTGGCATCGAGGATCCGCTTGTTGGCCTGGTGAGGAACCACCCAGTCGACCTCGTCGGCGGTGTGGCCGGCCGCCTCCAGGGTCTCGTTCAGAACCGCGGCGAGGTTGGTCACGGCGTGGCGGAAGACCTCCTTGCCCTTCATCCGCAGCTTGCCGATCGTGCCCGTGGTCGAGGCTCCGCCGTCGACGAAGAGCAGGTCGTTGTGGCGGCCGTCGGCATGGAGCTTGGTGGCGAGCACGCCCTTGTCCTGTGCGTCGACCGAATGGAGGAGGATCGCTCCGGCGCCGTCGCCGAACAGGACGCAGGTCGTGCGGTCCTCCCAGTCGAGGATGCGGCTGAAGGTCTCGGAACCGATGACCAGTGCGTATTCGGCCATCCCGCCCTTGAGCATGTTGTCGGCGACGGAGAGGGCGTAGAGGAAGCCGGTGCAGACGGCGGCGACGTCGAAGGCGATGCAATCGTCGATCCCGAGCGCGGTCTGGACCCGGGTCGCGCTCGCCGGGAAGGTCTGATCGGGAGTCGCCGTGGCGAGGACGATCAGCCCGACCTTGTTCGCCGGCACGCCGGCCGCGGCGAGGGCCTTTCCCGCGGCTTCGGTGGCGAGGGTTGCGGTGGTCTCGCCGTCCGCGGCGATGTGCCGGGCCTCGATCCCCGTTCGCTCGACGATCCACTCATGGGTGGTCTCGACCCGCTCGGCGAGCTCGGCATTGGTCACTCGGCGGGGCGGAAGCGCGGAGCCGGTGCCCAGGATGATCGAACGGCGGCTCATTTGCCGATCATCTCCGCCTGATGCCGCGAGATGTTGTCGAGATCCTCGATGATCTTGCGGGTGAGGTCCTCGCGGACCATCCGCGCGGCGACCCCGATCGCGTTGGCGACGCCCTTTTCCGTGGCGCCGCCGTGGCTCTTCACGACGAGGCCGTTCAGGCCGAGGAAGACGGCGCCGTTGTGATTGTTGGGATCGAGATGGTGCTTGAGGAGCTCGGTGGCCGGGCGGGAGATGAGGAAGCCGATCTTCGAGCGGATCGAGCTGGTGAAGGCGCGGCGCAGCAGGTCGGTGACGAAGCGGGCGGTGCCTTCGAGCGACTTGAGGGCGATGTTGCCCGAAAATCCGTCGGTCACGACGACGTCCACGTCGCCCCGCGAGAGCTTGTCGCCCTCGATGAAGCCGTCGAACCTCATTCCGAGATAATCGGCATCGCGAAGGATTGCGGCGGCCTCCTTGAGATCGTCGGTTCCCTTCAGTTCCTCGGTGCCGATGTTGAGCAGCTGCACCCGCGGCTTGGACAGATCGAGGACCACCCGCGCGTAGGCCGCGCCCATCACCGCGAACTGGACGAGGTTCTGGGCGTCGCACTCGGTGTTGGCGCCGAGATCGAGCATGACGAGATCGTTCTCGCCGAGCGTGGGAAGCAAAGCGGCGAGCGCGGGCCGAGTGATCCCGGGCATCGTCCGAAGCGCGAGCTTGGACATCGCCATGAGGGCGCCGGTGTTGCCGGCGGAGACGGCGGCGTTGGCGTCGCCCGACTTCACGGCGGCGATCGCCCGGCCCATCGACGTGGTCTTGGCGCGGCGGATCGCCTGGCTCGGCTTGTCCTCCGACGCGATCACGTCCTCGGTGTGGATCAGCTCGCAGACGGACGCGAGTCCGTCATGCTTGGCGAGTTCGGCGCGGATCGCCGCCTCGTTTCCGAAGAGGAGGAAGGAGAGGTCCTGCCGCCGCTGGTAGGCCAGGGCGGCTCCGGCAAGCATGACCCGGGGGCCCACGTCGCCGCCCATCGCGTCGACTGCGATCCGCGGCCCGCTGCCCACCTATGCCGTCTCCCGAAAGCCCTGAAGGGCCGCCTTACGCTTCGACCGGACGGATTTCACGCCCATTGTAGTGCCCGCAGGCGGCGCAAAGATTGTGCGGCAGGTGAAGCTCGCCGCAATGCTTGCATTCCTGGTAATTGGCCGGCTTCAGCGCATGATGGCTGCGGCGCATGTTGCGCTTCGACGGCGAAGTTTTTCTTTTTGGGACGGCCATCCTGGCACCTGTTCTCGACTAGGGTTCGTGATGTGGCGAGCCCATTGCCAAGGGTCAACGGCGCGATGAGGCCGCTGGCCGTGCGGCCGGGTGCTCGCGTGAGCGGTGCCGCCTATAGCGAATTTCCCTGTAGTTGCAAGCGCCGCCGCAGCGTGCCACGCCTTGGCCCGAACAGAGGGAGGCAAGCCATGATACTGCCGATCACGCTTACCATCGCGGGCGCCGCCGCCTTGCTCAACATCTGGCTCGCCCGCCGCGTCGGCCAGATGCGCCTCACGCACAAGGTCTCGATCGGCGACGGCGGCAACGAAGCGCTGATCGCCCGGATGCGCGCCCAGGCCAATTTCATCGAATATACGCCGTTCGTGCTCATCCTGATCCTGCTCATCGAGATGGCCGAGGGCTCGAAGCTGTGGCTGTGGATCGTCGGGGTCGTCTACATCCTCGCTCGAATCGCCCACGCCTTCGGGATGGACCGGCCAGGCGGCGACAAGCTGAAGCTCCGGATGATCGGGATCGTCGTGACGGGGCTGATCCTGTTCGGGCTCGCGCTCTACGCGATCGCCCTGCCCTATCTCCACCGGGAGCCGGCGAGGGTGACCTATGCACACGCCATCCCTCTCCCGCTTTCCGCGGAAGAGGGGATTTAAGCCCCCGCCAGCGCCCTGTCCCCCACGAAGGGGTTGGTGGCCCGCTCGCGGGCGAAGGTGCTCATCGGGCCGTGGCCGGGCACGAAGGCGGTGTCGCCGCCCAAAGGCCAAAGCTTGGTCGTGATCGCGTCGAGCAGGTCCTGATGGTTGCCCATCGGGAAGTCGGTCCGCCCGATCGAGCCCTGGAACAGCACGTCGCCGACGATCGCGAGCCTCGAGGGCGCGTGGTGGAAGACCACGTGTCCGGGCGTGTGGCCCGGGCAGTGATAGACGTCGAAGACCAGCTCGCCGACGGTGGCGGTGTCGCCGTCGTCCAGCCAGCGGTCCGATTCGAAGGGGCGGCCCGCTATTCCGTAACGGGCGCCGTCCTCGGCCAGACGGTCGATCCAGAATTTGTCGGCGATGTGAGGCCCCTCGATCTCAACCCCCAGCTCGTCGGCGAGGATCTTGGCCGATCCGCAATGGTCGATATGGCCGTGGGTGAGAAGGATCTTCTCGATCCTGACCCCGTGCTGCTTCGCCGCCGCCTTGAGACGGTCGAGGTCGCCGCCGGGATCTGTAAAGGCGCCGAGCATCGTCTTCGTGCACCACAGGAGGCAGCAATTCTGCTGGAGCGGAGTCACCGGGATGATGACGGCTTTCAGGGGAGGCTCGGTCATTGCGGCGAGATGGCGCGGACGGAAGGAAGTTGCAACCTTGGCCCTCTCCGTCGTCCCGGCGAAAGCCGGGACCTCGGGTCGGAAAGTCTCGGCGGGTCTCCCCGAGATCCCGGGTTGCGCCGGGATGACGGAGGCGGGTCTCCCCGAGGTCCCGGCTTTCGCCGGGATGACGGGAGTGCACTCTTCCCGCTAAGAGGTCCGCAATGACCCTCACTCACCTCCAGCGGCTCGAGGCCGAGGCGATCCACGTCATCCGCGAGGCGGCGGCCGAGTTCGAGCGGCCGGTGATGCTCTATTCGGCCGGCAAGGACAGCTCGGTGCTGCTCCATCTGGCGAAGCTCGCCTTCGCTCCGGGCAAGCCGCCCTTCCCGCTCCTCCACGTCGACACGATGTGGAAATTCAAGGCGATGTACGCGCTTCGCGACCGGGCCGCGGCGGAGGCGGGGATGGAGCTGATCGTCCACCGCAACCCGGAAGCGGAGGAGCGCGGGATCAACCCGCTCGACCATGGCTCGGCGCTCCACACGCAGATGTGGAAGACGGACGGTCTCAAGCAGGCGCTCGACCGCCACGGCTTCGACGGCGCCATCGGCGGCGCCCGGCGCGACGAGGAGAGGGTGAGGGCGAAGGAGCGCGTCTTCTCCTTCCGGGCGGCGGGCCACCGCTGGGATCCCAAGCGCCAGCGGCCCGAGCTGTGGCGGCTGTACAATGCCCGCAAGGCGAAGGGCGAGAGCTTCCGGATCTTCCCGCTCTCCAACTGGACGGAGCTCGACGTGTGGCAATATGTCGAGGCGGAGGGGATAGAGGTCTCCTCCCTTTACTTCGCCGAGCCGAGGCCGGTGCTGGAGCGCGACGGGACGCTGCTCATGATCGACGACGACCGTCTGAAGCCGGGCTTGGGCGAGACGGTGGAGGAACGGTGGGTCCGGTTCAGGACGCTCGGCTGCTACCCCCTGTCGGGTGCGATGGAGAGCCGGGCCGCCACGGTCCCGGAGCTGATCGAGGAGATGCGCACCGGCCGCCAGTCCGAGCGCCAGGGCCGGCTGATCGACCGCGACGGGGCCGCTTCGATGGAGCGGAAGAAGCGGGAGGGATATTTTTGATGGGCGGGGGCGCGCAGCTTATCCCTCTCCCGCTTTTCGCGGGAGAGGAGGGGCCCAAGCCGAAGGCTTGGGAGGTGAGGGTCTTGCTGACTCGTTGCTACAGACCCTCACCTCCCACCCGCTTCACGGGCGGGCCCCTCCTCTCCCGTGAAGGACGGGAGAGGTTTCGCGGCCCGGTGACTCCGGAATGACCGTCGAGAAGACCCTCCTCCGACTGATCACCTGCGGCTCGGTCGACGACGGCAAGTCGACCCTGCTCGGTCGCCTGCTCTTCGAGACGGGGGCGGCCTTCGACGACGAGCTCGCCGCCTGCGGGGACGATCTGTCGAGGCTCGTCGACGGGCTGGAGGCGGAGCGCGAGCAGGGCATCACGATCGACGTCGCCTACCGCTTCTTCGCGACCGACAAGCGCAAGTTCATCGTCGCCGACGCGCCCGGCCATGAGCAATATACCCGCAACCTCGTGACCGGCGCGTCGACCGCCGATCTGGCCCTGGTCCTCGTCGACGCGCGCAAGGGCGTCCTGACCCAGACGAGGCGCCACTCCTATCTGTGCCGGCTGCTCGGCGTGTCGCACTTCGTGCTGCTCGTGAACAAGATGGACTGCGTCGGCTTCGACCGCTCCGCGTTCGACCGCATCGTCGCCGATTATGCCGCCCTCGGCGAGGCCTTCACGGCGATCCCCGTCTCCGCCCGCGGCGGCGACAACGTCACCGCCCGATCGGCGGCGATGCCCTGGTATGACGGGCCTTCGCTGCTCGATCATCTGGAACGCGTCGAGCCGGGCGCCGAAGGCGGCGGCCCCTTCGCGATGCCGGTGCAATGGGTGAGCCGCCACGAGCGGCGCGGCTTCGCGGGCATGGTCGCAAGCGGGTCGGTGCGGCTCGGCGACCCGGTTCGGGTGATGCCGGCGGGGACCCGGGCGACCGTGCGCCGGATTGGCCTCGGCAATGCCGAGCTCGAGGAGGCCGTCGCTGGCCAGTCGGTGATGCTGTCCTTCGCCGAGGAAGTGGATTGCTCGCGCGGCGACGTCATCGCCTCGGCCGCCCACCCGCCCGACACCGCCGACCAGTTCGAGGCCGTGATCGTCTGGATGGCGGAGGAGGAGCTGGTCGCCGGTCGGCAATATGCGCTGAAGCTCGCCGCCCAGAGCGCGCTGGCGACGATCCACACGCCCAAATATGAGATCGACGTCAACACGCTCGAGCAGGTGCCGGCGCACGGGCTCCAGCTGAACGGGATCGGGGTCGCGAACCTGTGGACCGACCGGCCGCTGGTGTTCGAGGCCTATGAGGACAATCGCGATCTCGGCGGCTTCATCCTGATCGACCGGGTGACCGGCGAGACGGTCGCGGCCGGACTCATCCGCCACGCTCTGCGCCGCTCGCAGAACCTCCATCTCCAGGCCCTGGACGTGAGCCGCGAGGCACGCTCGGCGATCAAGGGGCAAAGGCCGCGGCTGCTCTGGTTCACCGGCCTTTCCGGCGCGGGCAAGTCGACCATCGCCAATCTGGTCGAGAAAAAGCTTCATCTGGCGGGCCGGCACACCTTCCTTCTCGACGGCGACAACGTCCGGCTCGGCCTCAACCGGGATCTCGGCTTCTCCGACGCCGACCGGGCGGAGAACATCAGGCGGGTGGGAGAGACCGCGCGGCTGATGCTCGACGCCGGGCTGATCGTCCTCGCCGCCTTCATCAGCCCCTTCCGGGCCGAGCGGCGGATGGTCCGCGAGATGCTGGACGAGGGCGACTTCATCGAAGTGTTCGTCGATGTGCCGCTGGCGGTGGCGGAGGAGCGCGATCCCAAGGGCCTCTACGCCAAGGCGAGGGACGGCCGGATCCCCAATTTCACCGGGATCGGCTCGCCCTACGAGCCGCCCGAAGCGCCGGAGATGAGGATCGACGCGGCGACGATGACGCCGGAGGAGGCGGCGGACGAGATCGTTGGCTGGCTGGAGCGCGGCCCCCCTTAATTCCTCCCGAGCTTCCTCGGGGAGGGGGACCGCGGCGCGAGGCGGCGGGGTGGAGGGGCGATTCAGACTCAGCTTTACCCCTCCACCATGCTGCGCATGGTCCCCTCCCCCAGGCAAGCTGGGGGAGGAACTTAGTCGAGCCGCCGGGTCTTTCCGTCGATCTCCAGCCGGTCGCCGGCGAGCCTGACGGACTTGCCGCCAACCTCCGTCTGCCAGTGGCGATAGGCGATCCGGTGCGCCGTCGCGATCCGGCACATCGTCGTGATTTCCAGTTCGAGGGCGGCGGCGCTCGCCTCGTGGGTGCGGGCGACGCGCAGGCACCGGCCTTTGTCCGCCGTGCCGATGTAGCTCGAATAGCCCTCCGCTCCCAGTGCAGCGGACGCGGCGAGGAGACGGTCGCGATGGGTGCTGCAAAGGACGAAGCCGGCCTCAAGCGTCGCCGGCGGCGGGTCCGCCAGGCCCAGTATCCGAGGGATTGCGAGAGTGGCGCCGGGCAGGTTGGCGGCGCACGGAACCTCCGCCTGCGAGTGAGCGCAGCCTGTCGCCGCCAAAGCGAGGATCGCCGCCGCCCGCCTCACCTCTGAGTCGCCCCCAGCGCCGAATATTCGAACAGGCGGAATCGGTAGCGCTGCTGAGCGCGGATGTTGGCGGCGACCTTGCCGTGGAGAGCATCGTCCCAGCGGCCCCAGCGCTCGATGAAGGCGGCCGCGGCCGAGGCGTCTCCCGCCTCCTGAAGGGCGATCACCTGCTTTAGGAGATCGCGCACCGCCTCGTGATAGCGGCCATAGTCGATGCTCAGCTTCGCCGTCGCCGGATCGAAGGCCAGCACCTTGCGGTCCAGGAACCAGTTCCACTGCATCAGCTGCATCATGTTGTAGGGCTGCTCCCGGCGCGGCTTGTTGTTCTGGAGCGTGCGCAGGATGCCGCTGGCGTAGACGGCGCGGAGCTGATCCTCGCTGTAATAGTCGCGGCGGCGAAGCTCCCTGGCGACGAACAGGGAGACGAGGTCCGCCTTCAGCTCCTCGAGCAGATTGGCGTCGGCGCCGATGACGTCGAGCGTCCGGCCCGAAGCGGTGACGTCCGGGCCGAGATAATGGCCGACCTCGTGCCAGAGCGTGCGGTAGAAATTGGAATCGGCGGTGAGATGGCCCGCCTGCGCGGGG
Source organism: Allosphingosinicella sp. (assembly GCA_036387555.1). GTDB lineage: Bacteria > Pseudomonadota > Alphaproteobacteria > Sphingomonadales > Sphingomonadaceae > Allosphingosinicella. The sequence continues at coordinate 16,488 of DASVTN010000050.1, read as the reverse complement.
GCGATGGCCGCCCCGAAAATATCGCCCGAGCCCCGGAAGAGGTCCGGATTGCGCATGATGTTGGCGCGAAGCAGGATGATGCTTCCGTAGCGCTCGACCAGATAGGCTTCGTTGGGAAGGTTGGTGGCGGTATTGCCGCCCCGGGTCTGGCCGAAATCTGCGATGACGTCGTAAACGCCGACCGGGATGTCCTCCATCACCCGCCGCCGCCGCTCGTAGGGAAGCGAATCCTCGAGCTCCTGAATGCCCTTCATCGCCTTGCGAAGCGCAGCCGATTCCTCAGTGCGGGTGGCGAGCAGGCTGAGCCCGTAGAAGGCGCGGGTGCCGAGCAGCTCGTCGTCATAGGTCTCGTAGGCGCCGATCTGGGCGTTCAGATTCCTGAACCGGCCCTTCAGCCAGGCGGCGTCGCCCGATTCGTAATCGTCGCTGAGAAGGTCTCGGGCGCGGTTGCGCAGGTAGCGCGCGAATTGCGGATCCGAGCTCGCGACCGCTTCGGCGGCCTCGTTGAGGAGGCCGTGGCTGCGAACCATCTCGTCGGCATAAGCGAGCGAATAGGGGACGGCGTAGAGGGTCGAGCGGCCCGGCCTCCGGGCGAGCGCCTCGAGGCGGGTGCGAAGGCCGGGGTGCAGCGCGTCGATCACGGGATATTGGCGAAGCTTGGCGAGATCACGCTTCAGCACCGCCATCTCGGCGCGGCGGACCACCGAGCGAAGGTCGGTGAGCCGCGCGCGCTCGCCGGGATGGGCGGCCAGGAAAGCGTCAAACTCGGCCTTGGTGAGATCCCAGGGGTAGACGTTCTTCCCCGGCGGCGCCTCGGCGACGGCGGCGACGGGCTCGCGCTTGTTCTCGAGAGTCGTGGCGATGGGGCCCTGGTTGAGCCGGTAGAGCGTGTAGAGGTCGCGGCCGTGCGCATCGGTGCGGCGGGCAAGCGCGGCTCGCAGGGTGAGGGCGTTGCGGTGGCGCTGCTGCTCGTAGACATCCTGGAAGATCCGCCCGACCTCGAGAAGCTTGCCGACGGCGACACGCTCCCCGGGCGTCAGGTGGGCGAGCGAGGGCGAGAGGCGGATGGTCTGGGTCTTGTCCAGTATCGCCTTCGCCTGCGCCGGCGACCATTCCCGAGCGGCCGGGGACTGGGCGGCGGCCGGGACGGCGACCGCGACAAGCAGCAGGGTGAAGTTCACGAAGTTCACGATGTGCGCGGAAAATCCACAAGCTGCGCGTTTCAAAGCCGGGCGGAGCCCGGACCCTCCCTTCGAAACTTCCTCCGCCATAGTTCGCACATCCGTCTCCAAGCCGCGGAATGACGGCAGCTTGAGGCTGCCCGTCGAAAGCCTAGCGCAGCGGGATGCCTTTTTCTCCATCAATCGAAAGCCCCGCGAGCAGAGCTCGCCGGCGAAGTCCCGGATCCGGATTCCGCGTCCATGCCCATGGACCGCGGCCTTCGCCGGTGAACCGGGGTTTCCGGCCGCACCGCGAGGTTCTACGCTGCGTTCGGGATGGAAGACTTCCTGCTCAGCCTCACCCGCGGCAACGTGCCGGAAGTGAAGATCGTGCTCGCCAGCGCGGTCGCGCTGCTCGCCGCCTATCAGGTTGGGCTGATGGCGGTCGGCTACGGCAAGCTTCGCCTGCCATTCCTGAAGCCGGTGGCGGCGTCGAAGGCGCACCGGGCGATCGGCGACAGCATCGTGGCGGTGACCGCGGTCGTCGCGATCATGTGCATCGGCTATTTCGGCTTCGAGGACGACGCCGCGGTCCACATCCTGCTCGCCTGCGCGCTTCTGGCGGTGCTCGGCTTCAAGATCCTGGTCGTTCGCCGGCTTCACCGGCTCGGCCATCTCTTGCCGGCGCTCGGGATCATGGTCTTCCTGCTCTTTTGGGCGACCTGGCTGTCGGCGGCGGCGGAGCATCTGTTCTAAAGGAGGCGCGTTTGGAGGATGACAGGGCGAAAGGGGGCGGGACGGGCCGCCAGCTGCTCGGATCGCTGACGGCGGCCGCTTTGATCGTCGCGCTCGCCATCTGGGCGGTCACGGCCAAGCTCGGCCCCACCAGCATCGCCGAGCGCGAAGCTGCCGAAGAGCAGGCGGAGGAAGCGGAGGAGGCTCGAGAGGAGGCGGCGGAAGAAGCGCAGGAGCCTCGGGAGGAAGGCGGACGCAACCGCCGCCGCGGAGGACGGAATTGAGCCGCGGGCCGATGAAGCTCGCCTTAGCCCTGCTGGCCGCAGGACTCGCCGCCGCCTGCGCGACAGTTCCCGACGAGCCCGCGCCCGCGCCGCATGGCAATTATGCCTGGGCGACGTTCGACGCTGGCGGAATCGAGCGCTCCGGAACCGCCGGCCTTTCCGACCGCGCCGCGGCCAGGGCTCTCACCATCGACGATCCGGTGCGAATCGCCTCGATCACCAAGCTCCATGTCGCGCTGGGCGTGATGCGGCTGGTCGAGCAGGGCAAGCTCGACCTCGACGAGGACGTCTCGGTCCATCTCGGCTGGAAGCTTCGAAACCCGTCCTTTCCGGAGCAGCCGATCACGCTTCGGCTGCTTCTGTCGCACCGATCTAGCCTTCGCGACGACGTCAGCTATGCGCTCCCACTGGGGATGACCGTCGAGCGGGCGGTCGCAGCACCCGAGGCGTGGGACAAGGCGCACCCCCCCGGAAGCTTCTTCCGATATTCGAACCTCGGCTTTCCGGTCGTCGCATCGGTGATGGAGAAGTCGACGGGGGAGCGGTTCGACCGGCTGATGGAGCGGCTGGTGCTGAAGCCGCTGGGCCTTCAGGCCTGCTTCAACTGGACGACGTGCACGGATGCCGCGATCGCCCGGGCGGCGGTGCTCTACGCGCCCGACGGGACGGTGGTGCGCGACGACCTGAAGGGCGCCCGGCCGGCTTGTCCGGTGGTGCCCGGCGCCGACGGCGGCTGTGACCTCGCGGCCTACCGCCCTGGCGACAACGGGGCCCTCTTCTCGCCCCAGGGTGGGCTTCGCATCTCCATCCGCGATCTCGCCAGGGTCGGCGCTCTGCTGCTCGGGAACGGGCGCCTGCCGAACGGCAGCCGGTTCCTGACCGAGGAGAGCGTGGCGCAGATGGAGAGCCTCCACTGGCGCTTCGAGGGCGCCAACGGCGATTCTGAGGGCGGCTTCTACTGCGGCTACGGCCTTGCCGTTCAGATCCTCGCCCAATGCGGCCCGGCGGACGACCCCTTCGCCGACGGCAGGCCCCGCCTCGGCCACGCCGGCGACGCTTACGGGCTGCGCTCCGGCCTGTGGATCGACCGCGCCACGGGCCGCGGAATAGCCTATTTCGCAACCGGCCTCGGCGACGATCCGGCGCGGGGGCGCTCCGCCTACCGGGCGATCGAGGAATGGCTGGCGGCCAAGGGGCGGTAAGCCTGAAATTCCTCCCCGAGATTTCTCGGGGAGGGGGACCGCGCGGAGCGCGGTGGAGGGGTTCTTCAGTACTCAGCGAGGCCCCTCCACCATGCTTCGCATGGTCCCCCTCCCCTGCAAATGCAGGGGAGGATTTTGGCCGCCCCTACTCCGTCCCCCGCCCCGGGCGCTCGCCGAGCAGGTGGCGTTGCCAGAACATCAGGCTCGCCCAGAAGGCGTAATCCTGGTTGGCCTTCTTGGCGAAGCCGTGGCCTTCGTCCTGGGCGAGGAGGTGCCAGGCGGTGCCGCCGTTGCGGCGCACCGCCTTGACCGCCTGCTCCGCTTCCGAGGCGGGAACGCGCGGGTCGTTGCCGCCGGTCTGGACCATCAGCGGCAGGCGCAGCTCCTTGATCCGGGTGAGCGGCGAGATGGCGAGCAGCTTCTTCCTCTGCGCCGGATCGCGCTCGTCGCCATATTCGACCCGCCTCAGGTCGCGGCGGTAGCTCTGCGTGTTCTCGAGGAAGGTGACGAAATTGGAGATCGCGACGATGCAATTCGCCGCCTTGAAACGGTCGCCGTAGCGGATGGCGCTCGCGTAGCACATGTAGCCGCCATAGCTTCCGCCGGTCTCTGCGAAGCGGGCCGGATCGAGCGCCGGATCGCGGGCAAGGACGTCGAGGAAGGCCCCGACGTCCTTGACCGAATTCTCGCGAAGGTCGGGGCCGTTGTCGAGGGCGACGAAGCGCTTGCCGAAACCGGTCGAGCCCCGGACGTTCGGATAGAAGAGGGCGATCCCGAGCTCGTTCACCAGATAATTGTTTCGCCCGAGGAAGCCCGGCCGGGACTGGCCTTCCGGACCGCCATGGATGCTCATGATGAGCGGCCGGCGGCCGGGGAAGCGGGCGGGATCGGGGCGATAGAGGAAACCCGACACCTTCTCGCCGTCGAAGCTGGTCGTCTCGACGAGGACCGGCTCGACGTTGCGCCGCGGATCGAGCCCTCCCGTTTCGCTCTCCGTCCAGCGGGTGACGGCAAGCGTTCTTGGATTGACGACGAAGAGGTCGGACGGGGAGCGCGCGGAGGCCATCGAGACGGCGATGTCGCCCCAGGGCGCGACTTCGAGCCCGCCCGCGGTGCCGACCGGGAGCCCCGTCACCGCGCGGCTCCTTCGGGTGCGCGTGTCGAGCAGCTTCAGCCGGCTGATCCCGGCCTCGTTGACGATATAGGCGATGAACCGGCCATCGTCGGAAATGTCGAAGCTCTCGACGTCCCAGCGCGGTTCGGGCGCGACGGCGGTGAAGCGGCCGGTTGCCGGGTCGAGGGTTCCGAGGCGCTGGAAGTCGGAGCCTTCGTCGGAAGTGACCCAGAGGGTGCCGTTCGGGGCGAATTGGGCCGAGCCGTAGGAGATGGGCTTGCGATGGTCGCCGATCGGGGTCATCCGCCCGCTGGCGACGTCGATCCGGTAGAGGTTGGTCTTGTTGATCGAGAGATATTCGGAAACGACGGCGCTTCGGCCGTCCGGCGCGAAATCGGAAAGGCCCCAGCCGCCGCCCTTCACCTGGGCGAGCATCCTGTTGCTCGCCGGGTTGCGGGGATCGACGATGTAGATGTCGTTGTCGGAGCCGTTGCGGCGGGTCGAGGTGTAGGCGAGCCAGCGGCCGTCATGGCTCCAGGCGTTGATCGCGTTGCGGCTCTTGCCGTCGGTGATCATCCTCAGCCGGCCGTTTTCGAGCACGTAGAGCTGCCAGAACTCGCTTCCGCCGACATCCTTCTGGACGACGAGCACGTCGCCGATCCTGCGGGCGTAGGAGGCGCTCGAAATGGCGTCGGCCTCGAACGTTATCTGGCGCCGCATCCCCAGCGGACGCGCCACTTCGTGGACCTGGGCGGTGTTGCCGAAGCGGGTGGTGACGGCGAGCGAGCGTTTCGCGGGGTTCCAGCCCTGAAGCCCGGCGGTGCGGAACTCCATGTAGGGACGGGTGCGCTCGGCGAGATCCTCCGGGACGTCGGGAATGCCGTCGGCGACGATGGCGGCCGGCTTCTCGACCTCGGCAACGGCCGGGGAGGCCAGGAAGGCGGCTGCGGCGAGCAGGGAAAGGCGAAGGCGCATGGAGACTCCTCGGGCAGAAGGCGGGCGGACGCTAGGATGCAGTCGGAGGGATCGCAATCTCTTCCTCTCCCGCTTTCCGCGGGAGAGGGGGGACCCAAGCCAAAGGCTTGGGGGGTGAGGGTCTTTTCTGAGTCAGCGGTACAGACCCTCACCTCCCCCCGCTTCGCGGCGGGCCCCTCCTCTTCCGTAAGAACGGTAGAGGGATTATCGATCAGCACGCCACCACGTTCACCGCCAAGCCGCCGAGCGACGTCTCCTTGTAGCGGACATTCATGTCGAGGCCGGTCTTGCGCATCGTCTCGATGACCTGGTCGAGGCTGACGAGATGGTCGCCGGTTCCGACGAGGGCGAGGCGGGAGGCTTCGATGGCCTTGATCGCGCCGACGGCGTTGCGCTCGATGCAGGGGACCTGGACGAGGCCTCCGACGGGATCGCAGGTGAGGCCGAGATTGTGCTCCATGCCGATCTCGGCGGCATTCTCGATCTGGCCGTTGGTGCCGCCGAGCGCGGCGGTGAGGCCGGCCGCGGCCATCGAGCAGGCGACTCCGACCTCGCCCTGGCAGCCGACCTCGGCTCCGGAGATGGAGGCATTCTCCTTGAACAGGGATCCGACCGCTGCGGCGGTGAGAAGGAAGGTGCGAACGCCCTCGTCCGTCGAATGGGGGGTGAAGCGCTGATAATAGCGCAGGATGGCCGGAACGATGCCGGCGGCGCCGTTGGTGGGGGCGGTGACGACCCGGCCGCCGGCGGCATTCTCCTCGTTCACGGCGAGCGCCCAGAGGTTCACCCAGTCGAGGACGGTGAGCGGATCGGAGAGGGTCCGCTCCGCCCGATCGATCAACAGCTTGTGGAGGCCGGGGGCGCGGCGCTTCACGTTGAGCCCGCCGGGAAGAATGCCGGCGCGGCCGATGCCGCGGTCGATGCAGGCCGACATCGCATCGACGATCGCGCCGAGGCGGCGGTCGATCTCCTCGTCCGAGAGGCCGGCGCGCTCGTTCGCGCGGGCGACCTCGGCGATGGTCAGCCCCTCGCGCTCGGCGAGCGCGAGCAGTTCGTCGGCGCAGCGATAATTGTAGGGGACGTCCCAGACGCCCTCCGGCGGCGCGTTTCGGGCGATCGCCGCCTCGTCGACCACCGCTCCGCCGCCGGTCGAATAGGAGACGGCCGATTCCAGAACCTCGCCCGAAGCGTCGAAGGCGGTGAAGCGCATCCCGTTGCTGTGGTGGGGAAGCCGCTCGCGCTGCAGGAACCGGAGGTCGCGCGGCTCGTCGAAGACGATATCCCTCCGGCCGGCGAGCCGAAGGCGGCCGGTGGCGCGGATCGATCGGATCAGCTCGTCGGCCGCGTCCGGATCCATCCGGTCGGGCCGCTCGCCGGACAGGCCGAGCAGCACGGCGCGGTCGGTGGCATGGCCCTTGCCGGTGAGGGCGAGCGATCCGTAGAGCTCGGCGAGGACCCGATCGGCGCGCTCGATCAGCGCCTTTTGCGACAGCGCCTCGACAAAGCGGCACGCGGCCGTCATCGGCCCCATGGTGTGCGAACTGGACGGGCCGACCCCGATCTTGAAGAGGTCGAAGACGCTGGTGACCAAAAAGGACTCTCCTGACGCCCCGGCAGATGGGCCTGCGCGGCGCTTCTGGCAAGCCGGTGAGCCGTTCGTGCTTCTCGAGTTCGAAGGCCGCGCCAGGCTTTACCGGCGACCGACGGAGGTCGTGGAGGCCCGGCGGCCGCAGGAGATCGGCCCGGCGCTGGAGCGCCTTCGGGAGCGCCATGCCGCCGGCTTCATCGCCTATGAGGCTGGCCATGCGCTGGAGCCGAAGCTTGCTCCCCTGGCCGGGGAGGCGCCGGCGGGAGCGCCGCCGCTGCTGTGGTTCGGCCTGTTCGAAGGCTGGGAGGATATTCCCGCAGGCGCGTGGCTTCCCGACCCCGCCGGCGCCTGGGCGGGCCGTCCGCGGCCGCGGATCGAGCGTTCCGCCCACGAGGCCGCCGTCGAGCGGGCGCTGGAGCATATCCTTGCCGGCGACATCTACCAGGCGAACCTGACCTTCCGGGCCGACGTGGCGACCGCGGGGCACCCGCTCGCCCTTTATGCCGCGATCCGGCCGCGCGCCCGGGCGGGATGGGGCGCAGTGGTCTTCACCGGCCGCCACTGGCTGCTCTCCTTCTCGCCCGAATTGTTCTTCACGCTCGAGGCCGGCCTGGTGACGGCGCGGCCGATGAAGGGGACCGCGCCCGCCGGAAGCGATCCCGAGGCGCTCAGGAACGACCCCAAGCAGCGGGCCGAGAATCTGATGATCGTCGATCTGCTGCGCAACGATCTGTCCCGCGTCTCGAAACCGGGGACCGTCAAGGTGCCGGCCCTCTTCGAGGTCGAGCGCTACCCGACCGTGCTCCAGATGACCTCTACCGTCGTCGGCCGGCTGGAGGAGGGACGAGGTCCCGTCGATCTGCTCAAGTCGATCTTCCCGTGCGGATCGGTCACCGGGGCACCCAAGATCCGGGCGATGGAGATCATCTCCGGGATCGAGCGGGAACAGCGGGGCCCCTATACCGGTAGTATCGGCGGGCTTGCGCCGGACGGCCGAGCCGCGTTCAATGTGGCGATCCGGACTTTGGTCCTGAGCGACGGCGATAGCGTGGCGCGGCTCGGCCTGGGTTCCGGGATCGTGGCCGACAGCGTTGCCGCCGACGAGTGGCGCGAATGCCTGGCGAAGGGAGAGTTTGTGGCCACGGCTGGACGCTTCGACCTGATCGAGACGATGCGGTTCGATCCCCGGGAGGGCATAAGCGAGCTCGACCGGCATCTGGCGCGGATGAAGCGAAGCGCCGACGCGCTCGGCTTCGGCTTCGACCGCCACGACGCCCGCAACGAGCTTCAGGCGGCGACCTTCTTTTTGAGAGAGGGGCGCAAGCTCAGGCTGCTTCTGTCGCCCAGCGGGGCTTTGGCGATCGAAACGCGTCCGCTGCCCGAGGCGCCGGAAGGCGCGGTCGGGGTCGCTCTGGCGCCGCTGCCGGTCGCGCCCGAGGATTTCCGGCTGCGCCACAAGACCAGCGACCGCCGCTTCTACGACCATGCAAGAGCGGCGGCCGGGGCGTTCGAAATCGTCTTCCTCGACCCCGACGGGTTTCTGACCGAGGGGAGCTTCACCAGCCTGTTCGTCGAGCGCGGCGGCCGGCTGCTCACCCCGCCGCTGCAGCGGGGGCTGCTTCCCGGAGTGTTGAGGGAGGCGCTGATCGACGAAGGCCGCGCCGAGGAGGCGGACCTGCGCGCGGAGGATCTCGCGGCCGGGTTCTTCGTGGGCAATGCGGTTCGGGGGCTGATGGCGGCGAGGCTCGCCTGAATTCCTCCCCCAGCTTGTCTTGGGGGAGAGGAACCGCGGCGCGAAGCGTCGTGGTGGAGGGGCAATACAGAGGCCGTATTGCCCCTCCACCGCGCTTCGCGCGGTCCCCCTCCCCGAGCAAGCTCGGGGAGGAACTTCATCTAGGCCGCCACTGGAAACCTCAGGAGCCTGTCCGCCAGCGGCACCAGCGCCTCCGCCTTCGGCCCGACCGCCCGGACGATCTCGGGGTGGCCCGCGTCGAGCCCGCCGGTCAGCGCGCCGAAGGCCGGCAGGATCAGCTTGCGCTCCGTCGAGACGAAGCAGCGGCGGGAGATGTTGCGGCCGCGGTGGTGGATCCGGAGCTTGGGGTGAAAATGGCCGGAAAGCTCCGGCCGCGGTTCCGACGGCTCCGCCTCGTGCCGAAGGAGAAGGCCTTCCACCTCCGCCTCTTCGACGATCGCGCCGCCGCAATGATCGGCTATTCCGGGATCGTGGTTGCCGGTGATCCATGTCCAGCGGGTTGCGCCGGTGAGCGACGTGAGCATGTCGCGGGCGCGCGTCGGAAGCCGCTCGCAGCCGTGGCGGTCGTGGAAGCTGTCGCCGAGGCACCAAATCTCCCGCGCGCCGGTGGAGGCGGCGAGGGCGGTGAGATCGGCGAGGGTCGCGATTGAATCGTAAGGCGGCAACATCTGCCCCAGCCGGGCGAACCAGCTCGCTTTCTCGAGATGCAGGTCGGCGACCAGGAGAGCCCGGCGCGAAGGCCAGAACAAGGCGCCCTGCGGAAGCGCCATCAACTCGTGGCCACAGAACGAAAAGCGAACCATGCTCCCGCCTATAGCCGGGCGGGCGCGCCGTTCAAGGCGCTCAGCGCGCCGGGTTGGGGATAACCGACGAATCGAGCGCGGCGGGAGGCGCGGCCGGTGCGGATTCGAGGAGGCTCGGGGTCGACGTCGCAAACAGGACGGCGCCGACGACGAAGCCTTCGGCGACGAGAACGAACGGGTTGGTGAGCTTTTTCAGGAAACGCATTCGAAGGCAGTGCGCCTTCACAGGTAAACGAGGGATGAATTGGTCAGGCTGTCCTCCCTGCCGCGAAGCGGTGGGGAGGGGGACCACCCGGAGGGTGTTGGAGGGGTAGCTGGAACGGGCCTGCCAGTCACCCCTCCACCAGGCTGCGCCTGGTCCCCCTCCCCATGCTCCGCATGGGGAGGCAAAGGCTTACGCGACCTCGGGCTCCTTCTGGGGCGCCCTTTCCGCCTCGATCGTGCGGGACTGGCCCGTGCCGATCTCGATCTTGCGCGGCTTCATCGCGTCGGGGATCTCGCGGAGCAGCTCGATCGAGAGCAGGCCGTCCTTCATGTCGGCGGCCTCGACGCGGACGAAGTCGGCGAGCTCGAAGCGGCGCTCGAAGGCGCGGGTGGCGATCCCCATGTGGAGGAAGCTGCCGTCCTTGTTGCGGTTCTCCGACTTGCGGCCGACCACCACCAGCATGTTCTGGCGGGCGGTGATGTCGATGTCCCCGCTCGAGAATCCGGCGACGGCGAGCGTGATCCGGTAGCGGTCGTCGCTCAGTTTCTCGATGTCGTAGGGCGGGTAATTGTCCGCCTGCGCGGCTCCGGCGTTTTCGAGGAAGTCGAACAACCGATCGAAGCCGACGGTGGATCGGCGATAGGGGGTGAAATCCATGGTTCTCATCTCAATGTCCTCCGTTTGAGCAACATCGTGAGGAGCGGCGGCAAAGAGCGCATCGCCCCTCGCGGAAGTGCCGGACACCATCAACGGGTCGTCCGACGGCGGCGATTTAGGTGAGGATTTTTCGGGTTCAAGAGGGCAAAAAACTCCTCCCCGAGCTCGCCTCGGGGAGTGGGACCGCGGCGCGAAGCGCCGTGGTGGAGGGGCAATGCCAATTCCCTATTTCCCCTCCACCAGGCTTCGCCTGGTCCCCCTCCCCGAGCAAGCTCGGGGGAGGAATTCAGGTCAGAACATTCTCCTCAACCGCGCTTGCCAGCTGCTCAAGGCTGAAGGGCTTGCGGAGCACCGGCACATCCCCGCCCAGCGCGCCCTCGAGCTGCTCGCTCTCGGCATAGCCCGTCACGAACACGATCGGCAGGCCGGGATGGAGATCGCGGGCGGCACGGGCCACTTCCGCGCCGTTCATTCCGGGCATCGCATAATCGATCAGCGCGAGATCGGGCGCACCCTCCCGCAACGCCTCCAGCCCCTCCGCGCCGGAGGCGGCGGAGATGACCGTGCAGCCGAGGCCTTCCAGCGATTCGGCGAGAAAGGCGCGGACGTCGGAATCGTCGTCGACGACCAGTATCCTGGCTCCCGCGGCGGCGCCTCGCGGAGTGGGAGCGGCCCCTGCGGAAACCGCGTCCGCGGCCGCCGCCGGAGCGGCCACCGCCGGCAGCAGAATGCAAACGGTCGTGCCTCTTCCTTCCTCGCTTTCGATGCGGAGGGTCCCGCCGGCCTGCTGGGCGATCCCATAGACCTGCGCGAGGCCGAGGCCCGTCCCCTTGCCCAGGGGCTTGGTCGAGTAGAAGGGCTCCGTGGCGCGGGCGAGCACATCCGGGGGCATTCCGTGGCCGGTGTCGGCGATGGCGATCCGGACGAACTGGCCCGCTTCATGGTCCGGCTCCGCGGCCAGCTCGACCCGGTCGGTGGAAATGGTGAGCGTTCCTCCCTCCGGCATCGCGTCGCGCGCGTTGATGGCGAGGTTGAGAATCGCGTTTTCGAGTTGGTTGGCGTCGCAAATGCCGTGCCCCGCGGCTTCATCGAGCCGGGTTTCGACCGTCACCTCGCCGCCGATCGTGTGGCGCAGCAGGCGCTGCATCGCCTCGATGACGGCGTTGACGGGGACGGGCGCCATGCTGATTCGCTGGATCCGGGAGAAAGCGAGCAGCTGGCCGGTCAGCTTGGCGCCGCGGCGGGTCGATTCGAGCGCCGTCTCCGCGATCCGCTTGAGCCGCGGCTCCTCCACCCGCGCGGCGATCAGCTCCAGCCCGCCCATGATCGGCGTCAGGAGGTTGTTGAAATCGTGGGCGATGCCGCCGGTGAGCTGCCCCACCGCCTCCATCTTCTGCGCCTGCCGGAGCGCTTCCTCCGCCTTGAGGCGCTCGCCGACTTCCGCCTGCAGTCGGTCGAGGGCCGCGCTGAGGTCCGCCGTCCGCTCGGTCACCCGCCGCTCCAGGGTCTCGTTGACCTCGCGGAGCGCCGCTTCGGCCTGCTTGAGCTCGGTGATGTCGTGCGCCACTCCGATGAAGCCGCAATGCTCGCCCTGAGGGCCCCAGCGCGGCTGGGAGACGGAGCGGATCCAGCGATATTCCCCGCGGCTCCTGTAGCGGGCGACGAGCTCGAACGTCTCGAGCGAGGCTTCGCCCGCGATCGACTCGGCGACCACCCTGCTCGAATCCTCCGGGTGGATGACGGTGCGCCAGTCGAAGTCGACGGCCTGTTCGTAGGTGATCCCGAGGAACTCGACATAGGCCCGGTTGACGAAGCTTCGCCTTCGGTCGAGCTTGGTCACCCACATCGGCACCGGCGCCAGATCGGCGATGAGACGGAAGCGCTCCTCGCTTTCCCGCAGCGCCGTCTCGGCGACGATCCGCTCGGTGACGTCGTAGCCGTCGGCGAAGATTCCGCTCACCGCCCCGTTCGAATCGAAGATCGGCTGGAACACGAAGTCGAGAAGCCGCTCCTCGCGTGGACCGCCGGGGCTGCGCTGGAGGCGGACGGACACCGACCGGCCCGAGAAGGGCTCGCCGCTGCTATAGACCTTGTCGAGCGCCTCGAAGAGGCCCTGGCCCTCTACCTCCGGAACCGCCTGCCGCACCGGCTTTCCGATCAGGTCCGTCCGTCCGACGAGGGCCTGGTAGGAGGCGTTGGCCATTTCGAAGACATGATCCGGCCCGCGCACCACCGCCATGAAGCCGGGCGCGTTGTCGAACAGCTGGCGCAGGCGCTCCGTCTCGTTGCGGCGCTCCCGCTCGGCGAGGACGGTCGCAGTGGTCTCGGTGCAGACGCACAACATACCCGCGGCCGCCCCGTCGTCGCCGCGAAGGGGGCTGTAGGAGAAGGTGAACCATGTCTGCTCCGCGAACCCCTTGCGCGTCATGGTGAGCGGCAGGTTTTCGAAATAGGTCGATTCGCCGGCGATGGCCCGGCGCACCAGCGGCTCGAGGTCGTGCCAGATATCAGCCCAGACATCCTCGAACGCATGGCCGAGCGCGGCCGGATGCTTGCCGCCCAGCACGTCGGCATAAGCGTCGTTGTAGAGGAACCGAAGCTCTGGACCCCAGGCGAGGAACATCGGGAATTTGGACGAGAGGAGGATTCCGGCGGCGGTCTTCAGCGACTGCGGCCAGGCCTCGGGATGCCCGAGCGGCGAGCACGACCAGTCGTAGCCGCGCATCCGCTCGCCCATCTCGCCGCCGCCGGCGAGGAAGGAGAGGCTTTCGGGACCGGCCGGGCCTCCGGGTTCGCTGGACGCCATCGATACTCCACGCTCGCCCCCCGGCTCGCGCGCCGGGTAACTAGCCCCGGGGCGCGGCTTGTGGAAGACCCCCGCGACGGTCTATTTCGGCAAGCGACGAGGAGAGAGCCGATGTTCACGGACATGAGGAACGGCACCGCCGAGGATTGGGCCCATATCGCCGCCGAGCACGGCAGGCACATCAAGAGCATCGCCGCCCGGCAGATCATGGACTGCCTGGCCCGGCTGGAATCGATCGAGGTCGGCTTCGCCGCCAACCAGCTCACTCACTCGCTGATGGCCGGAACGCTCGCCCGGCGCTCCGGAGCGAGCGATGAGGAAGTGGTCGCGGCGCTGTGCCACGATCTCGGCAAGCTCTTCTCGATCCCCAATCACGGTCCGATCGCGGCGGAGATGCTCAAGCCTTACGTCCGCGAGGAGATCTACCACGCCATCTACTGGCACCAGGAATTCCAGGGCCGCTATTATTTCGAGCATCTCGGCAAGGATCCGGAGGGGCGGGAGCGGTTCCAGGGGGAGAGCTGGTATTCGTTCGCGGAGAAGCTGGTCGACGACTGGGACGCGCCCGCCTTCGATCCGGGGTTCGAAGTCGATCCGCTGGAGAGCTTCGAGCCGGAGGTGACGAGGGTGTTCTCGAACCCCAGGGCAATGGTTTAGGAGCAGCCCGTCACCCCGGCGAAAGCCGGGGTCTCGGGGAGACCCACTGCGCCTTTTCCGGCCTGAGGTCCCGGCTTTCGCCGGGATGACGGGGTTTTTTCCAGCGGCTCCCCGCTCTCCCGGAACCGCCGCCAGCCGTCGCGGTTAGGGGCCACCATGGCAATCCAACCGATAAACTGGCCCGCGCTCAAGGACTGGAAGGACGTCCTACTGCGCACCTGGAAGGAAGCGGGGGACGACAATGTCGGGCTGCTCGCGGCCGGAGTGGCCTTCTACCTCTTCCTCGCCTTCGTTCCCCTGCTCGCCTCGGCGGTGCTCACCTACGGCCTGATCGCCGATCCGCAGACGGTCGCGGAGCACATCCAGACCCTGGCCCGGACACTCCCCCGCGAGGCCGCCTCCATCATCGGGGACCAGCTGCAAGCCATCACGGGCAGCAAGAGCGGCTCCCACGGTCTCGGTTTGCTGCTCGCGATCGCGATCGCCCTCTACGGGGCGAGCAAGGGATCGGCGTCGGTCGTCACCGCTCTCAACATCGCCTACGAGGTGAAGGAGAGCCGCGGCTTCATCAAGCGCACCCTGCTCTCGCTTCTGATGACGGTGGGGCTGGTGGTGATCGTGCTGTTCGGAGCCTCCGCAATATCGGCGCTCGCCTTCATCGAGCATCTCCTCCCCTTCTCTTCGCCAATCGTCCACACCGCCCTCCAGATCCTGCTCTGGGCCGTCGCCGCGGCGGTGCTCGCGCTCGGGCTCGCACTGGTCTACCGCTACGCGCCCGACCGTCCCGATGCGCCCTGGGCCTGGGTCACCCCGGGCTCCGCGGTCGCCACCCTGCTCTGGCTCCTCGCGAGCTTCGGCTTCGGCCTCTACGTCTCCAATTTCGGCAATTACAACGCCACCTACGGCTCGCTCGGCGGAGTCGTCGTCTTCCTGACCTGGCTCTATCTCAGCGCCTATATCGTGCTGATGGGCGGCGAGATGAACTCCGAGCTGGAGCGCCAGCAGGCGAAGGAGGCGGGGCTGGAGGCGAAGCCGGCGGCGGCGGCGGGCGGAGCGGAGCCGGCGGAGAAGGCTTCACCCAAGCCGAAAGCCGATCCGGACCGCATCAGCTGGCCGATGGCGGCGGTGGGGCTGGTGCTCGCGCGGACGGGTAGCCGCTAGCAAGTCCTCCCCCGGGGGAGGGGGACCGCGCGAAGCGCGGGGGAGGGGTTCTTCGAAGTCCGGAAAGAAGGGGAGGATTGGAGCCTCAATCCAGCCGCATCGCCGTCGCGGCGAGGCTCTCCGCCTCGATCAGGAGCTGGTCGTCGACGGTTCCCTGCGGCATCCGTTCCCGGCCGATGATGGTGAGGACGGGCACGGCCATCGGGGAAACCCGGTCGAGATCGACGTGGAGCATCGTGCCCTGCGCCCGGTCGAGCAGGCGCGCCAGCCGGCCGACGTCGGTCATCTTCTCGCGCGCATCGGCCCAGGCCGCCTTCAAGAGCAGATGGTCGGGCTCGTAGCGCCTCAGCACATCGTAGATGAGGTCGGTGGAGAAGGTGACCTGCTTGCCCGTCTTGCGCTTGCCGGGATGGGCGCGCTCGACCAGGCCGCCGATGACGGCCACTTCCCGGAAGGCGCGCTTCAGGAGGTGCGAGCCTTCCACCCAGTCGACGAATTCCTTTTCGAGGATGTCGGCCGAGAAGAGCGCTCCGGGATCGGCGATCGGCTCGAGCCCGTAGCAGGCGAGCGCGTAATCGTTGGCGACGAAGCCGAGCGGTTTCAGCCCGGAGCTCTCCATGCGCCGGGTGATCAGCATCCCGAGCGACTGGTTCGCGTTCCATCCCTCGAAGCTGTAGGCGGCCATGTAATGGACCCCCTCGTGCGGGAAGGTCTCGACGAGCAGCTGATCGGGCGCCGGAATGGCCGAGCGATATTCCTGGACGCTCAGCCAATCGCGGACCGGGTCGGGGAAGCGCGGCCACTGATCCCGGTCGAACAGGAAGGTCCGGACCCGGTCGGCGAGATTGGTGCTGATCGCCAGCCGGGCGCCCATGTAAGTGGGGATGCGCGCGGATTTCGTCGTCGCCCGGACGATGAGGTCGATTCCGTCGATCCGCTCGACCTCCAGCACAAGGCCGGAGAAGAAGAATGTGTCGCCCGGGCTCAGGGTCTCCGCGAAATTGTCTTCGACGGTGCCGAGCAGCCGGCCACCCTTGAAGCGGACGTAGTAGAGCGGCGTGTCGACGATGATCCCGGCATTCATCCGGTGCTGCTGGATGAATCGCGGGTGCGCAACCCGCCAGACGCCGTCCGCATCCCTGACGATCCGGCGGTAGCGGTCGTAGGCGCGGAGCGAATAGCCGCCGCTCTCGATGAAGGCGAGCACGGCCTTGAACGCTTCCTCCCTGAGCCCCGCATAAGGCGCTGCGGAGCGCACCTCCTCGAGCAGGGCCTCCTCCCGGAAGGGGGCCGCGCAGGCGACGGCCATGATGTGCTGGGCGAGGACGTCGAGGGCGCCGGGCCGGAAGATCTCGGAGTCGAGCGCGCCCTCCTCGACCGAGTCGAGC
>DASVTN010000049.1:0-2534 GCA_036387555.1 Allosphingosinicella sp. | reverse complement strand
CAAGGGCCTCGAGACCGTCGGCCAGGAAGTCGCCGAGTTCAGCCGCAAGAGCTTCGAGGACGCTTCCGCGGCCCTGCGCAGCTTCGCCGAAGTGAAGTCGGCCACCGACTTCTTCCGCCTGCAGAGCGACTTCGTCCGCGGCCAGTTCGACGGCTTCGTCAGCGAGAGCTCGAAGCTTTCCGAGACGATGATCAAGCTCGCCGGCGACGCCGCCGAGCCTCTCGCCAGCCGCTACTCGGTCGCCGCCGAGCGCGTTAAGGCCGCCGCCGCTTACTAAGGGGGACCCCCATCAAAGTACTACTTTGATGGAACCCTAAGCCGCAGCGCCAGCTGGTGCAGTAAGGGCGGCCCCCTCGGGGGCCGCCCTTTTTGCTTGTGGGAACGCTCGGGCGAGTCGAGCTTTGGAATCGGAGCCGGGAAACCCTTGCCGGAAATCGGCCGGGTGCCATATCAGGGACGCGTATGAGTTGGGATGAGATCGTGGCAGCGGACGAGCGCAAGGGCGGGGATGTCGACGACCCGGGCCTGGGCGTCGCCACGCGCACGCGCACCCGCACCAAGACGCCCTCGCCCTACAAGGTGCTGATGCTCAACGACGACTACACGCCGATGGAATTCGTGGTTCAGGTCCTCCAGATGTTCTTCAAGATGGGGATCGAGGACGCCACCCGGGTGATGCTCGCCGTCCACCAGCGCGGCGTCGGCGTGTGCGGGGTGTTCAGCTACGAGGTCGCCGAAACCAAGGTCGCCCAGGTGATCGAATACGCCCGGCAGAACCAGCATCCGCTGCAGTGCACGCTGGAGAAGGCTTAGCGCCCCTCCCTAAAAGGGGGGGGGGTCGGGGGTGGGTCCGCCGAAGGCGGCCGAAACTCAGAAGCCGTAGGGCTCGCTCCGCTCGCACCCACCCCCTGCCCCTCCCTTGCAGGGAGGGGAGTCCATCTTGCACCCCCCAGCGAAAGCCTTAAGACCCTCGCATGGACCGCATCATCATCCGCGGAGGCAAGCGCCTCGAGGGCCGAATTCCCATCTCCGGCGCCAAGAACGCCGCTTTGACCCTGCTCCCCTGCGCCCTGCTCACCGACGAGCCGCTGACGCTCAGGAACCTGCCTCGCCTCGCCGACGTGGACAGCTTCGGCCATCTTCTCAACCAGCTCGGCGTCTCGACCACCGTCGAGGGCGCCCGCGCCGACGAATATGGCCGGGTTATGACCCTGCGCGCCTCCAACCTCGCCTCCACCGTCGCGCCCTACGACATCGTCCGAAAGATGCGGGCCTCGATCCTGGTCCTCGGCCCGCTCGTCGCGCGAGCCGGCGAGGCAACGGTGTCGCTGCCCGGCGGCTGCGCGATCGGGATGCGGCCGGTCGACCTTCACCTCAAGGCGCTCGAGGCGCTCGGCGCCGAGATCGAGGTGGCGGCGGGCTACGTCCGGGCCAGGGCGCCCAAGGGCGGCCTCCAGGGCGGCACCATCACCTTCCCCTTCGTGTCGGTCGGAGCGACGGAGAACGCGCTGATGGCCGCCGTGCTCGCCAAGGGCGAGACGGTGATCGAGAATGCAGCGCGCGAGCCCGAGATCACCGACCTCGCCAAATGCCTGATCGCCATGGGCGCGGAGATCGAGGGCCTGAGGACCGACACCCTCACCATCCGAGGCAAGGACCGGCTGCACGGCGCCACCTATGCGGTGATGGCCGACCGGATCGAGGCGGGCAGCTATGCCTGCGCGGCCGGGATCACCGGCGGCTCGTTGGAGCTGGTCGGCGCCCGCAAGGAGACGATGCCGTCCATCCTCTCCGGCCTCAGCGACGCCGGGCTGATCGTCGAGGACACGGCCGACGGGGTCCGCGTCAGCGCCGACGGCGGCTTGAAGCCGCTCTCCATATCGACCGCCCCCTACCCCGCCTTCCCGACCGACATGCAGGCGCAGTTCATGGCCATGCTGACCCTGGCGGAAGGCACCAGCCTGCTCACCGAGACGATCTTCGAGAATCGCTACATGCACGTCCCGGAGCTCAACCGGATGGGCGCGGAGATCGAGGTCCGCGGCCGATCGGCGGTGGTCCGGGGAGTCGACCATCTCGTCGGAGCGCCGGTGATGGCGACCGATCTGCGCGCCTCGATGAGCCTGGTCCTCGCCGGCCTTGCCGCGCGGGGCGAGACCGAGGTCAACCGGGTCTACCACCTCGACCGCGGCTACGAGCGGCTCGAGGAGAAGCTGCAGGCCGTCGGCGCCGACGTCGAGCGGGCGTCGGACGGCTAGAGCGCCGGACGTTGAATTTGCATCGTCATCCCGGGCTTGACCCGGGATCCACCTTCTTCCTGGCCGTCGCGGCAAGGTAAGGTGGATGCCGGATCAAATCCGGCATGACGAGGCGGTGCGGATTTAGCGCACGATGCTCTAGCTGTGAGGTTTCCATAGGTTGTTCATCCGGTCCTGGCCGAGCAGACTGAGGTTGCGAAGCTTCAGATCCGCGGGAGAACCGGATGAACATCCACAAGAATGCCCGATTGACGCCGCACAGTCGAGCCGAGCTGG
>DASVTN010000048.1:0-42827 GCA_036387555.1 Allosphingosinicella sp. | reverse complement strand
GGAGGCGAGCACCCGGTAGCCGGTGCCCAGATATTTCTCGATGGTTTTCGCCTTGGCGGGCGATTCGACGACGACAAGCTTCATGGGGATCCTTCACGCGTACGCGTATAGGGTGGGGATCGGTCAAGAGGCTCGTCAAGCGTCTACGCGAACACTTCCGCCAGGTTCGTGCCGTCCTGGCGGCCGGCGTAGATCGCCACCGCCAGATGCCAGCCGGCGATCAGCGCCAGATTGAGGCAGAGGTTCAGCGCCAGGCTGGCGATCAGAAGCTGATCCTCGGGCACCACGACGATGGCGGCAAGCCCGGCCAGCACGAAAGGCGCCCATAGCACCAATATCGCCGCGAAGACGTGCCAGAAGCGCCCTTCGATCGCTTCGGCGCTGCGCTCCAGCGAATCGTAGATCCCGGCGTCCTCCGCGATAAGCGCCGGGGCCGCCGCCGACCAGCGCACGAACAAATAGGCACCGGGGAGAATGAGAAGGACCAGGCCGAACAAGATGCCGATCCCGCTTATGATGTTCAGTCCGAGCAAGGCGGCCAACCGCCGCCCGCCGGTCCCGTCATCGAGGAGATCGTAATGGACGAGCGTGGCTCGGCTTATTTCATACTGAAGGAAGAGGTTCGCAACGAAGGTGCCGAGGCCTGCCGGAGCGGCGAAATCAGGATATAGATCGGCGGCGACTCCGAGGAGGGTCATGACGCCCAGCGCCACGAGCGCGATTCCGGCGTTCACGCGCAGCAGACGCGCCGTTTCGCCCAACAGATATCCCGCGCTCTCCCGCTCCTCGACCATGCCCCTGACCCCGTCTACGCCCCAGGACACAGGGTGGGGATCCCTTGGCACCTGCGTCAAGCGGTCCGCCTCCACATCCGGATTTCATATCCGCCTCCGCTCCCCGCGCTGGAGTGGGCGCGGTGTCGTTGCGGGCGCTCAGTCAGTCCGGCGGAAGCCGAATCCATGCACACCGCATGGATTCCGGATCAAGTCCGGGAGGACGGCTCTGGGTCCGGTCAATATTGCTCCCAGCGCTGGTAGTCCGGCGGAAGGATGCACTTGCCGCCTTCGTAGCGGCCCACCGAGCGGATCACCTCGCCTTCCCTCGGCTCGACCCGGCGGCCGGAGATCTGGCTGTCGAGGACCCGGCGGACGAGCCGATCGAGGCGGGTGACGAGGAAGCAGTCGACCGCCGGCGTGGCGTGCGGGTTGCCGATGCCGCTGTCGTCGGTGAGGAAGATGTAGCGCGACTGGGTCGCGGCGGCCATCGCCCGCATCACATATTCCGCCACGTCGCCGACCCCGGAAGCGGCTACGGGCACGATCTGGATGCGCTTGGCTCGGGCGGCCTCGGCGGCGCGCCAGGCCTTGCCGATATTCTCGTCGTGCGGCGGAGCGTCGGCGACGAGCAGGAGAGATTTGACGGCATCCGGACGCCAGTCCTGGGAAATCGCCCGGGCGAGCGCCAGGTCCATCGCTTCCGGATAGTCTCCGCCGCCTTCGGCGTAGAGGGCCTGCAGGTTCGACTGCATGGCGTCGAGGCTGGAGACGAACGGATGGGTGCGGGTGACATAGACGTCGCCCTCGTCCTTGTAGGCGACGAGGCCGAGGCGGATATCGAGGCCGGGATGGCTTCGCCTGAGATCGGTCAGGATCGTCCGAAGCTCCGACTTCAGGTAGTTGATCTCGTCGCCCATGCTTCCGGTCGTGTCGATCGCCAGCAGCAGGTCGAACTTGCGGACGGGCGCCGCTCCGGAGCGGACGGTGACGGTCTGCCGCTGCGACCCGGCGGCGCCGGCGATGGCGACGCTGCGCGCTGGAACGCCGGGCACCGCGAGGCGGACGCTGCTTCCGAGCCGGTCGAGGCCGGGGTAGAAGACCGCCGTGCCGTCCGCGAGGGTGGCGAGCGAGAGCGCGTTGCCGTCGGCGCAGGTGAGGGTCACCCGGGCGAAAGGCACCGGCCGCCCCGCTTCGTCCTGGACAGCGACGGTGAGCACTCGCCGGGTGTCCAGCCTCGGAAGACCCTGAAGGCGGCTCTGCTGGAGGAAGCGCCCGGCATAGGAGGCGTAGAGCTCGGGGTTGAGCAGATCGTCATGATCGCCGGCGGTGAGCAGGCCCGATTGCGGCTGCGGCTGCGGCCGCGGCGGGCGGGGGTAACGGCCCGGCGCCGTCCGAGCCTCTTCGACCAGGTCGTCCGCGGCGGACACGGGCGTGGTGCTCTCCTTCGAAACCGCATCGGCCCGGCTTCCGGTCACCGTGATCGAACCGGATTCGCTGGCCGACTCCATCGCCGGCGACGCGGGCATCGGCTCCGGGGCCGCCGGCGGCGGCGGCGAAGGCGGCGGTGGCGGCGCCATCGGAGGCGCCATCGAAGGGGACATCGGAGGCGGGGGCGCCACCACGGAGGAGGTCGCTCCGCCATAGCCGTAACGCGGCTGCTGCCGGTCGCTCGGCTTCAGCTCGGGCGGCAGGGCCGGCAAGGCGGCCGCTCGCCGGCAGAGCGGCTCGCGGACCTGCGCCGACGCGCCTGGGGAGAAGGCGCCGGGAACGAGGGCGACGAGGCCGAGGCTGAGGGCGCTGAGGCTGACGACGCCGAGGCGGGCGGCTTTACGCATGACATTCTCCCTGTCGTGAATGTTACAACGTCACATAAAACAGCAGCGCGCGCCTGAACGCAAGCTGACGGATACAGTGTCGGTGGACTCACGACATCATGCCGGGCTGGACCCGGCATCCATGAACTCGGGCCAGCGCGGACAAGCTGTCGAGCGGCGGTGTTCGTGGATTCCGGCTTCGCCGGAATGACGGTGAGCGTCCCTCCCCTCTTCTTAAACCAGGCTCACCTTTCCGCCCGCATGGCGCTCCAGCCGCCCCGCCAGCTCCAGCTCTAGGAGCACCGTGTGGACGATCGCCGGAGGCTGACCCGACTGGCGGATGATCTCGTCGACCGGCACCGGAGTGGCGTTGAGCAGGCCGCCCACCGTCCGGCGCGCCTCGTCGTCCGCCTCCGCGGGCGCCTGCGGAATTCCGTAATCCCGCTCGGGCTGGCGCAAGGGCCGGATCCGCGAGGGACCGACCGCCTCGAGCACATCCTCGGCCGACTGGACGAGCGTCGCGCCCTCGCGGATCAGCTGGTTGCAGCCCTGGGCCCTCGGATCGAGGGGAGAGCCGGGCACCGCCATCACCTCGCGCCCCGCCTCCGCCGCGAGGCGCGCCGTGATCAGGGAGCCGGAGCGCGGCGCAGCCTCGACGACCACGGTTCCAAAAGCGAGGCCGGCGATGATTCGATTGCGCGACGGGAAGTGGCGGGCGTGCGGCTCGACCCCCGGCGGCTGCTCGGAAACGACCAGCCCCCGCTCCGCGATGGCGCGCTGCCGGGCTTCGTTCTCCGGCGGGTAGTAAATGTCGATGCCACCGGCGACGACAGCGATCGTGCCGGTGTCGAGGGCGCCGTCATGGACCGCGGAATCGATCCCCCGGGCGAGCCCGGAGACGACGACCGTCCCCCCTTCCCCAAGCGCCTGAGCGAGCGAGCGGGCGAAGCGGCATGCGGCGGCCGAGGCGTTGCGGGCGCCGACCACCGCCACCGCCGGCCGGCCGAGCAGGCTCGAATGTCCCTTGACGATCAGCGCCGGCGGCGCCGTCTCGAGCTCCGCCAGAAGCGCGGGATAGGCTCCCTGACCGAGGAAGAGATGACAGGCGCCGAGCCGCGCGACCTGCTCGATCTCCCGCTCGATCGCCGAGCGGGAGGCCAGCCGGGGCGCCCGGCCGCCGCCGCGGGCGGCCAGCCCCGGTATCGCCTCGAGCGCGGCGGCGGCGGAGCCGAAGCGGGCGAGCAGCTGGAAATAGGTGACGGGACCGATATTCTCCGAACGGATCAGCCGCAGCCGCGCGATCTGGTCGGCGGGCGGCTCAGGCACCGCGGCCGACCCGCGCTTCCGTCCCGGCGAAGAGACGGGCGATGTTCTCGCCGTGCTTCCAGAAGACGAGCAGAGTGAAACCGAGGAAGAGCAGAGCCAGATCGAACCGGCCGAGCAGCGCCGCGGCCGGCGGCATTGCGGCGGCGGCCGCGAGCCCGCCGACGGAAGAGTAGCGGCTGAGCGCAAGCGCTCCGATCCAGGTCGCGGCGTAAGCGGCGGGCGCGGCCCAGCCGAGGCCGTCCGCAAGCACGAAGCCGAGGACGATTCCGAAATAGGTCGCGACCCCCTTGCCGCCGGCGAATCGCAGCCAGACCGGCCATAGATGGCCGGCCATGGCTCCGATGGCGGCGAGCTGCGCGGTGCCGGGGAACAGCCCCTCGGCGAGGAGGAGGGCGGCCGTACCCTTGGCCGCGTCGAGCAGCAAGGTAGCGGCGGCAAGGCCCTTGCGGCCGGTCCTGAGCACGTTGGTGGCGCCGATGTTGCCCGAGCCGATCTTCCTGAGGTCGCCGGCGCCGGTCAGCCGGGTGAGGAGGATGCCGAAGGGGATCGAGCCCAGCGCATAGCCGAGCAGCAAGGCGGCGATTGGTGCGACCATTGGATGCATGTCCACGACCTCAGACTATCAAAATCATAACTTCGCGCAATCGATTCATTGGAAACCGATGCTCGGCGGCCACCAAGATCCTCCCGCGGACCTGCAGGGGCGGAATCAAGGGCCGCCTTGCCGCCGCCCGCTCTGCCGCTAAAGCGGGCGCGTGACCAGTGTCCGTCCCCTCCTCGTCTTCGATTCCGGAGTCGGCGGCCTCTCCGTGCTCGGAGCGATTCGGGCGCTTCTTCCGTCGGCTCCGCTCGTCTACGCCGCCGACAGCGCCGGCTACCCCTACGGCACCAAGCGCCCGGCGGAGATCGAGGCGCGGGTGCCCGCCCTTCTCGGGCGGCTCGCCGAGCGGTTCGATCCGGAGCTGATCGTCATCGCCTGCAACACCGCCTCGACGATCGCCCTCGACGCGGTCCGGGCCGCGCTCGACCTGCCGGTCGTGGGCACAGTCCCGGCGATCAAGCCGGCGGCCGCGCTTTCCCGCACCCGGACGATCGGAGTCCTCGGCACCGAGGCGACGGTTCGGCAGCCCTATGTAGACCGCCTTTCGGCCCAGTTCGCCGCCGACTGCGCCGTCCTGCGCCACGGTTCTGCCGAGCTGGTCGACTTCGCCGAGGCGAAGCTGCGCGGCAAGGCGCCGGACACCGCAGCCTGCCGCCGAGCCCTCGACGGCCTCTTCGGTCAGCCCGGCGGCGACCGGATCGACACCGTCGTGCTCGCCTGCACCCACTTCCCGCTGGTCGAGGACGAGCTTGCCGCCGCGTCCCCCCGCACGGTCCGGTTCGTCGACGGCAAGGAGGGGATCGCCCGCCGGACCGCCTGGCTGACCCGCCACCTCGAATGGCCCGGCGAGTCGATCAAGGGCGTCGCCCTCTTCACCGGCCGCGACACCGACGTCGAGGCCTATCGGGCCGGTCTCGCTTGCTACGGGCTGACCCGGCTGGAGAGGCTCTAGGCCCCTCTCCCCCTTTCCGCGGGAGAGAAGGGGCCCGCCGCGAAGCGGTGGGAGGTGAGGGCCTGTACTGCGGCCTTCCGAAAGACCGTCACCTCCCAGGCCTTCGGCTTGGGCCCCTCCTCTCCCGCGGAATGCGGGAGAGGGGAAACCAGTCTAGCCAATCCCGGGTCAAATCGGCTAATGCGGAGTCAGGGACCTCGGGGAGCAGGCGTGGACTACAACCGCATCTTTGCGCAGGCGATAGACCGGCTGCATGCCGAAGGGCGCTATCGCGTGTTCATCGACATCCTCCGCAACAAGGGCGCCTTCCCCAACGCGCGCTGCTTCGCCGGCCATAACGGCCCCAAGCCGATCACCGTCTGGTGCTCCAACGACTATCTGTGCATGGGCCAGCACCCGGACGTGGTGGAGGCGATGGAGGAAGCTCTGCACGACGTCGGCGCCGGCTCCGGCGGCACCCGCAACATCGGCGGCAACACCCATTATCATGTCGAGCTCGAGGCCGAGCTCGCCGATCTCCACGCCAAGGAAGCGGCTCTCCTCTTCACCTCGGGCTACATCTCGAACGAGGCGACCCTGTCCACGGTGGCCAAGCTCCTGCCCGGCTGCATCATCTTCTCGGACGAATTGAACCACGCCTCGATGATCGCCGGAATCCGTGCCTCGGGGTGCGAGAAGAAGGTCTTCCGGCACAACGACCTGGATCATCTCGAGGAGCTGCTCGCCGAGGCGGATCCGGAAGCGCCCAAGCTGATCGCCTTCGAGAGCGTCTATTCGATGGACGGCGACGTCGCCCCGATCGCCGCGATCTGCGACCTCGCCGACCGGTACCACGCCATCACCTATCTCGACGAGGTCCATGCCGTCGGCATGTACGGTCCGCGCGGCGGCGGGATCTCCGAGCGCGACGATGTCGCCCGCCGGATCACGATCATCGAAGGCACGCTCGGCAAGGCCTTCGGAGTGATGGGCGGCTATATCGCGGCGGACCGCAACATCGTCGACGTGGTGAGGAGCTACGCGCCCGGCTTCATCTTCACCACCTCCCTTTCGCCGGTGCTCGTCGCCGGGGCCCTGGCGAGCGTCAGGCACCTCAAGGCCTCCTCGGCCGAGCGCGAGGCCCAGCAGCTCAATGCGCAGCGGCTCAAGTCCATCTTCGAGGAGGCCGGCCTGCCGGTAATGCCTTCGACCACCCACATCGTTCCGCTGATGGTCGGCGATCCGGTCAAGGCCAAGAAGATCAGCGACATCCTGCTCGCCGAATATGGCTGCTACGTCCAGCCGATCAATTATCCGACCGTCCCCCGCGGCACCGAGCGCCTGCGCTTCACCCCCGGGCCCCGCCACGACGAGGCGATGATGCGCGAGCTGGCCAAGGCGCTGGTCGAGATCTGGGACCGGCTGGAGCTTCGAGCGGCGGCCTGAGCCGTCATTGCGAGCGCAGCGAAGCAATCCAGCGACTGCGCCCGATGCGGCCGACGGAGCTGGATCGCTTCGTCGCTCCGCTCCTCGCAATGACGGCGTCATGGCAAACTCTGGTGGCAAAGGGACTGCCCATCCACTAGACGAGGTAGCTCAAGCCCATCGCCGGAGTTCCCCGTGGCCGAGCGCATCGCCATCGTCGCCGATCATGCCGCCTTCGAGATGAAGATGCTTCTCGTCGAGCATCTGCGCTCCGGCGGCTTCGACGTGCTCGACCTCGGCACCGCGTCGACCGACAGCGTCGACTATCCCGATTACGGCTACCGGATGGCCGAGGCGATAGCCTCGGGCGAGGCGGAGCGCGGGGTGGCCCTGTGCGGCACCGGAATCGGCATCTCGATCTCGGTCAATCGCCACCCGGCCTGCCGCTGCGCCCTCGTCTCCGAAGGGCTCTCCGCCCGGCTCGCCCGCGATCATAACGATGCCAACGTGATCGCCATGGGCGCCCGGCTGATCGGGATCGAGGCGGCGCGCGACATCGTCGACCAGTTCCTCGCCACCCCATTTGGCGGCGGGCGCCACCAGCGCCGGGTCGACAAGCTTTCCAACCCCGTCTTCGCCAGGGAAAATGCATGAGCAGCGCTTCCGCCTTCGATTTCGCAGAGGTCCAGCATTCGGGCTTCTTCACCGGCCGCCTGAAAGAGGCCGACGGCGCCGTCGCCCAGGCCATCGCCGCCGAGCTCGACCGGCAGCAGAACCAGATCGAGCTGATCGCATCCGAGAACATCGTCTCGAAGGCGGTGCTGGAGGCTCAGGGGTCGGTCCTCACCAACAAATATGCCGAGGGCTATCCGGGCCGGCGCTACTATCAGGGCTGCGCTCCGTCCGATATCGTGGAAACTCTCGCAATAGAGCGCGCCAAGCAGCTGTTTAACTGCGATTTTGCGAACGTGCAGCCGCATAGCGGCGCCCAGGCCAACGGCGCGGTGATGCTGGCTCTGGCCAAGCCCGGCGACACCATCCTGGGCATGTCCCTGGACGCGGGCGGCCACCTTACCCACGGCGCCAAGCCGGCGCTCTCGGGCAAATGGTTCAACGCCGTCCAGTACGGCGTTCGCCGCGACGACGACCGGATCGACTTCGATCAGGTCGAGGCCCTGGCGAAGGAGCACAGGCCGCGGCTGATCATCGCGGGCGGTTCGGCCTATCCCCGCCACATCGATTTCGCCCGCTTCCGCGCCATCGCGGACGAGGTGGAGGCGATCTTCATGGTCGACATGGCCCATTTCGCGGGCCTCGTCGCCGCGGGCGAGCACCCCTCCCCCTTCGGTCACGCCCATGTCGTCACCACCACCACCCACAAGACGCTCCGGGGGCCGCGCGGCGGGATGGTGCTGACCGACGACGAGGCCATCGCCAAGAAGATCAACTCGGCCGTTTTCCCCGGCCTCCAGGGCGGCCCGCTGATGCATGTCATCGCCGCCAAGGCCGTGGCGTTCGGCGAGGCTCTGCAGCCCGAGTTCAAGAGCTACGCCCGGGCCGTCATCGCCAACGCCAGGGCGCTTGCCGGCCGTCTCAAGGAGCGCGGCGCCGACCTAGTCTCGGGCGGCACCGACACCCACCTTGCCCTAGTCGACCTCCGACCGCTCGGGATCACCGGCAAGGACGCGGACGAAGCGCTCGAGCGCTCGTCCATCACCTGCAACAAGAACGGCATCCCCTTCGACCCCCTGCCCCCGGTCAAGACCAGCGGCATCCGGGTCGGCTCGCCGGCGGGCACCACGCGCGGCTTCGGAGTCGCGGAGTTCCGCGACATCGCCGACATGGTCGCGGACGTGCTCGAAGGGCTTCGCGACAACGGCGCGGAGGGTAACGGCGCAGTCGAGTCGGCGGTGAAGGGCCGGGTCCGGGCCTTGTGCGCCCGCTTTCCCATCTATCAGGAGCAGTAGTTGCGCTGCCCTTTTTGCTCCCATGAGAACAGCCAGGTGAAGGACAGCCGCCCTGCCGAGGACGGCGCCTCGATCCGCCGCCGCCGCCAGTGCGAGGAGTGCAGCGCGCGCTTCACCACTTTCGAGCGGGTCCAGCTGCGCGACCTGACGGTGGTCAAGGCCGGCAGCCGCCGCGAGCCGTTCGACCGAACCAAGCTCGAGCGTTCGATCGCCATCGCCTGCCGCAAGCGGCCGGTGCCGCAGGAGCGGATCGACCGCCTCGTCTCCTCCCTCCAGCGCCAGATCGAAACCAGCGGCGACAGCGAGGTCGCCTCCACCCGCATCGGCGAGCTGGTGATGGACGGGCTGAAGGCGCTGGACCCGGTCGCCTACATCCGCTTCGCCAGCGTCTACAAGGATTTCACCGAGGCGCGGGATTTCGAGGAATTCGCGGGAAGCGTGGGAGAGGCTGGGGAGGCGTGATCCGAGTTCGCGATCCCGGCTCCCCTGAGGCGGCGGCACCCCCACCCGTTCGAGGCGAGCAAAGTCGGGACGTGGGATCGAGGGAAGCCGCGAACACACCGAAATCCGCGACACCCCCCGCCATCGTCCTCGTCCGCCCCCAGCTCGGCGAGAATATCGGGAAGGCCGCTCGGGCCATGCTCAATTTCGGGCTCACCGACCTCAGGCTCGTGGCCCCCCGGGACGGCTGGCCCAATCCCTCGGCCGGGCCGGCCGCCTCGGGCGCGGACGTGGTGCTGGAGAAAGCGCGGGTTTTCGAGACCGTCGCCGAGGCGGTTGGGGACTGCGCCCATGTCTACGCCACCACGGTCCGCAAGCGCGGCCTCGTCGTTCCGGTGGTCACGCCCGAGGAAGCGGCGCGGGAGATGCGGGCGCTGGCCGAGCCCTCCGCCATCCTGTTCGGGGCAGAGCGATCCGGGCTCGAGACGGACGAGGTGGCCGTCGCCGGCAAGATCGTCACGGTTCCGGTCAATCCCGGCTTCACTTCCCTGAACCTCGCCCAGGCGGTCATCCTGATCGCCTATGAATGGTCGAAGCACGAGGCGCTGGCGGTGCCGACGCTCGGCGATCCGGCCGAGCCGCGCGCGAGCCACGACCAGCTCGAGGGGCTGATCGGCCAGCTCGACGAAGCACTGGTGAACGCGGACTATTTTTACCCCCCCGATCGGGCGCCGGTCACCCGCCACACGATCCGGACCATCCTGACCAAGGCAGGCTGGTCCGCCCGGGAAGTGCAGGCGTTGCGGGGGATCGTTCGCGCGCTCGTGAAGCCGAGGCGGAGAGGCTAGCGCGTCATTGCGCGCGTAGCGAAGCAATCCGCAGAGGCTTCGAAAGGCCCTTGGATTGCTTCGCCGCTACGCTCCTCGCGAGGAGGGGTCAGCCCCTCGTCGAGTCGAAGCGCTCCAGCTCGTACGCGATCGAGGCTTCGACCAGCCGCTCGTACAGCTCGGCGGCGGCCTCCCGCGGCACCGCATGCTCTACGGCCAGCCGCGCCACGTTGGCCAGCACCTGCGCCTTGCGCCCTTCGTCCCGGACGGCCTCGCGCACCGCTTTTATCCGCGCCGCGGCGTCCATGTAGCGGAAGCGCCGGCCCAGCAGCCCCACGATCTCCTCGTCCAGCCGGTCGACACCGTGGCGGACCTCTTCCATCGACCTGCAATCGTCCGGATCGATCGTCCTCGACATCTTCATCCTCATGGGCGGCGGGAGTCGCCGAGCGGAAAGCCTATTTGACGAGCAATTGCAAACCTCGGCGGAACGCCTTAGCATCGCACCTCTCTCTGCATTCCTGGGGATTGGCCATGAAGTACGCACCGATCGTTGCCGCTTTCTCGCTCCTCGCCTCGGCGCCTGCTCTCGCCGGCTCTTCGTCCGGTGGAACGACCCAGGCCAGAGACCCGGACAAGGTGATCTGCAAGCGGATCGTCGATACCGGCTCGCTCGTGCGGGGAACCCGGATCTGCAAGACCCGCAAGGCCTGGGACAATGACGGGCAGGCGGCCCGGAAGCAGACTCACGACATGCAGAACCAGGGCCTCATCAATACGAGGGCGCCTCAGTAGCGCCTCGGTAGATCTCGGCGCCGCCCGCCGCTCGGCCCCGCCGGGCAAGCTTCCCTTGACTTTTTGAGGCTCTTCGAGCCATAGGCCCCGCTCGCAATTGGCTCCGCACCCCGGTGAAGCGGCGGCCGCGCATGACGAGGCCCCATCAAAGCAGGACTTTGATGGGAACCCTGGCGGGTCATGCGGTGCGGTTCCGGGAAGCCTGATAACCAAGCAGATTGGACCTGAGATGAGCAAGCGCAGCAGCGCCAAGTACAAACTCGACCGCCGGATGGGCGAGAACGTGTTCGGACGCCCCAAGAGCCCCGTCAACAAGCGCGAATACGGCCCCGGCCAGCACGGCCAGCGCCGCAAGGGCAAGATGTCCGACTTCGGCATCCAGCTCCGTGCGAAGCAGAAGCTGAAGGGCTATTACGGCGACGTCACCGAGAAGCAGTTCAAGCGCACCTATACCGAGGCCGCCCGGATGAAGGGCGACACCGGACAGAATTTGATCGGCCTGCTCGAGCGCCGTCTCGACATGGTCGTCTACCGCGCCAAGTTCGCTCCGACGATCTGGTCGGCGCGCCAGATGGTCAGCCACGGCCACATCCGGGTCAACGGCGTGAAGTGCAACATCGCCTCGCGCCGGGTGAACGTCGGCGACGAGATCACCTTGGGCTCCAAGGCGCAGGAGATGGCGCTGGTGATGGAGGCCCAGGGCCTCGCCGAGCGCGAGATCCCCGAATATGTCGCCCCCGACGGCACCGCCAAGGCGACCTTCACCCGCGTTCCGACGCTGGACGAGGTTCCCTATCCGGTCCGCATGGAGCCGAACCTGGTCGTCGAGTTCTACTCGCGCTAACGAATTCCTCCCCTGCATTTGCAGGGGAGGGGGACCACCCGAAGGGTGGTGGAGGGGCCTTGCGGAGTCGAAGAACCCCTCCACCGCGCTCCGCGCGGTCCCCCTCCCCGCGAAATCGCGGGGAGGATTTGGACAGGGCGGCTCCCGCGGGAGCCGCCCTTTTTCATATCATTGCACCTTCAATGCCTGGCGCAGGAACGCGTCGCTGCGCCTCAGCATGTCGGTCCGGGCGACGCTGTCCTCCAGCTGATGGTCGAGGCCGTTATAGACGACGAGCTCGCTCTTCGCCCCGATGCCCTTCAGCTTGTCCTGCATCTTGCGCGACTGGTTGATCCCGACGTTGAGGTCGAGATCGCCGTGGAAGAGCAGCACCGGCGCCTTGATCCGGGCGGCATTCTGCAGCGGCGAGCCTTCGCGAAGGTGCGGTCCGGCGCCGACGAAGTTCTTCACCAGCCTGTAGTTCGAGAATTCCGCCGAATCCTGGACGAGGGTGGCGAGGTCTGTCACCGGGGCGACGGCGACCACCGCCTTGAACAGCTCCGGATCGAGAACTCCGGACTGGAGCGCCGCATAGCCGCCATAGGACCAGCCGAAGATGCCGAGCTTCGCCGGATCGGCGATCCCCTGGCTCACCAGCCAGCGGCCGGCATCGTTGACGTCTCCGATCGCCGAGCGCCAGGACTGGAAGCCGTTCTTCTGGTACCAGGAATCGCCATAGCCGGCCGAGCCGCGATAATTGGGCTGGAGCACGGCGAAGCCGCGGTTGGCGAAGAACTGGGCGAGCCAGTCGAAGCCCCATTCGTCGCGGGCGCTCGGCCCGCCGTGCGGCATGACGAGCGCCGGAAGGTTCTTGCCGTTGCTCCCCGGCGGAAGGGTCAGGTAGGCGGGGACCTCGGTGCCGTCCGCCGCCTTGTAGCGGACCGGCTTCATCGTCGCGAGCGGCACGTCCTGGAGCTGCGGGCGCGACAGCATCAGCTCGCCGAGCCGCTTGGCCGCCTTGTCGAACAGATAATAGCGCCCGGCGTCGGTGTCGCTTCCCGCCCAGAGCAGCAGCTTGCTCTCGTCCGAGCTGGAATCGAGAAAGCGGATCAGCGGCAGGCCGGGCAGCGCCTTGGAGAGCGAGCGTCCCAGCGCCGCCAGCGGCGGGTCGAAATAGACCGCCTCGCGCTTCTCGGTGGCGTAAGTGGCGCCGACGACCCGGTTGGCCCGGCCGATCCTGACCGTCCCGTCCACGTCCACCTGCGGATGGGCGAAGACCAGGGTTTCCGTCTTCGAGCCGTTCAGAGCCATGCTGTAGAGGGCCCAGCGCCCGCCCGACCCGGTCTTGAAGCCGTAGGCGACCTCGAGGTCGGGATCGACGGCGATGGGCAGGAACCCCTCGTTGGTCAGGCTGTTGAAGGCGCTGAGCGGCTTCCAGTCCCGCGACTCCTTGGTGCGGTAGAAATAATTGGTCTTGCCGCTTTCGTAGCCGGTGGAGCCGACGATCGCGGTCATCGCCATGATGCGGACGTTGCCGCGCCCGTCGCTGATATAGTCGCTCGCGTTGGCCTTGGGCGGCTCGACGGCCTTGCTGCCGAGGGTGGCGGTGTCGATGCGGTCGACGCCATAGCCTTCGCGCTTGTCCTCGATATGGCTGCCCCGGCGCGCCTCCGGCACATATTGACGCCCCATCAGGACCGCGCCCTCGGTGCCGGGGAGCCAGTCGACGATCTCGCCGCCGCCGAAAGCAACGTACCGGTCGTCGGCTCGGCCCCGTCGGCTGAGCAGCTTGAGGTTGGTGCCGTCGGCATTGACCCCGACCAGCCGCGTCGCGCCGAGCGGCCTGCCCGGAACGACATCATCGACCACCATGTAGATCGTGCAGATAAGCCGCTCCTCGGATACCCACCCGCAATGGCTGAGCCGCTGCGGCTTGCCGTCCGCGCTCAGCGCCTCGCGAGGATCGGCGGCGCCGTCCGAATCCACCGTATAAAGGAGGGTCGAGCGGCCCGGGCCCGGGCTGATGAAGGCGATCTTCCGGCCCGATGGCGAAAGCGAGACGTCGAGCACGCTCTCGCGCACTCCAAACGCGGCCGGCGGATCGGCCGG
Organism: Allosphingosinicella sp.; assembly: GCA_036387555.1. Classification (GTDB taxonomy): domain Bacteria; phylum Pseudomonadota; class Alphaproteobacteria; order Sphingomonadales; family Sphingomonadaceae; genus Allosphingosinicella. Next base: position 28,992 of record DASVTN010000048.1, on the reverse strand, counting down.
CGTCCCCGCGCCCACGAGAAAAATGAGCGCTGACGCGCCTAATCCAAATATCCGAAACATTGATTATCCCCAATCACTTAGGCCCCTTACCCAAGCTTCCCCGTACGATGGCACCGCCTCCGGCCGCGCGCAAGCTTGCCTGCGCAAAATGTTGCTGCCATTGGGCGCACGGGGCGGGAGCGAGAGGAGATGTTCGTGCCGCTTCGATCCCTTGCCCTGGCCGCCGCGGCGTCCGTTGCGCTCGCCGCCTGCGCCACCTCCTCCGAGCGTTCCGGAAGCCCCTATTCGGGCCCGCCCATCTCGCTTGCGACCCTCACCACCGCCACCCAGATCCTGTCATCGGACGAATATGAGGGCCGTGCGCCGACCACCCCGGGCGAAGAGAAGAGCGTCGCCTATATCGCCGAGCGCTTCCGCAAGGCCGGCCTCCAGCCCGGCAACGAGGGAAGCTGGTTCCAGAACGTGCCGCTGGTCGAGAGCCTGGCCGCGCCCACCCCGCTCACCATCTCGGGGGCGGGCGCGCCGATGACCCTCGCCCACCGCACCGACTTCGTCGCCAACAGCTATCAGGTCCAGCCGAAGATCGATCTTCAGGGCAGCGAGATGGTCTTCGTAGGCTACGGCATCAACGCGCCGGAGCGCGGCTGGAACGACTATGCGGGCGTCGACGTGAGGGGGAAGACGGTCGTCATCCTGGTCAACGATCCCGACTGGCAGGAGCAGGACCTCGAAGGGACGTTCAACGGCAGGGCGATGACCTATTACGGCCGCTGGACCTACAAATATGAGGAGGCGGCCCGCCAGGGCGCCGCCGCAGCCTTCATCGTCCACGATACGGAGCCGGCCGCCTACGGCTGGAACGTCGTCCAATCCTCGTGGACCGGCCCGCAGTACAACATGGACGAGCCCGGCGGGCACATGGACCAGTCGAAGGTGATCGGCTGGCTGACCAGTGCGGCGGCGCGGCGGATCCTCTCGGCCTCCGGCCAGGATCTGACGGCTCTGTCGGCCGCCGCGAAGCGACAGGGGTTCAAGGCGGTGCCGCTTCGCACCCGCGCCTCGATCGGCCTCGCCAACCAGATCAAAAAGCAGGCCTCCAAGAACGTCATCGGGATCCTTCCCGGCTCGAAGCGGCCCAACGAATATGTGATCTACACCGCCCATTGGGACCATCTCGGCCGCTGCGACGCCGACAAGACCGGCGACGACATCTGCAACGGCGCGCTCGACAACGCGACCGGGACGGCGGGCCTGATCGCGCTCGCCGAAGCCCATGCCAGACGCGGCAATCCCGAGCGCTCGATCGTCTTCCTGGCGGTCACCGCGGAGGAATCCGGCCTGCTCGGCTCCCGATATTATGCCGAGAACCCGGTCTACCCGCTCGCCGCCACGGCCGGCGGGGTCAACATGGACGGACTCAACGTCATCGGCGACACGCGCGACTTCGTCGTCATCGGCAAGGGCAAGTCCCAGCTGGAGGACTATATGAAGCGCGCCACCGACCGCTACGGCCTCGCCGTGAAGAACGAGCCGTCGCCGCAGGCGGGCTATTATTACCGCTCCGACCATTTCAGCCTCGCCCGCCTGGGCGTGCCGATGCTCTACGCCGAGGGCGGTGAGGACCTCGTCAAGGGCGGCATCGCCGCCGGCCACGCGGCGGCGGAGGATTACAGGACCAACCGCTATCACCAGCCCAGCGACGAATATGATCCCAAATGGGATTGGTCGGGCGCGATCCGGGACCTGCAGATCTACTGGACAATCGGCCGCGAGCTGGCCGACTCGCAGGATTGGCCGAACTGGAATCCCGGCGACGAATTCCGCGCCGTCCGCGACAGGAGCCGCGGCAATGCCGGGCCGATCATGCAATGAGCCTTCGCCAGCCGCCTGAATGGGCGGAGCATGAATGGGTCTGGATCGGCTTCCCAAGCCATGCCGACCTCTGGGAGGCCGACCTCGAGCCCGCCCGGCTCGAGGTAGCCGCCTTCGCGGCGGCGGTCCACGCCGGCGGCGCCGGCGAGGAGGTGCGGCTGGTGGCCGCCGATCCGGCCTCGGCGCGGGCGGCCCGGGATCTGGCGCCCTTCGCGACCGTGCTTCAGGAGCCGTTCGGCGACATCTGGCTCCGCGACACCGGGCCGATCCTCCTCAAGCAGGGGCCGAAGCGGCAGCCGCGAAGCTTCCGCTTCAACGGCTGGGGCGGCAAATACGAGCTCGAAGGAGACGATACGGTCGGCCTCCGCCTGGCCGAAGGCGCCGGAATGGAAGCCGTTCGTCTGGATTGGGTGCTGGAGGGCGGTGCCATCGACGTCGACGGCACCGGCCTCGCCGTCACCACCGAGCAATGCCTTCTCAACCCCAATCGCAACCCCCGCATGAGCCGCGAGGCGGTCGAGGCGCGGCTTCGGGAGGATCTCGGGATCGATCGCCTGCTGTGGCTGGGCGAAGGGCTTCTCAACGACCATACGGACGGCCATGTCGACAATCTCGCCCGCTTCGTGGCCGAGGGGACGCTCGCCATTCCCGAAGCGGCGGGGGAGGATGATCCCAACGCGGCGGTCTATCGCGACGCCCGCGCCCGGGCGGAGGCTTTCGGTCTCAATGTGGCGCCCCTTCCCTCCCCGGGCCGGGTCGAGCGGGACGGCGAGATCGTCCCCGCCTCCTACATGAACTTCTACATCGGCAACGCCGTCGTGGTGGCGCCGCTCTACGGCGCGCCCAACGACGACGCCGCGGTCGCCGCGCTGTCCCGGCTCTTCCCCGGCCGGCGGGTCACCGGCATCCAGGCCCCCCATGCGCTCACCGGCGGCGGAAGCTTCCACTGCATCAGCCAGCAGGTGCCGCGCTAAGCCGCTGTCATTTGCGAGCGAAGCGAAGCAATCCAGCCCTTCGGTCGGGCACAACGCCGAAGCTGGATTGCTTCGTCGCTTCGCTCCTCGCAATGACGGCTCAGGAGAAATAAATGACCACCCTCACCGTCGCCGCCCTCCAGCTCGCCTTCACCGACAGCGTCGAGGAGAATATCGCCGCCGTCTCGGATCTCGTTCGCGACGCGGCCGGGCGCGGCGCGAAGCTGATCCTCCCGCCTGAATTGTTCGAGGGCCATTATTTCTGCCGGACTCAGGACGAGGGCCATTTCGCCCGCGCCTCCCCCGCCGACCGCCACCCGGCGGTGACGGCGATGCGCGCGCTCGCCGCCGAGCTCGAAGTCTTCATCCCTACGAGCTTCTTCGAGGCGGAGGGGCACCATCATTACAACAGCCTCGCGATGATCGACGATCAGGGCGAAGTGATGGGCGTCTATCGCAAGAGCCACATCCCGGACGGGCCCGGCTATTCGGAGAAATTCTACTTCCGCCCGGGCAATACCGGCTTCAAGACCTACCGTACGCCGTTCGGAACGGTGGGGCCTGCGGTGTGCTGGGACCAATGGTATCCCGAGACCGCCCGGGCGCTGATGCTCGACGGCGCCGAGATCCTGCTCTTCCCGACCGCGATCGGCGCCGAGCCGCACGATCCCGATCTCGACACCAGCCGCATGTGGCGGCGGGCGATGATCGGCCACGCCGTCTCCAACGTCGTTCCCGTCGTCGCTTCGAACCGGATCGGCACCGAGCACGGCCAGCGCTTCTACGGCCACAGCTTCATCTGCGACGAGCGCGGCGACATATTGGCGGAGTTCGGCGACAAGGAGACGGGCGTCCTCACCGCCGTCCTGGATCTCGAGCAGGCGAGGAAGCACCGCGCCGCCTTTGGGTTCTTCCGCGACCGGAGGCCGGACCTGTACCGGAGGATCGCGGAGGATATTTGATTGGCCGTCATCCCGGCGAAAGTCGGGACCTCAGGACAAGAAGTCCCGGCGTGTGTGCCCGAGATCCCGGCTTCCGCCGGGATGACGGTGCCTTGGGCGCGGCTACCGCAGCTCAAGCGCCCTTTCGAACACCGCCTCGAACATCACCCGCGTAAGCCGATTGGTGTTCTGGTTGTACCGCGAGCAATGGTAGCTATCGATGAGCAGCCGGCCGTCCGGAAGGCGATGCTCCGCCAGGTGGCCGAAGCGGTAGGCGGAGAGCCGCCCGCCTGCCGCCCGCACCGCCGCATTGTGCGCGATCTGGCCCAGGGCGACCATCACCCGGACGTTCGACAGCGCCGCCAGCGACGGCTGGAAATAGGCGCGGGTGCAGGTGGCTATCTCGTCCGGAGTCGGCTTGTTCTGCGGCGGCACGCATTTGACCGAGTTGACGATGGCGACTCCGACGAGGCGGAGCCCGTCGTCCGGGCGCTCCTCGTACAGGCCCTCCGCGAGGCCGAACTTGAGCAGGGTTTCGTAGAGCAGCAGCCCCGCATAATCGCCGGTGAAGGGGCGCCCCGTCCGGTTTGCGCCCTGCTTGCCGGGGGCGAGGCCGCAGATGGCGAGCCAGGCTCCAGGATCCCCGAAATGCGGAACCGGCGAGTTCCACCAGCCGGGATGCTCCTCGCGAAGCGCTTCCCGGAAGCCGACGAGGCGCGGGCAGAGCGGGCAATCGCGAGGCGCTTCGAGCGCCGGGACGGGAGAGATGGAAGAGACCATCGCGAGCGTCTAGGGCGCTGACGATGGCGCTGACAAGCTACGCGATCGCCCTCGGCTCGAACCGCCGCGGACTCCACGGCTCTCCGGCGCGGACGGTGAGGGCGGCCGCGGCGGCGCTCGGCGCGCGGCGGCTTTCGCTCATTCGGCTGACGCCGGCCCTCGGCCCCGCCGGCCGTGGTTTCGCCAACGCCGCCGCGCTGCTCGACAGCGAGCTCGACCCCCCTTCCCTGCTCGCCCGCCTCAAGCAGGTCGAGAAGGAGTTCGGGCGCCGCGGCGGGCGCCGCTGGGGTCCGCGGGTGCTCGACCTGGACATCATCCTGTGGTCACGGGGCGCCTGGGGGGGCGACGCCCTCGTCGTCCCGCACCCCGAGTTCCGCCGCCGCCGCTTCGTCCTCGAACCGTTGGCCGAGCTCGCCCCGGACTGGCGCGATCCGATCACCGGAGCCACCGTCCGCCAGCTCCTTTTTCGGCTGGGGCGGCGCTCCGCCCGCTAACCGTCATCCCGGCGAAAGCCGGGACCTCGGGGACACCCGCCGAGACCTCTCGTCCCGAGGTTCCGGCCCTCGCCGGAATGCGTCATCGCCCCGTCAGCGCCGGCTGGTCAGAGCCTCATCGAACTTGTTCTCCCGCCGCCGTCCGACCAGCAGCCCCCGCTCCAGCCGGGCGCACAAAGCGGCGTAATAATCGGACAGGAACTCATACTCGTCGCCCCATTCCTCGATCCCGGCCTTGTCGCGGATGACCTGGGCGACGGTGGCGATCGATTCCGGACGGCCGCCGCGGAGCACGTCCTCGAGCGTCTGAAGCTCGTAGACCCCGTAAAGGTCTAGGGCGGCTTCGCTGAACGTCCTGCGGGGGCGCTCGAAGCCCTGGCCAAGGTCGGCGCCGAGGGTGGAGCGGACCTCGCGGACCACCCAGGTGCCGGCGACCAGATCGCCGATCCGCAGCCGGTCCCGGTTGAACAGCGGAAAGAACAGGAAGATGCCGCTCCAGACCAGCGCGAAGATCGCCAGGAAGGCATCGGCACTCCCCTCCGCTGTCTGCTGGAAGAGGAAGGACAAAGGCAGGAAGACTTCGATCTCGCGCATCGCGTTGCGAGCGATGACGGCTCCGCCGGTGAGCCGGGCGCCGTCGCGGGCGACGACGCGAAGCCCCAGCAGCCTCTTGCCCGGAGTCGCTCCGCGCCCGCCCATCTCGAACAGGGAGAACCACCCGTTGCGAAGGACGAAGAAGCCGAGCAGCCACAAGATTCCGACCCATTCGCCGTTCGCCGCGACCGCGAGCATGATCAGGCCGATGGTGGCCAGGATGAGGATCGCGATCATCATCGCCGCGTCCAGCATGAAAGCGCCGGCCCGCGCTCCGGCGGCGCCGAGCTCGAGCTGAAGGTCGACTCCCTCGGGAGTGACGAAGCGGCGCCGCATCGACCCCGGGGCCGCCGGGTCAGTCCTGGACGGCGGGCGCATCGCCTCTCCTGCGCGGCATGTAGAAATAGGCGAGCCAGCCCAGCAGCATCGCCGCGCCGATCCCGTAGCGGGCCGAATCGTCGACGACGGTCTGCCGCCCGATCCCCTCGAGCAGCCCCGCCACCGCCAGCATCACCACCGTCCCCGCCATGGCGACGGCGGCCGGCCGGCCCGCCCGAACCGCGGAGTCGATACGCGATTCCCGCCCCGGAAAGGCGATCGCGGTCCCGATCCTGATCCCGGCGGCGCCGGCGATGTTGATCGCGAACAATTCCGTCGTGCCGTGGATCGCGAGCCAGCCGCCAAGGTTGAAGGCGAGCCCCTGGGCCGCGAACACGGCGAAGAAGGCGCCGAGCATCAGCCCGTTGTAGAGGATGAGGAGGATCGTCGGGACGGCGAAGGCGAAGCCGAGCGCGAAGGAGAAGATGGCGATCTGGCTGTTGTGGGTGAACAGGGAGGCCGCGAAGGTGGCGAGCATGGCTTCCTGCCTGTCGTAGAGCGTTGCTCGAAGCGCCTCGGCGCTCGCGGACGGATCCCGGCCCGAGGCCAGCGATTCCGGGACGATCCCGAAGAACCAGCTCGGGTCTCCGCGCACCAGCAGGAAGGCGACCGCCGCGCTCGCGAGGGTGAGCATCACGCAGACGAGCGTTTCGCGCCACAGCCCCTGCACCGCGGCCGGCCAGCCGGTGGCGAAGAAACGGCCGAGCTGGCGCGCCGCCGACGTCTGCACGCCGTAGATCTGGAAATATGCGCGCGTGGAGAGCTGCTCGAGATAGGTGACGAGCGCTCGGTCGAGCGAGGTGTCGCGCGCGACCGAAAGCGAGGACAAGGTGGTCCGGTAAAGCAGCGGCAGAGCGAGTATGTCCTCGTCGCTGAGATCGCGGATCGACCCCTTCTCCATGCGCTTCACGAGCCCGTCGAGCCGCTCCCAATCCTGCTCGTGCGCGGCCCGGAAGCGGCTGGCGTTGACGACGACCGCCCTTGAATCGACGATCGCGGAGCTTCGGCCGCTCACAGCAGGTTCCTCCTCTTGAGGTCGATATAGCCGGCGACGAGCCGCTCGCCGATGCGGTCATGCTCGCTTTCGATGACATGGACTCCCAGATGCTGAAGCCGGGTCAGGGCGAGCCGGCGGTCGCGGATGAGAGCCGCGGCGGTCACCGCCCTGGTGATGTCCTCGGGCCGCCTCGGCGGGGCGTCGGCGATCGTCTCCAGCTCCTCGTCGCGGAGGACGACGACGAGCAGCAAATGGGTCTCCACCATCCGCCGGGCGGCCCTGACCATGAAATCGGCCGAGGTGAGATCGGTGAATTCGGTGAACAGGACGATCATCGAACGCCGGGTGAGGTGGGTGGCGAGCGTGGTCAGCGCGAAAGTGTAATTAGTCTCCTCGTCGCTATAGTCGATGCTCGCGGCGAGGCGCTGGAGCTCGGGAAAGGCGGCGGAGCCGGAGATCACTCCGCTTGCGATCCGGGGCCTCGAATCGAAGGCGTGAAGAGCGACCCTGTCCCCGAGCTTGAGCGCGACCCAGCCGGTGAGCAACATCGCCGAGACGGCTCGGTCAACCCGCGGCAGCCCAGCGACCGGCTCCGACATCTGGCGGCCGCCGTCGATCGCGAAGACGATCTGGTTGTTGCGCTCGGTTCGAAATTCCTTGGCGTGCAGCTTCCTGTGCCGCGCCGACTGCTTCCAGTCGATCGCGCGCCGGTCCATTCCCGAGCGATATTCGACCAGAGCGTCGAAATCGGTGCCGTCGCCGCGGTTGATCTGCGCGATCAGGCCCTGGAGCGCGTGCCGCTGGAAGACCTGCGCCCCCCTCTCCTGCACCGGCCGGACGTCCGGCAGGATCAGTATCTCCGAACCGAGATCGGTCCGCGACTGCACCCAGCAGAGGCCGAGCGGTCCGCGCCAGCGCAGCCACGATTGCTCGATCCGGCCTGCTCCGCGCCGGCTCATGACCAGTGGCAGGAAGCCCGCGCCCTTGCCTTCCTCCAGATCGATCCAGATCCGTCCGTCGTCCTCGGCCGAAATCAGGGCATTGGCGGCCAGGGCGACCTCCGCCCGGGCGGGAAGGGTGCGGCCCCTGACGGTGACCGAAGCGATCGCCTGAACCTCCGCTCCGACATAGGCGGTGGCGGGCACCTCCAGCGCCGCCTCGCCGTTCCGGGCGGCGGCAAGGGCGTCGGCGAGCGTCAGCAGAAGCACCGCCAGCGGCCAGGCCATTCCAACATACCATCGCTCGGGCATGAGGGCGGCGACGGCGAAGGTGAACGGCACCCCCGCCGCCGCCGCCATCACCGCCGCGCGCGTCGGATAGATCAACGCGGCGCCTCGATCGTCTCGATGATGTCGGTGACCACGTCCTCCACGACCCGCCCGTTGATCTCCGCGGCGGGGGAAAGGATCAGGCGGTGGCGAAGCAGCGCCGGTGCGAGAGTCTTGACGTCGTCGGGAATGACGAAGTCGCGGCCGTCGAGGGCGGCGCGCGCCCGCGCCGCGCCGGCGAGCATGGCGCCGGCGCGCGGGCTCGCTCCCGTCTCAAGGTCGGCGACGTCGCGCGTGCCCCTGATCAAGGCCGCGATATAGTCGATGACTTCGTCGACGAGCTTCACGTCGCCGACGATCGCGAGCGCCGCGCCGATCTCGGCCGAATCCGTCCTGCGCTCGACGCCCCATTGCCCCGGGTCCATCGCCGACTGGCGGGCGCCGTGGCTGGCGATGATCCGCCGCTCCTCCTCGGCCGAAGGATAATCCACCGTCTGCTTGAACAGGAAGCGGTCGAGCTGGGCTTCGGGGAGCGGGTAGACGCCCTGCTGCTCGATCGGGTTCTGCGTCGCGATCACCATGAAGCGCTCGCTGAGCGGCAGGCTCTCGCCGTCGATGGTGACGGTCCGCTCCTGCATCGCCTCGAGCAGCGCCGCCTGGGTCTTGGGCGGAGTCCGGTTGATCTCGTCCGCGAGCAGCAATTCGGTGAATATCGGGCCCCGGGTCAGGGTGAAGGTCGAAGTCTGGAAGTTGAACAGATTGGCGCCGATGATGTCGCCCGGCATCAGATCGGGCGTGAACTGGATCCGGCCGAAATCGAGCCCGACGGCGCGGGCGAAGCTGTGCGCGATCAGGGTCTTCGCCGTCCCCGGAGGGCCTTCGAGGAGGATATGGCCGGCCGCGAACAGCGCGACGAGCATCAGATCGACCGTCGCCTCCTGGCCGACCACGGCCTTCGAAACCTCGGCCCGGATCGTCTCCGCCAGCCCCTGAACCTGCCCTGCGCTCACCCTTGTTTCTCCCATTGCCATCGATGCAGCGCCTGTGCCGCCGCGAGCAGCTCTTCCCGCCCCTTCGCCTGCTCCGCGGCCGAAGCCAGCGCCGAGAAGCGCGGCCGTCCCTCGAGCTTGTCGAGATAATCGACGAGCGCGTCGTCGCGCAGCTTGGCGGGCACCGCGAACGCCGCCACCGCCCTTTCCCGGATCATCTCGGCGTAGCGCCCGCCCAGCGCCGCTTCCCGCCGCGCCTGACGGACCAGCGACGCGGCATTGTCGATCAGCGCCGCCTTGCCGAACGCGATCGCCCGCTCCGGCCGCCGCGCCGGCCCGAAGCGGGCGATCGCCTGCAGGCCCGCGAGCAGAAGCGCCGCGGCGATGGCGATGGTCGCCGCCAGGAACGGCGGATCGAACAGCAGCCGGAGCGGACTCCGGGTCTGGCCGAGCCCGTTCAGGGTGACGTCGAACGTGATCGACCTCGCGCCGGTGGAATTGAGGAAATCGAGCATCGCCAGCGCCCCCGCGGCCTGCCGCCGGTCGGCCATGCCCCGGTTCGACAGGACGTCGGGGTCCGCGAGCAGGTACAAGGGCTCCTCCCCGACCTGGACCAGCACCGCCCGCCCCGCTTTGTCCCTGACGATCGGCTTGAGGCCCCGGCCGCCGACCGTCTGGACCGGGCCGGGCGCGATTAGGCGAAGCTGCGCGGGGGCGTGGGCGGGTACCGTCTCGAGCGCGCTCCCGCCGCCGCGATGCCGCTCGATGTTCAGCGGATGCGCCGGAGCGAGCGTCCGTTCCGGATCCCATTCCGGCCTGAGGCCCTGCACCAGCACCCAGCCGCTATGCTCGGGATCGGGCGCGGTCCACCATTTGGGAAGAACCACCAGCGTGACCTTGCCGGTCCTTCGCGCCAGAACCGCGGTCATGTCCTTGCTTCCGGATTCCGGGGTGAGGACGACGAGATCCTCGGTGTCCAGCAACTCCTCGTTCCGCAGGACGACCGGATTCCGGCCGGTTGCCCGGGCGAGCTGGACGATCCCGCTGAAGCCCGTCGCCGCGTTCGACAAGGCGTGGGCGCCGCCGTTGCGGCCCGAGCGCAGGTCCGGCGCATAGGCGCCGAGGACCAGCATGGCGGTGAACGCCAGGATTCCGATCGCGACGACCAGCAGGATGGTGGCCGGCCTGAATATCCCCTGGGCGCCGGCGGGCGTTGCGGCGACGTCGCTCATCCGCGCCACGTCCCGGGCAGGACGAGATCCGCATAAGCGGCGCGGGCCGAGGTCCACTCGTCCGCCTCGACGGCCCGGCCGCCGAAGAGGCTCCGCTCGACGAGGCCGGCGATCCGGGCGAACAGGCTTCGCGCCGGCGCCGGCAGCGCTTCGGCGGAAGCGAGCTCGCGGCTGGTCAGCGCGGGCCGGACCAGCCGCGGCCGGCGGCGGCCGATGTCCTCGATCGAGCGGAACAGGAGATGGTGCACCGCTTCGGCGAAGCGGCCCTGCGCCGCCAGCGCATCGGCCTCGCGCAGCCAGGAGCGGGCCGGCGCGGCCTCCGGCGCCCACGCCTCCTCCTCGGCCGCGGCCTCCGCCGGGGCGGCGGTGCGCCGGCGCCGAAGGCGCCACTCGCCCTCGCTGATCCGGCGGTAGACCATCACCGCGAAGGCCGCCGCGGCCAGGGCGAGCACCGTCCAGAGGAGGATCCGCGCATAGGGCGCGTCGGGAAGGAAGCTGCCGATCCACCGGAAAAACGGCCCGATCGTCTCGTCCAGCCACTTCGAGAAATCGGAAATCCATTGCGGCGACCGCGGCGGCGGAGGCGCCGCCCGAAAGGCGAACTGGATCGAGGGATCGGCCTTCAGCGCTTCATGCGCCGCCGCCAATCCGTCGGCGGCGTCCGCCGCATCCTGCGCCTTTCCCGCGATCGATCCACTCCCCCGCCCCTTCCGGGCCGAGGGCGAGAATGAGGGGAAGAACCAGCGGGCGCAACGCCAAAATGCGCTGGACCGCCGCCGCGGGCGAGATCCGATCCGGGGCCCGAGGGACGGGCCCCGGCGCGGTCGCCGGCCGAGATATCCGCCTGAGGAGCCGCTCTTCCCCGGCGGGCAGGCTCGCGGTTGACCCGGTATCGGGCCGCCCCTAGGGGAAACCTCCATCGGGGCCCTTAGCTCAGTCGGTAGAGCAACTGACTTTTAATCAGTAGGTCGCTGGTTCGAACCCAGCAGGGCTCACCATCGCTCCCGCCGGCGCGGGGGCGGCGGGCCGCGGAGGCGGCCCGGAGCGCCGAGCCGGGCCCTGGCTGCGACGGGCGGGCGGATCCGGCGACGATAGACGGTCGCAACCTTCGCCGAAGCGGCTATCCTCGGCCTCGAAGGTGCGCACGAGCGGGTCGGGCGCCTGATCTGTCGAAGCTATAGGGATCCTATGCGGTTTGTCGCTTTTCTCACATGGCTCCTGATTGCCGCCGCTCAGCCCGCCTGGGCCGGGTCTTCCCCTCGCCTGCAGTCGCTGGAGCAAAGGCTCGCGGCCATGGCTTCGGAGAATCCCGGCGAATACGGCTTCGCCGCTCTGGACCTGACGACCGGCGAGTCGATCAGCTTCAACGGCCATGAGGCCTTCCCGATGGCGAGCACGATGAAGATCGCCGTCGCGGCGGCCTACCTCCAGGAAGTGGATGCCGGCCGCCGCACCCTGGACGATCCGATCGCCGGGACTTCCGCGCTCAAGCTGATGGACGCGATGATCGTCCGCAGCGACAATCGCGCGACGGACCTGCTGATGGCCAGCCTCGGCGGACCCGGCGCGGTCGACAATTGGCTTCGCGCCCACAACCTCGCCGGCATCCGGGTGGACCGGACCATCGCGCAGTTGCTCAGCGCTCGCCGCGATTTGCGCGACATCCGCGATTCGAGCACTCCGACCGCGATGCTCGGCCTGCTTCGGCTGATCGATTCGGGGACGGCCCTGAAGCCCGAGAGCCGCTATCTGCTGCTGGACATGATGCGCCGCTGCGCGACCGGCTCCAACCGGATCCGCGGAATCCTTCCTCCGGGGGCCACCGTCGAGCACAAGACCGGCACGCTTTCGGGCTACACCGGCGACGTCGGCTTCCTCACCACTCCGCGGGGGCGCCGGATCGCGGTCGCCTTCTTCGCCCGCGGCGGCTCGAACCGGCCGGCGGTCATCGCCACCGCGGCTCGGGCGATCTACGACGCCTTCGGGTCCGAGCCCACCGGGACGATTTCGCTCCTGCCGGACGGCGGCGAGGCGCCGGGACGTCACTCCGCCGCCCGTTGAGCCGAACCCGTTGAGCTGAACCCGTTGAGCTGAAATCGCCGCTTCACGCCGCGATTGCGTTTCGGGGGCTATGCCTCTGAAAAAGAGGGGATCCGGGACGCTTCGGCGGCGAGACTGCCCAGACCGCGAACGCGCGGCGGCAGTTTCTGGACCGTCTGGCACTCCCGCGCGCATTCCATCGCCTTGAGCTCAAAGGCTTCCGCAAGCGCCTTTCGCCGCGCTCTCGCCTCCGGAGTCACGGCGCGTTCCAGCGCCCGCAATTCCTCGACGGCACGACGAGCATAATATCTCTCATTCGATTCCATTCACCGCTCCCCCGCGAGTCGCATGGCTATCATGATTCGGTTGCGGCTCCGAATCGATCCGGCGCAAGCGGTGCACGGGCTGGACAGCCGGCGCCGGGACCGGGCAGGGAATGGCGATGGCGCGGCTCCTCTTTCCCTCGGCGATCGGCCTGCTTGCCCTCGTCGTCCTCGCGGCGCTGCTTCTCGGCGGTCCGCGCTCCGGGATCGACCCCGCCGTGCTCGCGGCCTTCTCCGGCTCCCCGCTGGTGCCCGCCGCCCGGCTGCTGACGCATCTGGGCGACGTCGTCACGGTGGTCGCGGCGGCGCTGATCGCCGCCGGCTGGCTGCTTGTGCGCGGGCACCGGCGGCGCGCCATCCTGCTCCTCGTCATCGTCGTTTCGGAGCGCCTGCTCATCGAAGCGATGAAGAACCTCTTCGACCGCGCCCGCCCCGATCCGCTCGGCCATGAGGTCGCGGTCCACAATCTCGCCTTCCCGAGCGGCCATTCGGCCAATGCGATGGCCGGCTGGCTCGCCATCGCGCTGCTCGCGACGAGCCCGGGGCTGAGGCGGCCCGCGATCGCCCTCGCCCTGGCGATCGCCCTCGTCACCGGATTGTGCCGGCTGGTGCTGCAGGTGCACTGGCCGACCGACGTCGCGGGCGGCTGGGCGTTCGGCGCCGCCTGGACCCTGCTCCTCGTCCGCCTGTTCGGAACCGCTCCTCCGGCGCGGCATTGATCCCGGCGAGAAGGAGACGCTCATGACCGACCGCAACGACCGCGGCGCCGACCGCGCCGAAACCGCCCGTCAGAACGACGACAGCGAAATCATCGACAAGATGGAGGATGCCCCCGCCTTCGGAAGCTCGAGCGGCGGCAACCTGCAGCGGGACATCGGCACCCGCGACGAAGTCAAGGATCAGGTGGGCGACGGCGACGGAGTCACCCGGGTCCGGGACAGCGACAAGCCGGAACAGGCCAACCTGCCGCGGTTCAACGAGAAGTAGGGGCGAATCGGACCAACGCCTCTCCCGTCCTTACGGGAGAGGAGGGACCCGCCGCGCAGCGGTGGGAGGTGAGGGTCTTGCGGAGCTGCGTGTAAAGACCCTCACCTCCCAAAGCTTCGCTTGGGGCCCTCCTCTCCCGCGAAGGCGGGAGAGGGATGGTCCGCTTCAGCGCTCGGAGGGATGACCGCACGGCCAGCGCCTGAACACCAGGGTCAGATTGTTCGCGGGCATCTCGACCACCCGCTCCAGCCGAAGGCCGTGCCTTGCCGCTTCGGCCGCGACCGCTTCCAGATCCCGAAGCCCCCACTCCGGGTTCCTCGCCCGCAGCGACTGGTCGAACGCCTCGTTGCTCGGCGCCGTCGGCACTCCCGCCCGGCGGTAGGGCCCGTAGAGCACCAGTGGCGCCCCCGGCGCGAGCAGCCGTCCGGCGCCGCGCATCAGCCCCTCGGTGGCCGGCCAGGGGCTGATGTGGACCATGTTGACGCACAGGATCGCGTCCGCCGCCTCCACCGGCCAGGCGCCGGCCGAAGCGTCCAGCGCCAGGGGGCGAAGCAGGTTGGGCGGCCCCTCCTCCACCCGCCCCTCCTCGATCGAGGCGAGTGCGGCCGGATCGGGATCGGACGGCTGGACCAGGAGATCGGGAAAGGCCGCGGCGAAATAGGCCGCATGCTCTCCGGTCCCGCTCGCGATCTCGAGCAGCATTCCGCGCTCCGGCAGGTGCTTGCGAAGAACTTCGAGGATCGGCTCCCGGTTGCGCTGTGCGGCGGGCGACCGGCGGCGCGGCGGAGCGGCCGCGCCGGAAGCGGGGGATGGCGGCGGTTCGGTCACAGGGCTTCCTCGCCTGAAAGGGTGGGCGCGGCCGCAGCCTAGCGCGGGCGGCCGATTGACAGAAGCGTTTCGGCTCCTTTAGCTTCCCTCGACCAGGGGGAGAATGTTCGTGAAATGGCAGCATGTTGGCCTCGGCGCCGGAGCGCTGGGAGCCGCTCTCGTCGCGCCCGCGCAAGTCGCCCACGCTCAGGCCAAGCCGGGCTCGGCCTATGTCCAGTGCGACGGACAGCCGGACAATGTGTCGAGCGGAGAAACGGCGGCGCGCCTGCTCGGGGCGGTGACCCTCCTCGGCCTCTTCGCCCCGTCGCCGGAAGCGCCGGACGCCTCCAAGCGCAAGTTCGGAGCGGAGGGAGTCGCGGCCTGCACGTCGCTGCTCTCGGGCGACAAGCTCGAAAGCAGCGCCAAGCGGCGGCTGGGGCTGATCCTCGGCCGGGCGATCCACCAGATCGAGGCGAAGAATTACGAAGCCGCCATCGCCGACGTCGCCCTCGCCCGCCGCGAGGCCGAAGCGGCCGGCCTGACCGCCGACCCCTATTTCGTCCGGTCCCGCGGCCGCGCCTTCGATCTCGTCGAGAGCGCCGCCCTTGCCCGGCTCGGCCGAGCGGAGGAGGCTCGCCAAGTGAGCCTGCGCGGCGCCGGAGCGCTTCAATATGCTCTGTTCGGCCTGTTCAGCACCCCCACTTACGGGACCCTCACGGCAACGCCTTCGGAGGCCGAGGAGCGGCTGCTCGAATGGCGCTCGCGTCTCGCGCCGGCCATGGCGATTCCTCGCGCCGACCGGCTCGACCTCGCCGGCCGCTTCGCCGAGTCGGCGCGGATCAGGGATGCGCTCGCCGAATATGACTCGGAACACTCGCCGGAGACGAACGGCTCGCTGATCCTCGCCCAGGCCGCGGTCGCGCACGCCTTGGCGGGCAATGCCGCCGTCGCCGCCGAACGGGCCAAGGCCGCGCGCGCGAATTCGGAGCAGCGCAAAGCCGCCGGCAAGCCCGAAAGCGACGCCGTGCAATTCATCGAGGCGCTCGATCTCTACTCGATCGTGGAAACCGCGAATTCCGGCGATCTGAAGGCGGCGCGCCGGCTCTTCGCCGCCCGCTCGCAATGGGCGAGCGCGTCGCTCGGCAGCGTGATGGAGGTCAATCGCCGGCTCCGCCAGGGCGCGGCGGCGGAGGAGCTGATCGGCGGCCTCGCCCGCGACAGCGCCCAATTGTGGAAGGAGCATGTGGATACCAATCGGGCGGCGCTCGCCTCCAAGGACGGGGACAACAGGACGCTCTTCGCGCTGGTCCCGGGGCTGCGCTCGGCGAGCGCTTATGAGGCGATGTCGAAGAACGTCTGGCGCACGGACAAGTCGAAGCTGATCCTGAAGCTGAAGACCGACGCTTCCAAATCGAAGATGGAGCTTATGTACCTGCCGTTCACCGATCCGCTGGTGGCGATGGAGGCCTATGTGCTCCACGCCGCGCTGATCGCCCGCTCGCGCGGGCATCAGGGCTTCGTGTTCACTCCGATCCTGTCGGACAAGATAGCCGGCGGCGCGTTCCGAAGCGGCAATCGCGGCGACAAGGGCTTCCCCGCCGATCTCTTCATCCCGGCGGAGGACGTGATCGCCAAGCTCGGGCCGGTCCTGCCCAGCCCGGCGGCGATCGCCGCCCGGCCGAAGGCGCAGTAGGACGGTCCCGGATCAGGGGCCCGAAGGCTCGGCGGCGGCCGAGGAGGAGCCCGTTTCGTCCTTCTCCGCTCCCGTCCAGTCGTAGCTTCTCATGAACAGGCCGATGCTGATCGGCAGCGTCGAATAGGCGAAGGCGGCGAACGGCCCGAAGCGGGTGAAGGAGAGCAGGATCGAAATGAGCCCCGTCGCCGCGAGGATCAGCCAGATCGCTATCTCGCCCTTGGCTTCAGCGAGTCCGGCTCGGTCCAGCTCCGGGTTGCGGCGGGCGTCGGCGAACAGGGCCGCGAGAGTCGCGCACATCAGAACGAAGCCGGTGCCGTAGACGGCGAAGAGGCTGGCGACGTTGCCGCCGAAGCCGCCGCCCTGGCCGGTGAAGAAAATGGCCGTCGCCGCCGCCATCGCCCGCAGCGGCTGGATGTAGATCAGCACCAGGAAGACGAGCAGCAGGGTCAGGCACAGCGAAAGCCAGTCGCCCTCCCCCCGCAGCCGGCGCCAGCGCACATGGGCGAACCAGAACAGCACGATGATGAAGAAGCCGAAGGCGAAGGCCGGGATGTCGCCGAGCGCCCGCACCAGCGCGCTGAAATCGGACGGAGCGCCGCCGCCGCCGATGACGAGCAGGCTGACCGCGAAAGCGAAAGCCGCATCGGTAAAATTATCAAGCCGCCCCGCCGTGTTCGACATGGTCGGGAGTTAGAACGGGGCCGAAATGTAAGCAAGCTCCGGGCGATTCGACATTCCTCCCCGAGCTTGCCTCGGGGAGGGGGACCGCGGCGCGAAGCGCCGTGGTGGAGGGGCAAACGTATGAGAATTTCCCCTCCACCAGGCTTCGCCTGATCCCCCTCCCCGAGGCAAGCTCGGGGAGGAATGGGAAGCGGCTACTCCGCGGCTTCGGCTTGCGGCGGCTCCTTCCACACCAGCACCGGCTTCCTCGCCGCCATCGTCTCGTCCAGCCTGCGCCTCGGCGCGTGGACGGGGGCCGCCTTGAGGCTCTGGTCCCCCGCCTTGGCCCGCTCCGCCACCGATCGCATCGCGCCGATGAACTGGTCGAGCGCCGCCTTCGATTCCGTCTCGGTCGGCTCGACCAGCATGGCGCCGTGGACGACCAGCGGGAAATACATGGTCATCGGGTGGAAGCCCTCGTCGATCAGGCCCTTGGCGAGATCGAGCGTGGTGAGTCCGCCGGCGAAGCCTTTGTCGCTGAACAGCGCCTCGTGCATGCAGGGGCCGCTGTCGCCGAACGGAGCGTCGAGCAGGTCGTCGAGGCGCCTGAGGACGTAATTGGCGTTCAGGACGGCGTCCTCGGACACCTGCCTCAGGCCGTCGGCGCCGTGGCTCATGATGTAGGCGAGAGCCCTGGTGAACATGCCCATCTGGCCGTGGAAGGCCACCATCCGGCCGAAGCTGGAGCCGTGATGCTCGCCTGCGGTCTCTTCCTCCACCAGCGCGAAATGATCGCCCTGCTTCTCGACGAAGGGCAAGGGCGCGAACGGGGTCAGAGCCTCGGAGAAGACCACCGGGCCCGAGCCGGGCCCGCCGCCGCCGTGCGGGGTGGAGAAGGTCTTGTGGAGGTTGATGTGCATCGCATCGATGCCGAGGTCGCCCGGGCGGACCCGCCCGACGATGGCGTTGAAGTTGGCGCCGTCGCAATAGACGAGGCCGCCGGCTTCGTGGACGGCGCGGCTGATCTCCGTCATCTCCGGCTCGAACAGCCCGCAGGTGTTCGGGTTGGTGATCATCACCGCCGCGACGTCCGGCCCGAGCCGCGCCTTCAACGCGTCGAAATCGACCCGGCCGCGGCTTGTCGCGGGAATGCTCTCGACCCGGTAGCCGACGAAGGCGGCGGTGGCCGGATTGGTGCCGTGGGCGCTCTCCGGAACGAGGATGACCTCGCGCGCGTCTCCCCTGGCCTCGAGCGCGGCGCGGATGGCGAGCAGGCCGCAAAGTTCGCCATGCGCCCCCGCCTTGGGGCTCATCGCGACGCTGTGCATGCCGGTGAGCGCCACCAGCCAGCCGCCGAGCCGGCCGATCAGCTCGAGCGCGCCCTGGACCGTGTCCACCGGCTGGAGCGGGTGGATGTCCGCGAAACCGGGAAGCCTCGCCACCTTCTCGCACAGCCGCGGATTGTGCTTCATCGTGCACGAGCCGAGCGGGAAGAGGCCGAGGTCGATCGCATAATTCTGGCGGCTGAGCCGGGTATAGTGGCGGACGGTCTGCGGCTCGGAAAGTCCGGGCAGGCCGATCGGGCGACGGCGCTCGAGCCCGGCGAGGCGGCTCCCGGCGAGAGAGCCGGAATCCTCTATATCGACTCCGCAGCCCTGCTCCTCGCCAAGCTCGAAGATCAGCGGCTCCTCGAGCATCAGCGCCCGGTTGCCGGTGAAGGTGGGCGGCGGCGCCTCGGCGGCCTCGGGCCGGGTGGGACGCCCTTCGCGGTTCATGCTCATGCCAGCGCCTCCTCGAGCGCCGCGCACAGCGCTTCTACATCCTCGGCGGTTGAGGTTTCCGTCACCGCCACCACCAGCCCCTGCTCCAGCGCCTCGACGCCGGGGTAGAGGCGGCCGAGCGAAACGCCGCCCAGCACGCCCCGCTCCGCCATGGTCCGGGTCACCGGCCTCGCCTCGCGCGGCAGCCGGAGGGTGAATTCGTTGAAGAAGGCCTCGTTGACCAGCTCCACTCCGGGCACCCGCGCAAGCCGTTCGGCGGCCGCCGAGGCGCGCGCGTGGTTCACTGCCGCGAGCCGCCTCAGCCCCGTCTCGCCAAGCAGGGTCATGTGGATCGAGAAAGCGAGCGCGCACAGGCCGGAGTTGGTGCAGATGTTGGACGTCGCCTTTTCGCGGCGGATATGCTGCTCGCGGGTGGACAGGGTCAGCACGAAGCCGCGCTTGCCTTCTGCGTCGACGGTCTCGCCCGCGAGGCGCCCCGGCATCTGCCGCACATATTTGTCGCGCGTGGCGAAGAGGCCGACATAGGGCCCGCCGAAATTGAGGCCGACCCCGATCGACTGGCCCTCCCCGACGACGATGTCGGCGCCCATCTCCCCGGGCGGTCGGATCAGCCCCAGCGCCACCGGTTCGGTGACGACGGCGACGAGCAGCGCGCCCTTCTCATGCGCCCGCTCCGCCAGGGCCGACAGGTCGCCGATCCGACCGAGGATGTCGGGATATTGCACCACGACGCAGCTCGTCTCGCCGTCGATCCGGTCGAGCAGCCCAGTGGTGTCGGGCTCCGGCGCCAGCTCGGGCGCGCCGGTCACCAGGACGTCGCCGGTGAAGCGCGCCATCGTCTTGGCCACCGACACATAATGGGGATGAAGGCCGCTGGAGAGGACGGCCTTGCCGCGCCGCGTGATCCGCCGCGCCATTCCGATCGCCTCCCAGCAGGCGGTCGAGCCGTCGTACATGGAGGCGTTGGCGACGTCGCAGCCGTAGAGCCGCGCGACCTGGGTCTGGAACTCGAACAGCGCCTGCAGCGTGCCCTGCGCGATCTCCGGCTGATAGGGCGTGTAGCTGGTCAGGAACTCGCCGCGCTGGATGAGATGGTCGACCGAGGCGGGAATATGATGCCTGTACGCCCCGCAGCCGAGGAAGAAGGGAACGTCGCCGGCGACCAGGTTCTTGCGCGAAAGCCGGGTAAGCTCGCGCTCCACCGCCATCTCGCTCAGATGATCGGGCAGCTCCCGGATCTTCTCGGCCAGGCGGGCGGCTTCGGGCACGTCGACGAACAGATCGTCGATCGTCGAAGCGCCGACCGCGCGGAGCATTTCCTGCCGGTCGGAGTCTGCAAGTGGAAGATAACGCATCAGTTCCGGTTCCTTTTCTCGTCCTCCCCGTGCGCCAAGCGCGTGGGGAGGGGGACCGTGCGAAGCATGGTGGAGGGGCCTTGCCACGCCGAAAAGCCCCTCCACCGCCTTGCAGGCGGTCCCCCTCCCCACCGCTTTGCGGCGGGGAGGACCAAGATCGCTCGATTCATTCTTCCGGCTTCCTCATCGTGAAGCGCAGCCGCACATAATCGGCGACCCAGCTTCCGTCCGGCTGCTGGAGCCGCGGCCGCACCCGCGCCTCGACCGCGGCGGCGATCTCGTCCCGGTCCGCCGCGGCCACGCCGGCGATGTCGAGCATTCCGGCGCGGAAGGTCTTCACCCAGGCGGCGACCCCACCGTCCGGGAGCGGAGTGGGCCGGGGTATCAGCTGCGCCTGGATTCCGGTGAAGCCGGCGCAGGCGTAAAGCCGCACGAACTCCTCGCAGGCCGGGTACCATTGCGGGTCCTCGGCCGGCAGCGCGTAGCCGCGCTCGCCGAGCTCCTCGCGGATCCCCGATCGAAGCGACTGGATGTTGCCCGCTCCGCCCATCTCGCCGGCGAACCGGCCGCCCGGCTTCAGGATCGCGAACACGCCCGACGCGACCGCGTCGGGATCCAGCATCCAGTGCAGGGCGGCGTTGGAGAAGGCGGCGTCGAAATGCCCGAAGCGCGCCACCTGGCCTTCGAGACCGAGGGCCTGGGCGTCGGCGACGAAGGCGTCGACCCCCCGGCTCCGCGCCGCCTCGACCATCGCCTCGGAGGCGTCGAGGCCGATGACCCTTGCCCCTGAATCCATGATCTTGCGGGTCAGCGCGCCGTCGCCGCAGCCGAGATCGACGATCATCTCGCCCGGCTTCGGCGAAAGCAGGTCGAGCGCCGCCGCGCCCAGCGCCGGCACGAACGCCGCGTTGGTGGCGTAGTCGCTCGGCGACCATTGGGAGGAGGGGTTCAGGCTCACTGGCCGTCCGCGAAGCTCTTGTAGGCGCTCGCGTCCATCAGCCCTTCGATCTGCGACGGGTCTGAGAGGCGCAGCCGGAAGAACCAGCCCTCCCCTTCCGGGTCGCTGTTGACCAGTGACGGATCGTCGCCGAGCGCGGGATTGGGCTCCACGATCTCGCCGTCGACCGGCGCGTAGACGTCGGACGCAGCCTTCACCGATTCGACCACCGCGGCCTCGCCGCCCTTGGTCACCTGCCGTCCGGCTTCGGGCAGCTCCACGAACACGATGTCGCCGAGCTGGCCCTGGGCGAAATCGGTGATCCCGACCGTCGCCTCGTCGCCTTCAACCCGGATCCACTCATGCTCCTCGGTATAATAGACAGTCATCAAGCGGCTCCCTTGCGTTGGTAGCGGTGAGGGACGAAGGGCATCTTTGCGACCTTCGCCTGGAAGACCTTGCCGCGCTGAACGAGGCGGATCCCGGCGCCGGGTTCCGACATTCCCGCGGGGACGTAGGCCATCGCGATCGGAGCCTCCAGAATCGGCGAGAAGCCGCCGCTCGTCACCTTGCCGATCTCGTCGCCGTCGGAATCTATCACGGCCGCGCCCTCCCGCACCGGCTGGCGGCCCTCGACCGTCAGCCCGACCCGTCGGCGCACCGCCCCCTGCTCGATCTCCCGGATGATCCGGTGCCAGCCCGCGAAGCCGCCTTCGCCGCGCCGGCGCTTGGAGACGGCGAAGCCGAGATCCGCCTCGATCGGGGTGGTGTGGGGATCGAGGTCGTGGCCGTAGAGCGGCAAGCCCGCTTCGAGCCGCAGGGAATCGCGAGCGCCGAGTCCGATCGGCTTCACTTCGCTCTGAGCGGCGAGAAGGCCGGCGACGGCCTCCGCGCGGTCGGCCGGGAGCGAAATCTCGAACCCGTCCTCGCCGGTATAGCCGGAGCGGCTGATCCAGACGGTCACTCCCTCCAGCGAGAAGGCGCCGCCGGTCATGAAGCCGAGCTGCTCCACTCCCGGGGCGAGCCGGGCGAGCGCCTCGGCCGCCTTTGGCCCCTGGAGGGCGAGCAGTGCCTGCTCCCGCATATGGTCGAGGACGACCGAGCGCGGCAGCCGCTCCTTGAGATAGGCGATGTCGCCTTCCTTGGTGGCGCCGTTCACCACCACGTAGAAATGGTCGCCGCGCCGGGTCGCCATCAGGTCGTCGACGATCCCGCCCTCGTCGTTGAGCAGCAGCGAATAGCGAAGGCGCCCTTCCTTGAGGATGGCGAGGTCCGCGGGAAGGACGCTTTCCAGCCCCTTCTCCGCTTCCGGCCCGGCGACGATCAGCTGGCCCATGTGGCTGACGTCGAACAGGCCGGCCGACTCCCGGGTCCAGCGATGCTCGGCGATGATGCCTTCATACTGGATCGGCATCGAATAGCCGGCGAACGCCACCATCCGTGCGCCTTGCGCCCGGTGCCAGGCGTCGAGTGGGAGGAGGCGGTCGGGGGAATCGCTCATGTCCAGTCTCCAGGGGAGCCGCTTCAACGCCCGAGATCGAACGCCGTCGCATGCACCCCCTCTGTCACTGCGACCTGAGAGCTTTCCCCGCCTTCGCCGAGGCTTCGGCGGGTTACCCCTTCGGTGGTCCGCCGAAGCCTTGCGCGAAGGCGGACGCTTTCCAGAGTGCCTTTGCGCGCGCGGTCCCTTGTGCCTGAGAGATTCCGGGGCGGTTGCTCCTTCGGCGGCATCGGGTCTCGCAACCCTCCGCCCTCTCCCGCGCGCACACCGGCTTTGGGCCGGCGGCAGGGGCGCTGTGGAGGGTCGGCGGCGCCAAGTCAACGCCGCGTTCGGCCTCTCCCGTCATCCCGGCGAAAGCCGGGACCTCGGCGAGATACGAACGCTGGCGCTTTTCACCCCACCCTGCCCCAGGCTTCCGCCGGGGTGACGACTTGCAACTCCACCGGCGCCCGCGGCGGCAATCCGCCCACGGGCGCGCTCGCCGCTAGCGGGTGGCGTTGTAGGCCAGTTGCTCCTGGGTGAGCTGGAAGCCGACGAGCATCTCGAAGCTTGCCTTGCGGACCGCCTCGCGCACCGCCGGATCGGCCATCGGGTCGATCGCGGCCGCCGGATCCCCGGGCTTGCGGCGGCGGGTGATCTGCTCGCGGATGGCGGAGGGCAAAGTCACGGCGGCGCGGGTCACCTGGCCGGTCGCCTGGCCCGAAGTGCTGGTCCGCAGCTGGCCTTCGGCGAACCTCAGGCCCACCCGGCTGACGCTCTTGGACTGGACCTGGGTCCCGCCCTGGACCGCGACGATGAAATAAGGGAGCACCACTTCGCGGGCGCCGGCCGGGTCGCGGCGCTGCGCGTGGACGTCGAACGTCACCCGGGTGACGATGTTGTCGCCACTCTCGTCGCAGGTGGAGCGAAGGTTGGTGATGTTGGCGACGACGTCGATCGCGCTCGAGTCGCGGCTGCCCTCCGGGTTGAACAAGGTGATGTCGCCGGTCGCGGCCGGGATCGCGACCGCCGGACAGGCCGAGCGGGTCGCGGTGACTCCGGTCTCGGTCAGCTGGCCGTTGGGCGTGGAGCAGGCGGCGATGCCTAGGGGAATAAGCGCGGCGAGGGCCGCCTTGGACTTGAACACAGGGTGGAAATCCTCACCTTTTGTCGGGACGGCGCGGATCATAGGAACCGGGCTTTGCCGAAGCAAGCAATGAACGGGTCTCGCCTCTGTGGACGGAGCGCCCCGGTTCATCGTAGGAGCTCACCATGGCCGCCAAGCCCCCACTCACCCTGCTGATCGCAGCGCCGCGCGGCTTCTGCGCCGGCGTGGACCGCGCCATCCGTATCGTCGAGCTCGCGCTCGAGCGCTACGGCGCTCCGGTCTACGTGCGGCACGAGATCGTCCACAACAAGTTCGTCGTCGACAGCCTCAAGGCCAAGGGCGCGATCTTCGTCCCGGAGCTCGACCAGGTCCCGGACGGGGTGCCGGTGGTCTTCTCCGCTCACGGAGTGCCCAAGGCCGTGCCCGCGAAGGCGGCGGAACGGGGGCTCGACTTCCTCGACGCCACCTGCCCCCTCGTCTCCAAGGTCCACCGCCAGGCCGAGCGGCTGGTCGAGAACGACCGGCACATCCTCTTCATCGGCCATGCCGGCCATCCGGAGGTGATCGGCACCTTCGGCCAGGTGCCGGAAGGGCGGATGACCCTCATCGAGAGCGCCGGCGACGCCGAAAGGATCGAACCGGACGAGCCCGCGAAGCTCGCCTATCTCACCCAGACGACCCTTTCGGTGGACGACACGGCCGAGATCGTCGCCGTGCTCGAACGCCGCTTCCCCGGCATCCGCGGGCCCAAGGGCGAGGATATCTGCTACGCGACCTCCAACCGGCAATCGGCGGTGAAGGACATCGCCCGGGCCTGCGAGGCGATGCTGGTGATCGGATCGCCCAAGAGCTCGAACTCGGTCCGTCTCGTCGAAGTGGCCGAGCGCGAGGGGATAAGGGCCCGGCTGATCGGCCGGGCGGACGAAATCGAGCTCGGATGGCTTGCCGGAGTGTCGACGCTCGGAATCACCGCCGGAGCCTCGGCCCCGGAGACCCTCGTGCGTGAAGTCGTCGATTTCCTGAGCCTCCATTACGAAGTGACCGAGGTGGAGGGCGAAGGCGTGATCGAGCGAATGGTGTTCAAGCTGCCGCGCGGGCTGGAAGCCGCTTGACCCCTCCCGCAAGCCTCGCCGTCCCCGTCGAAATCTTCACCGACGGCGCCTGCAAGGGCAACCCCGGGCCGGGCGGCTGGGGGGCGGTCATCCGTTCGGGCGCTCACGAGAAGGAGATCAGCGGCGGCGAGCCGCTCACCACCAACAACCGGATGGAGCTGCTCGCCGCGATCCGGGCGCTCGAAGCGCTGAAGCGGCCCTGCGAGGTGCTGCTCTGGACCGACAGCATCTACGTGCGCGACGGCATCAGCAAATGGATCCACGGCTGGCGCCGCAACGGCTGGAAGACCGCCG
Source organism: Allosphingosinicella sp. (assembly GCA_036387555.1). GTDB lineage: Bacteria > Pseudomonadota > Alphaproteobacteria > Sphingomonadales > Sphingomonadaceae > Allosphingosinicella. Next base: position 3,893 of record DASVTN010000048.1, on the reverse strand, counting down.
ACCGCAAGCCGGTCAAGAATGCGGAGCTCTGGCAGGCGCTGCTCGACGCCGCCGCTCCGCACAAGATCGACTGGCGCTGGGTCAAGGGCCATGCCGGCCATCCCGAGAATGAGCGGGCGGACCGGCTCGCCTGCGACGCGGCGATGCAGTTCGCCAGGCCGAAAGCCTGAAATGCGTGCAGCTTTCTGCCTCGCCGGTTCGTTGTCAGCTTCCATACCTCCATCGAAAGCCTTCAATTGCACGCTCCGCTCCCCCGCTCACCGGGTCTAGACCCGCGCGCCCTGCTCAAGGAAATTTCCGCGTTTCGGCAGCCGCGCCACTCGCGCAGCGTCTTCGAGATCGCCGTCACCGGCGCCCCTTTCGGCCTCCTGTGGCTGCTGACCTGGGCGGCGCTGGACGCCGGATACATGGCCGGCCTCCTCCTCGCCCTGCCGGCAGGCGCGCTGCTGCTCAGGCTCTTCCTCATCCAGCATGATTGCGGTCATGGCGCCTTCTTCCGCGGAAGCGCGGCGAACGATTGGGTCGGCCGGGTCCTCGGAGTCCTCACTCTCACCCCCTACGATTACTGGCGCCGGTCCCACGCCATCCACCATGCCGGCACCGGCAACCTGGACGCGCGCGGAGTCGGCGACGTCGACACCCTGACGGTGGCGGAGTTCAGGGCGCTTGGGCGGTTCAGGCGCTTCCTCTACCGATTGTACCGGAGTCCCGTCGTGCTCTTCGGCCTCGGACCGGCCTATCTGTTCCTGCTTCGCCACCGGCTTCCAATCGGAATGATGAGGAAGGGCTGGCGGCCGTGGCTGAGCGCGATGGGGACGAACGCCAGCATCGCCGCCGTGGCCGGCGCCCTCATCTGGGCGATGGGCCTCAAGCTCTTCCTCCTCGTGCACCTGCCCATCACCCTGGTGGCGGCCTCGCTCGGGGTCTGGTTCTTCTACGTTCAGCACCAGTTCGAGCACACCCACTGGGATCGCGGCGACGACTGGTCCTTCCATGCTTCGGCGCTCCATGGCAGCTCGCATTACGATCTGCCGGCGCCGCTGCGCTGGTTCACCGCCAATATCGGCGTCCATCATGTGCACCATCTGGCCAGCCGGATACCGTTCTACCGGCTGCCGGAGGTTCTTCGCGAAGTGCCGGTCCTCGCCCGGTGCAGCCGGATAACCATCCTGCAGAGCCTCGGCGCGGTCCGGCTGGTGCTTTGGGACGAGGAGAAAAGGCGGCTGGTTTCCTTCGGCGAAGCGCGAGCCGGGTGATCGGCGGCGGCTAGCAGGCGAAGCGTCCCGGCTGAAAAGGCGCGGGGTCGATCTCGGGCGGCCGCTCGAGCAGCAGCGCCGCCGCCAGCCTCGCCGCGGCGGGAGCGGTCTGGATTCCGAAGCCGCCCTGCCCTGCGAACCAGAAGAAACCGTCGGCCCGCGGATCGAAGCCGTATACGGGCCGCCGGTCGGGCGCGAAGCTGCGCAGACCCGCCCAGCTGTGCTCCACCCGCTCCACCTTCCATTCGACCACCCGCTCCAGCCGGTCGATGGCCATGGCGACGTCCAGTTCCTCGGGGGCGCAGTCGCACGGGTCGCACGCCGTCTCGTCGTGCGGGCTTAGCCACAGCCGCCCGCCGGCCTCCGGTTTGAAGTAGAATCGCTCCAACGCGTCCATTACAAGGGGGAGTGCGGCCGGCACGGGCGGGCCGATGCGCAGCTGCGAGACCGTTCGGCGGTAAGGCTGGATCCCGATCGGGTGGATTCCCGCCATGGCCGCCACCCGGTCGGCCCAGGCGCCGGCGGCGTTGACGATCGTTGCCGCGCGAAAGACGCCGGCCGGCGACTCCACCCGCCACGCGCGCTGGTCGCGAGCAAGCGCTTCGACGGCCGCGCCGGTCACAAGCTTCGCCCCCTTCGCCCTCGCCTGGCCGAGGTAGAGCTGGTGAAGGCCCGCCACGTCGATGTCGGAGCAGGTCGGCTCGAGCACACCCGCGGTCCACCCGCCGCGCAGGCCGGGCACCAACGCCTCGAGCTGCCGCCGATCGAGCCGGTCCAGCGCGACTCGGGCGCCGAACTCGGCCTCGAGGGCGTCGAGAGCGGCCTCGGCCCCGGCCTCGGCGATGTGGAGCCCTCCGCGCTGCGTGAGCAGGCCGTGCTTCTCCAGGAACGGCCGCGAGGCCGTGGTCAGCGGCTGGATGAACCGGCCGCCATAGCTTTCCGACCAGAAGGCGGCCGAGCGGCCGGTGGAATGGTAGCCCGGCTGGTCTTCGGCTTCGAGCAGCAGCACTCTCGCCTCGCCGGCGAGCTCCGCCGCCAGGCTCGCTCCGGCCATGCCGGCGCCGATGATGACGATGTCGAAGTCGCGCGTCATGGCGCCGCGTGACGATCCAGGAAGGAGTCGATTTCGGCCAGCGCCCTGATCCGGAGCTCGTCCCGCTCGCGCAATATCTCATGCCCGGCATCGTCGTACATGACGAGCTCGGCCCGCGGCAGCTGCGAAGCGGCGCGGCGGATCGCGCCCGGGCTGACCAGACGATCGCGCTCCGTGCCGATCAGGAGCACGGGCGTCTCCACCTTCGCCAGCCTGGCCGAAGTCAGCGCGGCGCAGGATTGGAAGGCGGCCTTCAGCCAGCCCCAGCTCGGCGCGCCGAGATCGAAGCCCGGGTGCTTGCGCCACCACCAAAGCTCGTCCGAATAGCGCTCCGCGCAGCTCGTGAGGAACGTCTGCCGCAGCGATCCCGGCGGATCGGGCCGCGCCGGCTTCTGCCAGGCCGACTGCCCGCCGAGGCCGAAGAGCGAAGCCGTCGAGGCGATCCATTCGGCCGCGATCGGGGGCATGGGCCCGCTGTTGATCATCAGCATCGGCGCGACCAGCACCGCGGCGCGGATCGGCGGACGCCGCTCGGCAAGGGCGCGCAGCAGTACATGCCCGCCCATCGAGTGGGCGACGACGACATGCGGACCGGGCGCTCGGGCCATCCAGCTGTCCAGAAGCCCGGCGAGATCGGCCACCAGGGTGTCGAAGCTGTCGACATGGCCGGGGGGGCGGTCCCCCTGAGAAGCCCCCTGCCCCCGCCAGTCGAACGCCATGACGTTCCATCCGGCGCGATGCCAATGATCCTGGACCTCGAGATATTTCTCGATGAAGTCGCCCCGCCCGCCGGCGAAGATCAGGCTGCCGCGATTCCCCGTCCCCGCCTTCCGCCGTCGCTCCAGGGTCCGGTAGACCCAGCCGTCGGCCGCCTTCCAGTCGTGAAAAACGGCGTCGGACGGGATGGCTCGGCGGTCGAACGCTTCACTGTGCATGGGGCCGGTTACGGTTTCGAAAGCAGTTACGTCTAGTGCCTGCTCCTCATGCAAGGGGCTCTTTCCTGGTTTTTCATCGCTTTGCTCGCCGCGGCCCTGCTGCTGGCGGCGGTCGGCGACTGGCGCAGCCGGATCATCCCCAACTGGCTGAACGGGACGATCGCCCTGCTCGCCATACCCTTTTGGTGGAGCGCCGGAGTCACCCCGTGGCCGGGCGTCGCGCTCCATGTCGGCCTCGCCGCCATCGTCTTCGCGCTGTTCGCCATCGCCTTCCGGTTCGGAGCCATGGGCGGCGGCGACGTAAAGATGGCGGCGGCTCTGGCCTTGTGGCTGCCGCTGGCCGGAGTGGTCAAGCTGCTGGTGATCATGTCGATCGCCGGCGGAGTGCTGACCGTCGCCATGCTGGCGGCGCACCGGATGGTGAAAGCCGCCGGTCAACCCGAAATTCCGTACGGCATCGCAATCGCGTTCGGCGGTTTCTGGCTGATTGGCGAACGGATTCTTAACCAATTTGTCTGATGTGGGAGCCTGCAATTTTGAGCGGGCGAGGAGGCGACTAGCGTCATGGATGTGAAAAAGCTCGTGCTGCTGATCGGAGCGCTGATCATC
>DASVTN010000047.1:0-41500 GCA_036387555.1 Allosphingosinicella sp. | reverse complement strand
GTTCGACTACAACCTCACCCTTTCGGACGCGATCGTGGGCGCGGGCGGGCAGCTGACGGTGTCCGGCGCCCTGCTGATGGCGACGGAGACTATGATCCTCGACGCCAGTGCGGAGACGGACGGCATTCTGAGGCTGTTCGGCGGCAAGGCGTCCGACACGCTCAAGGGCGGGGCCATGAACGACCTCCTCCACGGCAATCTCGGCGCCGACACCCTGGCGGGCGGCGGCGGGGCGGACGCCTTCCGCTTCCAGAACGTCACCGAGTCCAACTCGGCCTCGATGGACCAGATCCTCGACTTCACGCCGGGTACGGACAAGATCGAGCTCGACCGCATCGACGCCGACACACTGACGGCGGGGAACCAGGCGTTCAGCTGGATCGGCTCCGACGCCTTCACCGGCTCGGCGGGGCAGCTGCGCGCCTATGAGCAGGGCGGCACCTGGTTCGTCGAAGGCGACACCAACGGCGACGGGGCGGCGGATCTGGTCATCGCGCTGACGCTTCAGGGACCGACGCCGCTGAGCGCGAGCGACTTCCTCCTGTAGCCGTCATTCCGGCGGAGGCCGGAATCCATGAACACGGACCTGCGGAAACCTCGCACCGCGGTGTTCATGGATCCCGGCCTTCGCCGGGATGACGGAAGGGGGCGTGTTCATGGATCCCGGCCTCCGCCGGGATGACTGAAGGGCCCTTGTTCATACCCCCGGTCAGTTTCGGGATGATGGAAGATGCGGGGATCGGGGCCGGGGTGGATGCCGGGGGCGGATAGGCAAAAGCCTGATTTGGGTCGGGGCCCGTTCCGTGTGGTTTCCATGCCGAAGCCGAATTAGGGCGCAGCATGGCTTGTGTCGCGCTAAGTGGCTGTATATAATAAATAATGACCGTGGAAGCGCGCGGGGGCCGTGGGTGGCCCCGGCGGGCGTCGTCGCCATCCGTCAAGGCGAATGGCCCGATCCGAATTCCTGTTTCGATGCCCTTGCCGCACAGTGAGGGGAGGGTTCGACAAGAGCTGCGACGCCGGCGCCAGGTCCGGGCGCCGACGACCGTCTGAGGAGCGAGAGCATGGCCACCGGAACTGAAGGCAACGACAATCTCACCAACGATCCGAGCATCCGGCACGACAAGATCGAGGCCCTGGGCGGGGACGACATCATCACTGTCCAGAAACCGAATTCGACGGCGAACAGCGGCGAATCGGTGGAAGTGAACGGCGGCATCGGCTCCGACACGTTGATCTTCAACTTGCCCGGCCAGCGGATCCAGAGCCTCAGCGGCTCCGGCTTCGACGGGCACGCCATCTTGCGCGACGGCCTCGGCATTTTCCAGGATCTCGTCTGGACCTCGATCGAGCGGCTCGAAATCACGGCCGCGCTTTTCTCCGGCTCTCCGAACCAGCAGTTCAGCACGGGCGATTCGATCGACATATTGCGGTTCGGAACTCCGAATTCGCAACGCGGCAACGGCGGGCTCACGCTCAGCACCAACGGCGGCAATGACGAGGTCTACATTTCCGGCGAGCCGGTGGCGGCGGGGACGGGCGGGATCACGGTCAATGCCGGCACGGGCGACGACCTCGTCGACTTCCGGGCCGTCGCGATGAGCGGCGGCCTCGGCTGGACCGCCAATGGCGGCGACGGCCAGGACCGGCTGATCGGGAGCGTCTTCCGCGACGTGCTGAGAGGCGACGCCGGCAACGACACGCTTCAGCTCTGGATCCGCGACCCGGCCTCCGGCACCGACGCCCGCCAAGGCGGAACCGACGTCGCGGAGGGCGGCTCGGGCAACGACAATTTCTTCTTCGGCGCGGCGCTCGGCTCGGGCGACGTGGTCACCGGCGGCGCCGACACGGACACGCTCGTGCTTCAGGGCGAATATGCCGGCGGCCTCACTCTCTCGGCCAACGTGACCGAGATTGAGAACGTCTCGATCCTGGGCGGCGACAACACCGCCTTCGGGGAGCCCGGCACGAACCGCCACGATTATGTGCTGACCACCAGCGACGTCAATTTCGCGGCGGGCGTGCAGGCCCGGATCAACGGCGCGGCCCTGCAGCCGGACGAGGACTTCACCTTCAACGGCTCGGCGGAGACGAATGCGAGCTTCGTCGTCTACGGCGGCAAGGGCAAGGACAGCCTGCTCGGCGGCCTTGGCAACGACATCTTCTTCTTCGCCGAGGAGAGGTTCGCGAGCGGAGACACCGTCAACGGCGGCGCCGGCTACGACGGCATGTTCCTTCGAGGGAACTACACGATCGACTTCAACGCCCCCGGCTACGCCGGCCTGTTCACCAATATCGAGAACCTCACCCTCACCTCCGCCACCGACGAGCGCTACGCGAGGGGCGGCGGCACGGAATTCGACTACAACATCACGCTGTCCGACGCGATCGTGGGAGCGGGGCAGCAGCTGACGGTGTCGGGCGCGCTGCTGATGGCGAGCGAGACGATGATCGTCGACGCCGGCCAGGAGTCGAACGGGAGCCTGAGGCTGTTCGGAGGCAAGGCCGCGGACACTCTGAAGGGCGGCGGCCAGGCCGATCTCCTTCACGGCGGCCTCGGCGCCGACACTCTGGCCGGCAACGGCGGAGCGGACGTGTTCCGCTACCAGAACGTCGCCGAATCCAATAATGCCTCGCTGGATCACATCCTCGACTTCACGGCGGGCGCCGACAAGATCGACCTCAGCCGGATCGACGCGAACAGCCAGGCCGGCGGCGACCAGGCTTTCACCTGGATCGGCTCGAACGGGTTCAGCGGAACGGCCGGCGAGCTGAGGGCGGAGAACCTCAACAATGCGGGCTGGTTCATCGAAGGCGACACGGACGGGAACGGAAGCGCCGACTTCGTCATCATGCTGACGCTGGCGGGGCCGACCCCGCTTAGCGCCGGGGATTTCTTCCTCTAGGAGCGGCCGATCGCCGGCCGCCGCGTCTCGCGCGTTGCGCGGCGCCGGCCGGTCTGCCAGTGATTGCGGCGGCAAGCGGCTCCTCCGCCCGCCCATGGAGTTGAGAGATGGCCAATATCGCGCCGGACGTGGATCTGAACGGCGACGCCGCCGGCAACGATGTGAGCCTCGGCTACGACGAGGGCGAGCCGCTCATCTTGATCGCGCCGGGCGCGACCGTCGGCGACCCGGATTCCGCCGACCTCGACCAGGGACGCCTCATCGTCTCCTTCGCCGCCGGCGGCACCGGCGACGACCAGCTCAGGATCGCGAGCGGCGCCTTCGCGGTCGAGGAGAGCGACCTTTATTACCAGGGGCTCCTGATCGGGACCGTCAGCGGCGGCACCGACGGCTCGACGCCTCTTGTCGTCCGGTTCAACTCCAACGCGACTCCGGCGATCGCCGAGGCTCTGATCCGGGCGATCGGCTACGTCAATTTCTCCGGCGCTCCGGTTCCGGGCGACCGGCAGGTCACCTTCAGGCTCACCGACGGGGACGGGGGCACGAGCATCGTGCGGACGGCGACGATCGCCGTCACCGCCTCCGACACACCGGCGTTCGCGGAGGACGACAATATCTCGGCGCAGGAGAATGCGGCCGCGACCGGAAGCCTCTTCGCGGACAATGGCAACGGCAACGACAGCGACCCCGACGGGGTCCTCGAGATTTCGGCGGTGGAGGGATCGTCGACGAACGTCGGAGTGACCTTCACTCTCGATTCCGGAGCGAAGCTGACCGTCAACAAGGACGGCAGCTACGTCTACGATCCCAACGGCCGCTTCGACGGTCTCGCCCAGAGCGGCAGCGGCGCCGTGAACACGACGGACTCCGATACCTTCACCTACACCCTCGCCGGCGGCAACACGGCCACGGTGACGGTGACGGTGAACGGGGTGGCCAGCCCGGGCGACCGGATGAGGGGCGACGAAGGCGACAATGTCATCGAAGGCACGCCGGGCGACGACATCTTCGTCCTGGACCAGGGCGGCACGGATTCCGCCAGGGGCCTGGGCGGACACGACATCTTCTATTTCGGCGGCGCCTATGGGGAGGGCGATTTCGTCGACGCCGGCGAGGGCGACGACACGCTCGTCCTGCAGGGAGACTATGCCGGGGGCCTGGTCCTTCGCGGAAACATCCTGGGGCTCGAGGCGATTTCGTTTCTCGCCGGGAGCAACACCGCCTTCGGGGCTTCCGGAGAGGCGCTCAATTCCTACGCGATCGTCACGGACGACGCCGCTTTCAGAGCGGGCGCTCGTGCGAGGATCAACGGCTCGGCCCTGCTCGCCGGCGAAAACCTCAGCTTCGACGGCTCCGCCGAGACGAACGCGAGCTTCCTCATCTACGGCGGCCGAGGCACCGACGATCTGACCGGCGGCGCCGGCAACGACATCTTCTTCTTCGATTCCGGCCGTTTCGCCGCGGGAGACACGGTGACCGGCGGACAGGGCTATGACGGATTGTTCCTGCGCGGCAACTACTCGATCGACTTCGGGGGGCGCGGCTTCGCAGGGGCGGTGAGCGGGATCGAGAACATCACCTTGGTCTCCGTCACCGATTCGCGTTACGCCCGCGGCGGATCGGAGTTCGGCTACGACATCACGCTCGGCGACGGCCTGGTCGGCCAGGGGGCGACCCTCACCGTGTCCGGCGCGCTCCTGCAGCCGTACGAGACGATGGCGGTGGACGGCAGCGGCGAGACGGACGGCAACCTGCGCCTGTTCGGCGGCCAGGCGGACGACAGCCTCACCGGCGGCGGCGGCGGCGATCTCCTCCACGGCGGCCTCGGCTCGGACGAGCTGACCGGCGGCGGCGGCGCGGACGTCTTCCGCTATCAGTCGACCGCCGAATCCGGCGGCGACTCCGTCGATCGGATCCTCGACTTCACGCCAGGCACCGACCGAATCGAGCTGGAGCGGATCGACGCCGACAGCCTCGAAGAGGGCAACCAGGCGTTCAGCTGGATCGGCTCCAACGCCTTCAGCGGCGCCGGCGCCGGGTCGGCGGGCGAGTTGCGCGCCTATGAGAGCGACGGGACCTGGTTCGTCGAGGGCGACACCGACGGCGACGGCGCCGCCGACCTGGTCATCGCTCTGACCCTGCAGGGCCAGACGCCGCTGAGCGCGAGCGACTTCGTCCTCTAGAGCGCCGGACGTCAAATTTGCATCGTCATCCCGGGCTTGACCCGGGATCCACCTTCTTCCTGGCCGTTCGCGGCAGGTAAGGTGGATGCCGGATCAAGTCCGGCATGACGAGGCGGTGCGGATTTAGCGCACGATGCTCTAAGGCGTCGTTCCGGCGAAGGCCGGAATCGATGAACCCGGACGTACGGGCTTTCAGCCGGCGGTGTTCATGGAGCCCGGCCTTCGCCGGGATGACGGGCAGTGTTCATGGCTCCCGGGCCGAGCCCGGAATGAGCCTCAGACCATCACCAGCCGGGCTTCCCGGCGGCCGACCGAGCGGTAGATGCGGGGGCCGAGGTCGAGGCGGAAGGGGCCCATCTTCTCGGTCGGGGTCTGCGCCTCGCGGCCGACCAGCCAGGAGCGGGAGGTGCGGCCGGCGCCGCCGCCGGCCCAGTCATAGGCGACGTTGATCGCCACCATCGGCACGAAGATCCGTCGGCCGCCCAGCTCGATCTCCCTCAGCTCGGCGTTCGCCATCGCCACCTGCGCGTTCAGCTTGAGCGTCCGGCCGGGCGGGATGACGATATGGGGCGAGCCGCTCTGCTCGTGGATCGGGCCCTGGAAGAAGCTCATCATCTCGCCTTCGGCGCCGGCGTTGAACAGGCGCGGGTCGATCCGGATGTTGGCCGCGTCGGCGTCGCCCTTGTTGGTCAAGGTGAGCGCGTAGCGGACATAGACCTCATGCTCGGTCGCGGCGGCGCGCTCCGGCTCGATGTCGAGCTCCAGCCAGGGACGCGGCGCGGCCGCCTCGGCGGCTTGCGGCTCGGGCTCCGGCTCCGGCTCGGGGACCGGTTCCGGCTCGCTGCGCGCGGAAGCGAGCAGGGCGCCGCCAATCTCCTCGCGAGCGGCGTCGCGCGCTCCCTCCCGCTGCGAGCGCACCTTGCGGCGGCGCAGCAGGAAGAAGGCGGCGAGGACCAGGACGAGGGCGCCGCCGGCGGCGGGCAGGAGCCAGCTTTGCTCGCCTGGCGCCGGCGCTGGGAGGGGGGCGGGAACCGCCGGTCCGGCCGAAGGGGCGGGCGCGGCTTCGATCGGCGTTGAATCGGCGGGCGGCGGCGCGGCGGGCTGGGGAGCCGGTCCGGAGCCGGCCGGTGCCGGAGCGGCCGCGGCGGGCGCCGGGCCGGAGCGAGGGGCCGCCTCGGGCGGCCGGGGGGTGGCCGTGGGGCGCTCGCGCGCCGGTTCGGCCGTGGTCGCGGGAGGAAGCCTCGGAGTTGCGACCGGAGGCGTCGGAGCGGGTGTCGGAGCCGTGGGCGTCGAGGCGGGCGGGGTGGTTCGCTGGCCCGGAAGGGTGAAGTCCTTGAGCTGCGGCGGTCCGATCGTGTTCGACGCTTCGTTCTGGGCGAGCGCCGGCGCGCCCGCCGCGGCGAGGCCGGAAATGACGAAGGCGGCGGCCCGGAGGCGGCGGCGGATCGGCGGCATTGACTCGAAAACCCTTCCCGCCCGCGCCTTTAGACACCGCCGCCCGCTGCGTCCAGCAGGCAGCGCCGAGACGCGGCGGCGGCGGGCCGGATGGCGGGGGCGGGCCGTCTCCGTCACCCCGGCGAAAGCCGGGGCCTGGCGGAGACCCGCGGAGACTTCTTGGCCCGGGGTCCCGGCTTTCGCCGGGATGACGGGATGATGACAATTGCGCATTTATCGCAGAACGTTGCGGCTCGCCGCCGAGCTTGGTAGGCCTCCGGCGACGGTCGAATCTCGGCCAGGGAGGGATTTACACATGCGCAATTTCAGCCTCGCCTTGACGGCGGCCCTTTTGCTCGGCGGCGCCGCTGCGCCGGCGCTCGCCCAGGGCGGCCATTCGGGCCACTCCGCGGCCGCCGCCGCCAAGCCGCGCTACGGCGATTTCGGGCTCGACCTGACGGCGATGGACCGCTCGGTGAAGCCGGGCGACAGCTTCTGGCACTTCGTCAACGGCAATTGGGACAAGACCACCCAGATCGCCGCCGACCGCACCAGCGCCGGGGTCGGAGTGCTTCTCGCCGACGAGGCCGAGCGCCAGGTGCGCTCGATCGTCGAGGATCTGGCGAAGGATCCCGCCAAGTCCGGCAAGATCGGCCAGCAGGTCGGCGATTACTATGCCAGCTGGATGGACGAAGCCGGCATCGAGGCCGCCGGAACCGCCCCGCTCAAGCCCTATCTCGCCCGCTTCGCCTCGATCTCCAACCGCACCGACCTCATCCGCGCCTTCGCGGAGCCGGGCGTGATGAGCCCGATCGGAGTCGGCATCCTTCCCGATCCGGCCGACCCCACCCGCTACATCGCCGCCGCCGGCCAGAGCGGCCTCGGCCTTCCCAATCGCGACTATTATCTGCTCGAGGGCGAGAAGTACGACACGATCCGCAAGGCCTATCGCGCCTATGTGATCAAGATGCAGCAGCTGGCGGGCATCGCCGACGCCGAAGCCAAGGCCGACCGCATCATCGCGCTCGAGACGGCGCTCGCCAGGGTCCATTGGGAGCCGGCGCGCCAGCGCGACATCAAGCAGATCTACAACCCGATGAACCGCGCCCAGCTCGCCGAGCTGGCTCCGCAGCTGGAATGGCCGGTCTTCCTCGAGGCGGCGGGCCTGGGCAGCGTCCCCACCGTGATCGCCGCGGAGAAGAGCGCGATCACCGAGACCGGCAACATGCTGGAGACGGTGCCGCTCTCGACCTGGAAGGACTATCTCGCCTTCCACTTCGTCAGCAGCCACGCGGCCTATCTGCCCAAGGCGTTCGACCAGGCGAGCTTCGACTTCTATTCGAAGACGCTTCGCGGCGTTCCCCAGCAGCGCGAGCGCTGGAAGCGCGGCATCCAGATGATCAACGGCTCGCTCGGCGAGGCGGTCGGCCGCGTCTATGTCGAGCGTCATTATCCGGCGGAGAGCAACCGCCAGATGGCGGAGCTGATCGCGAACCTCCGCTCGGGCCTGGAATCGCGCCTGGCGGCATCGAGCTGGATGGACGATGCGACCAAGGAGCAGGCGCGCGCCAAGCTCGCCGCCTTCGATCCCCGCATCGGGCACCCCACCAAGTGGATCGACTATTCGAGCCTTCAGGTGAAGCGCGGCGACCTGCTCGGCAACGTGGTCAGGACCCAGAAGTTCGGCCACGAGCTTCAGCTTTCGAGGCTGGGCAAGCCCGTCGACCGGGCCCTGTGGGACATGAACCCGCAGGAGGTGAACGCTTATTACAACCCGCTGATGAACCAGATCACCTTCCCGGCCGCGATCCTCCAGCCGCCCTATTTCGATCCGAAGGCGGATCCGGCGATCAACTACGGCTCGATCGGAGCGATCATCGGCCACGAGATCGGCCACGGCTTCGACGATCAGGGCCGGCAGTTCGATGCGACGGGCCGGATCCGCGACTGGTGGTCGGCGAGCTCGGGGACCGAGTTCACCAAGCGCGCCGAGAGGCTCGGCAAGCAGTTCGACGCCTATGAGCCGATCCCGGGGACGAAGATCAACGGCAAGCTCACCATGGGCGAGAATATCGGCGATCTCGGCGGGCTCGAAATGGCCTATGCCGCCTACCGCCGCTACGTCGCCAAGCATGGCGAGCCCAAGGTGCTGAACGGCCTCACCGGCGACCAGCGCTTCTTCATCGCCTACGGCCAGAGCTGGCGCTCGAAGGCGCGCGAGGGCGCGCTTCGCGAGCGGCTCCTCACCGATCCGCACAGCCCGCCCGAATTCCGGGTCAACGGGATCGTCCGCAACGTCGACGCCTGGTACAAGGCGTTCAACGTGAAGCCGGGCGACAAGATGTACCTGCCGCCGGAACAGCGCGTCAGCATCTGGTAATCGGAAAGAGAGTATTCGGATGGGGACAGTCACTAGTGACTGTCCCCATTTCGTTGCCCCTCTCGCCCGCGGACGGGCCGCGCGTCACGACCCTGAGGGACTGGCCGGCGGCCCGCTATATGCTCCGGAATTGCTTATTCGGGCCGCTGGAGCCCGCGACGGCGCTGCGACGGGCGCGGCTGCTTGACTCGAATCCGTTCCGGACCATACCCATTTGGTTCATCCGAAAGAGAGGGAGCATCCAATGTCCGGAGGCCTGGTTCGTCGATCGGCCATGCTCGCGCTGATGGTGGCGGTTTCGTCTCCGGCGCTTGCGGGCTCCGGCTCCAAATCGAAGAAAGACCCGGACAAGCGGGTGATCTGCAAGGTCGAGCGCGGATCGACGAGCCGGATCGCGAGCTCCAAACGGTGCCAGACCGCGGCCGAATGGGACCTCGAGCACAAGCGGCAGCAGGCCCTCCACGGCGATCGGGAAGACATGCTTCTGCGCAACCCCCAGGAGTCGACCGGCACCCTCGGAGTTCCCGCGGACCTGCGCGGCTCGCCCGCCACGCCTAACTGAGGCCTGCGACGGCCCGGGCGGCGCGACCGGCGGCTTGCCGGGCCGGTGAGGAAGGCCGGCGGCCGGCAGGGAAGCCCCAGCGGCGCATTCGCGAAGATCAGTCCGGCCCGGCGCAAGCCCGTTCAGGATCGCGTCGGCGATTGGCGGCCGGCGCGTCGATACCCACGAAATGCAGGCAGAATAGGGTGAGGCCCTGCTCGTTGCTGGCCGTGAGCCTCCACTCCTCCCTGTCCCAGAAGCTGTCGGCCTGGGCGCAGATCGTCTGGCCCGCCAGCTTCACGGCCTCGCACTTGGCGACGGAGAGATCCTTCAGCTCCACGGCCTCCGCCTCCCGGGGCGGTTCACCGTCTTCAACCTGGAAAAAGTAGCGAGGCATGCCGAGGCTCCAACCGGTAGGCGGGAGCGCGGGGTCTCTCAGCCGCCGGAGCACAAGGGCCGATCCGGCGATGAAATGGGTATAGACCCGTTCCACCCTTCCGTCCCGGCTTGTTTCGGCTGCGCCGCTTTTAAAGCAAATCCCGGCGGTGAAGGGGTGGCGGAGTTGCGCGCCGCCGCCGGGCGCGCCTAAGGCTTTGCCGGCATTAAGGAGGCCGCCTTGGATCGCCGCACGTTCATCGCTTCGTCGGGCGTCGCCGCCCTTGCCGCCGCTCTTCCCGCAACGGCGCTCGCCCAGCCGCGCGCCGGCTCCGGGGACGCCGGGCTCAACGCCTTGTTCGAGCGCATCTTCCAGCAGGCGGTGCAGCGCTCGCCGGAGCTTGCGACCCAGCTCGGCCTCGACCGGGAGTCGAACGCCGCGCTCAAGGGCCGGCTGAGCCCGCGCACGCTGGAGGAGCGGGCGGCGCAGACCGGCCGGGTCAGGGAGGCTCTTGCAAGCCTGGCGGCGGTCGACCGCGCAAGCCTGTCGCCGGCGGCGAAGCTCAACCTGGAGGTCGTCACCTATTCGCTGGAGACGCAGATCGCCGCTCCCCGGCGCTTCGGGCTGGACAGCGCGATCCGGCCCTATCGGATCTTCCAGCAGGGCGGCGCCTATTTCTCGGTGCCCGATTTCCTCAACACCGCCCACACGATCAACACGAAGGAGGACGCCGAGGCCTATCTGTCGAGGCTGGAGGCGTTCGCGGTCGCGCTCGACCAGGACAGCGCGATGCAGCGGATCGAGGCCGCGCGCGGCTATGTCGCTCCGGCCTGGTCGCTCGACCTGACGCTCGGGCAGATGACGAAGCTTCGAGGGCAGGAAGCGGACGAGAGCAGCATCGTTCAGTCGCTGGCGAAGCGCGCCAGGGCGAAGGAGATCGAGGGGCGCTGGGAGCGGCGCGCTTCGAGGATCGTCGAGGACAAGGTCTATCCGGCGCTGGACCGGCAGATTGCCCTGGTCCGCGAGCTTCGGGCGGCGAGCCCGGCCGGCGACGGAATCTGGCGGGTGCCGCACGGCGACGAGATCTACGCGGTCGCCCTCGAGCAGGCGACGACGACACGCTTCACGCCGGCCGAGGTCCATCGCCTGGGCCTTCAGCAGGTGGCCCAGATCAGCGCAGAGCTGGACAAGATCCTGAAGAGCCAGGGGATGAGCCGCGGAACGGTCGGCGAGCGGCTGGCGGCGCTCAACGTCATGCCTTCGCAGGTCTATCCGAACACCGACGAGGGGCGGGCGGAGCTGATCGCCGGCCTCAACCAGAGCGCCAGGGACGTCGACGCCCGGCTTCCGGCCGCCTTCGCCACCCTGCCCAAGGCGCCGCTGGAGATCCGGCGGGTGCCTCCGGAGATCCAGGACGGCGCCTCCAACGGCTATTACAACCGCGCCTCGCTCGACGGCTCGAGACCGGCCATCTACTTCATCAACCTCAAGGACACGGGCGACTGGCCGAAATATTCGCTTCCGGCGCTCACCTATCACGAAGGCAACCCGGGCCATCACCTCCAGATCGGCCTCGCCCAGGAATCGAGCGAGATCCCGACCCTGCGCAAGGTGGGCGGCTTCAGCGCCTATTCGGAAGGCTGGGCGCTGTACGCGGAGCAGCTCGCCGACGAGCTCGGCGCCTATTCGACTCCGCTGGAGCGCGCGGGCTACCTCCAGTCCTTCCTGTTCCGGGCGGCCCGGCTGGTCGTCGACACGGGCCTTCATTCGAAGAAATGGAGCCGGGAGAAAGCCACCGACTATCTCGTCGCCACCACCGGCTTCGCCCGGCCCCGCTCCCAGCGCGAGGTCGAGCGCTACTGCACCCAGGCGGGGCAGGCGTGCAGCTACAAGGTCGGGCACATGGCCTGGAGCCGGGCGAGGGAGGAGGCGAAGCGCTCGCTCGGCCGGCGCTTCGACCTCAAGCAGTTCCACGAGATACTGAAGGACGGCGCCATGCCGCTCACCATCCTGGAGCGGCGGATCCGGGAGCGCACGGCGGCGGCCTGACCGTCATCCCGGCGAAAGCCGGGATCTCGCCGAGACCCGTGGAGACTTCTTGTGCTGAGGTCCCGGCTTTCGCCGGGATGACGGAGCAGGTTGCGGGGCAGGCTTACGAAGCGCTGAGCAGAGGCACGAACTCGGACATGTCGTCCTTGTCCTCGCCCTTCTTCACCTTCTTGACCGCCGTTCGCTCCATCCAGGCGTCGCTGGCGGGCTTGGGCGCCGGCGCAGTGAGGGCCGCCGGGATGGCCGTCGCCTGGTAGCTCAGGGTCAGCACCAGCAGGCTGACGGAAAGCGACGCGAAAAAGGCGCGGGCGGGATGCATGTTCGTCGTCGTCCTTCGAAAAGAGACTTGGCAGGAGCGGCTCCGGCCGGCGAGGCGGAGGGGGCGTTACGCCGCCGACCGAAGCCGCATCGCCCTTCTGGCGGCGGCGCGTGTCGAGCCCATGCCGCGAACGCGGGAAGTTGGTGTCAATTGTGTCAGGGGCCGGTGTGGAGGGGCCGTCATCCCGGCGAAGGCCGGGACCTCGGGGAGACCCGCCGAGACTTCTCGTCCTGAGGTCGCGGCTTTCGCCGGGATGACGGGGGGAGGCGCGGTTCCGGTCTTCGCCGGAATGACGCACCGGAAGGGTTGCTAGGCCGTGACCCGCTCGAGCAGCTCTTCGGCGCTGAGGCCGAGGCGGCGGATCTGGGCCGCGATCTCGGGCCAGCGGTGGTTGAGGAAATCGTCGCGTCCGGCCTTGCGAAGGCGCTCGGTCGCTCCCGAGGCGACGAACATGCCCACGCCCCGCCTCACCAGAACCAGCCCCTCGTCCTGGAAGCTCTGATAGGCCTTGGCGACGGTGAGCGGGTTGGCGCCGAACTCGGCGGCGAGGCTTCGCACCGACGGCAGCGCATCGCCGTCGGCGACCCGGCCTTCGAGGATCATCGCGCCGATGTTGTCGCGCAGGCGGAGATAGACTGGGCGTTCTTCTGACACGGCGCTATAGTGAGCTAACACAGTGCCGCAGTCAAGCCGCTTGTCCTCCCCGCGCGCGGCGTGGGGAGGGGGACCAGCCGAAGTCTGGTGGAGGGGCCTTTCTGAGTCCGAAGAACCCCTCCACCGCGCTTCGCCCGATCCCCCTCCCCGAGCGAGCTCGGGGAGGATTTTTCACCATTCCCTCACCACCTGCTCCAGCACCGGCCGGGGCCGCTCCTCGAGCTCCGCGCCGCGGGCGCCGAGGAAGAAGAAGCCGGCGATGCGCTCGGGCGGGCGGCCGCCCAGCGCCTCCAGCACCGGCGGCGAATAGGCCGCCCAGCCGGTGACCCAGCCGCCGCCGAAGCCGAGCGCCGAGGCGGCGTGGAGGAGGTTCATGGCGACGGCGCCGCAGGAGAGCTCCTGCTCGAAGACCGGGATCTTGTGGCCGTGGAGCGGGCTCGACAGGAGGACGACCAGCTCCGGGGCCTGAACTGCGAAGCGCTGCACCGCCTCCACCTCCAGCCGGGCGGGCGCCTCCGCCTTGCCGGATCGATAGGCGGCCTGGAGCATCTCGGCGAAGGCGGCTCGGCGATCCTTCGCAATGTACACGAAGCGCCACGGGAAGAGCTTGCCGTGGTCCGGCGTTCGGGCGGCGATCTCCAGGATCCGCCGCAGCTGTTCCGGCTCGGGACCCGGCTCGACGAGGTCGCGCGGCCGGCAGGAGCGGCGCGTCGCCAGGTAGGAGAGCAAGGTGGAGCGGTCGTTGAACATCACGCCGCGGGGCTAGCAGCCTTGCGGTAGTGCAACAATCGGCTTCACAGATGAGTTTTCGCCGCTAGGGTGCCTTTTTTTCCGCCGGTCAGCTACGAGCCGAGGTGCAAGCGCTATGGGTTTCAAGCCTGTTTCAACCTGGGCGGAGGGCGACTGGATCGCCGCGATCGCCCTCGCGGTCCTGGCCTTCTTTCTCGCCATCGGCGCGATGGTCGCCGCCAACCGGAAGCCGGAATTCCTTGGGCATCCCAAGGGCCTCTACATGCTCTTCTTCGCCGAGATGTGGGAGCGCTTCTCCTATTACGGGATGCGGGCGATCCTGATCTTCTATCTGACCCAGCACTGGCTGTTCTCGGACAGCAAATCGAACCTGATCTACGGCGCCTATACCAGCCTCGTCTACATCACGCCGGTGCTCGGCGGTTATCTCGCCGACCGCTACCTGGGCCAGCGCAGGGCGGTGCTGTTCGGCGGCATCCTGCTTGCGGCCGGGCACAGCCTGATGGCGGTGGAAGGCGTCGGCGGGCAGGACGATCCGACCATCAACGTCTTCTGGATGGCGCTGGCCTTCATCATCGTCGGCTCGGGCTTCCTCAAGGCCAATATCTCGGTGATGGTCGGGCAGCTCTACAAGCTGACCGACCTCCGGCGCGACGGCGCCTACACGATCTTCTACATGGGCATTAACGTCGGCGCGGCGCTCGGAACGATCCTGGTCGCCTATCTCGGCCAGACGGTCGGCTGGGGCTACGGCTTCGGCCTGGCCGGCATCGGAATGCTCGCCGGCCTCGTCGTCTTCGTGCTCGGCAAGGGCGCTCTGATGGGCGCGGGCGAGGCGCCCAAAGCGCTGGCCCGAAGCAAGGAGATGATCATCTACGCGATCGGGCTCGGCGCGGTCGCGGTCATCTGGGCCCTGGTCCAGTATCAGGACGTCATCCAATGGCTGCTCATCGTCTCGGGCGTCTCGCTCCTGGGCTACGTCCTCTACGAAAGCTTCAAGCTGCCCAAGGAACCGCGCGAGCGGATGTTCGCGATCCTGTTCCTGATCGCTCTCAATCCCCTGTTCTGGGGCCTGTTCGAGCAGGCGGGCGGTTCGATGAACCTGTTCACCGACCGCTTCGTCGACCGCAGCGGAGTTCCGGCGGGCATCTTCCAGTCGATCAATCCTATCTACATCATCCTGCTCGCGCCGCTGTTCGCCGCTTTGTGGCAGTGGCTCGGCAGGATCGGGCGCGAGCCCTCCGCGCCGGCCAAGTTCGGCCTCGCGCTCGCCCAGATGGGCCTCGCCAACCTGGTGCTGGTCTGGGGCGCAGAAGCCTATGGCATGGCGGCGATGACCCCCGTCCTGCTCGTCTTCATGTATTACCTGTTCGCGACGACCGCGGAGCTCTGCCTGTCCCCGGTCGGGCTTTCGGCGATGAACCGGCTGGCGCCGCACTATCTGGCGTCGCTGATCATGGGCGCCTGGTTCTACATGACGGCGGTCGGCAATTTCGTCGCCGGCAAGATCGGCGAGGCGACCGGCGGCCATGACGGCGAGATGTCCAAGCAGGGCCTGCTCGATATCTATGAGCTGTTCGGCTACATCAGCATCGGCGCCGCCGTGCTGGTGCTGCTGGTCTCGCCGATCGTGAAGCGCTGGATGCACCTCGATACGCTGGAGGACCGCGACGAAGGCGGCGACCGCGAACTCGCCGGCTACAAGGAGGTCGGCGGCGACCGGGGCCAGGACGCCGGAATGTTCCCGCACCGCGAAACCAAGCCCGAAACCAAAGAGACCTGACGAAAAGGAACTCGATGCGCCTCCTCCCCTGTGCGGCCGTCCTCTCGGCCGCCCTGCTTTCCGCCTGTACCCAGAACCAGAAGCCGCAGACGGCGTCCGCACAGGCGCCCCGGACTCCGCCGAAAAGCTATTCGAGGGATCCCTTCCCCTCGACCTACAAGCGCTACCCCGGAGCGGTGACCGCGATCACCGGTGCGACCGTCTTCGACGGCGAGGGCGGACGGATCGAGAACGGGACGATCGTGCTCGCGGACGGACTGGTTCAGGCCGTGGGAGGTGCGGACACGGCGATCCCAGCCGGAGCGACGAGGATCGACGCCGCGGGCAAGTGGGTCACCCCCGGCATCATCGACATCCACAGCCATCTCGGCGACTATCCCAGCCCGTCGGTGGAGGCGCATCAGGACGGTAACGAGATCACCGGGCCGGTGCGTCCGGAAGTCTGGGCGGAGCACAGCGTCTGGCCGCAGGATCCGGGCTTCACCCGGGCGCTCGCCAACGGCGGAGTGACCAGCCTCCACGTCCTTCCCGGCTCCGCGAACCTGTTCGGCGGCCGCGGCGTGACGCTCAAGAACGTGCCCGGCCGCACGATGCAGCAGATGAAGTTTCCCGGAGCGCCTTATTCGCTGAAGATGGCGTGCGGCGAGAACCCGAAGCGCGTCTATGGCGGCCGCAACCAGATGCCGGGCAGCCGGATGGCGAACATCGCCCTGATGCGCCAGACCTGGGCACGGGCGCAGGAATATCGCCGCAAGTGGGACGCCTACGAGCGCAACGGCGGCGAGATGCCGGGGCGCGACCTCGCCATGGACACTCTGCGGGGCGTCCTGGCGGGCGAGATCACCGTCCAGAACCATTGCTACCGCGCCGACGAGATGGCCAATATCATGGATATGGCCAGGGAGTTCGGCTACAAGGTCACCGCCTTCCACCACGCCGTCGAAAGCTACAAGATCGCCGACCTGCTGAAGGCGCACGGCGCCTGCTCGGCGATGTGGGCCGACTGGTACGGCTTCAAGATGGAAGCCTATGACGGGATCCAGGAGAATATCCCGCTCGTCCACAATGCGGGGGCCTGCGCGATCGTCCATTCCGACGATCCCAACGGGATCCAGCGCCTCAACCAGGAAGCCGCCAAGGCGCTCGCCAACGGCCGCCGGATGGGGATCGACCTGTCCGACGAGGTCGCCTGGACCTGGCTCAGCTTCAATCCGGCCAAGGCGCTCGGGATCGGCGACCGGACCGGCAGCCTGCGCGCCGGCAAGATGGCCGACGTGGTGATCTGGAACGGCCATCCGTTCAGCGTCTACACGCGGCCCGAACGGGTCTGGATCGACGGCGCCCTGATGTACGATTCCAGCGATCCGAGGCGTCGCCCGGTGACCGATTTCGAGCTCGGCCAGCCGGGCGAAGGGGATGTGAAGTGAAGCGCGTTGGTCTCCCCTGCCTGGAAGGGAGGGGCCGGGGGTGGGTAGCGAGGCAAAGCCTCGCTTCCGGCGCCGGTGCCTCAGAACTCGCCCTCGCCGGCATCGAGCCGGCCCGGTCGAACCCACCCCTTTATCCCCTCCCTTCCAGGGAGGGGCGGAGATCCCCTGTGATCCGCCTCGTCAAAGCCATGTTTCTAGGTGCCTCGCTCCTCGCCGCCCCCGCCGCCGCGCAGACCATCGCGATCACCGGCGGCACCGTCGCCCTGGGCGACGGGTCGGAGCCGATCGAGGGCGGCACCGTCGTCATCCAGAACGGACGGATTACCGCGGCGGGCCGCAACGTCGCCGTGCCGGCGGGCGCGCAGAGGGTCGACGCGACCGGCAAATGGGTGACTCCGGGCCTCGTCGCCGGCTTCTCCCGGGTCGGGCTGGTCGAGGTCGACGCCGTCGGTTCGACCAACGACATCTCCGCCGCCAACTCGCCCTTCAGCGCCGCGATCGATGTCGTTCCGGCGATCAACCCGCGTTCCATGCCGATCCAGGTGAACCGCGCGGGCGGAGTGACCCGGGCGATAGTCGCTCCGGGCACCGCCAAGAGCATCTTCGCCGGGCAGGGCGCGGTCATCGACCTCGGCAACGACATGGAGCCGGTGACCCGGGCGCGGGCCTTCCAGTTCGTCGAGCTGGGCGAGACCGGCGCCGACGAGGCGGGCGGAAGCCGGGCGGCGGCCCACGTGCTGTTCCGCAACGCGCTTAGGGAAGCGCGCGACCTCGGCGCCCGCTTTTCCAGCCCGGTTTCCGGCGGCGGCGGCGCTCGCGAGCCGCGCGCCAACGATCAGCGCGACTTCCCGCTCGAGGAGGTGCCGGACAGCCGCTTGATGTCGGCGGGAGCGAACCGGCCGCAGGACGTCCTTCTCACCCGCTTCGACGCCGCGGCGCTGGTGCCGGTGCTGCAGGGGCGCCAGCTTCTCCTCGTCCATGTCGAGCGGGCGAGCGACATCCTCCAGGTTCTCGCGCTCAAGAAGGAATTCCCGCGGCTGAGGCTGGTCCTGGTCGGCGCCACCGAAGGCTGGACGATCGCCGACCGGATCGCCGCCGCGCGGGTGCCGGTGATCGCAAACGCCCTCAACGATCTCCCCTCCACCTTCGAGCAGCTGGCCGCGACCCAGTCGAACGTCGCCCGGATGAGAGCTGCCGGGATCCCGGTCGCGCTCGGGATGATCAACGACGACGAGTCCCGGCAGGTGCGCCTCGCGCGGCAGCAGGCCGGCAACATGGTGGCGGTCGGCCGGGTGCCGGGCGCCTCGGGCCTGAGCTGGGGCGAGGCTCTGGCGACGATCACTTCCGCGCCGGCGGAAGCGGTCGGCATGGGCGGAGAGATCGGATCGCTGCGCCCCGGCCGCCGCGCCGACGTCGTCATCTGGTCGGGCGACCCGCTGGAGAACAGCAGCGCGGCGGAGATCGTGCTGATCGACGGAATTCAGCAGCCGATCGAGAACCGCCAGACGAAGCTGAGGGATCGCTACCGCACGGCGACCGAGGGCGACCTGCCGAAAGCGTACGAGCGCAGATGATCGTGGGCGGATTGCGCCCGGCAATCCGTCGCCACGCCCGGCGGGCGCTGCGGGCATGATCGCCCTCGTCAGCCTCGCACTGGCGACGCTCGCCTTCGTCGGCGGCCATCTCGCCATGTCGCACCCGCTCCGGACCCGGCTGGTGCAGAACCTGGGCGATCAGTGGTTCCTGGCGCTCTATTCGGCGATTTCGTTCGTCACGCTGGGCTGGATGATCCTTTCCTACCGGGCGGTGAGGAACAGCTTCCCCTGGTGGGTGGCGCCGGACTGGGCGTGGCCGGCGGCCGGCGGCGTGATGCTGCTGGCGTGCATCCTGCTCGCCGGCTCGTTCTTCAACAATCCGGCCTTTCCGAACCCGGGAACGAAGCCGAAGGCGGCGCGGGCGGCGACCGGGATCTTCGCGGTGACCCGCCACCCGATGAACACGGCTTTCATTCTGTGGGCGCTGGTCCACATCGCCTTGTGGGGCTCGCCCCGCAACCTGATCGTCGCCGGCGGCATCCTGCTTCTGTCGGTGCTCGGCTCGATCGGCCAGGACCACAAGAAGCTCAACGTCGTCGGCGAGCCCTGGCGGGCGTGGATGGAGCGCACCTCCTTCGTGCCGTTCGCCGCGCTGCTGGCGGGGCGCGCGAAATGGAGCGGGCTTCGGCAGGCCTGGCCGGCGGTGCTGCTCGGCTTGCTGCTGTGGGGCGCGGTCATCTGGCTTCACGCGCCGGAGGCGCTGGGAGGCCTGCTGTAAAACTCCTGTCACCTCTCCCGTTCTTTACGGGAGAGGAGGGGCCCACCGCGAAGCGGTGGGAGGTGAGGGTCTGTACGCCGGACTCAGAAAAGACCTCACCTCCCAAGCCTTCGGCTTGGGCCCCTCCTCTCCCGCGGAAAGCGGGAGAGGGAGAAATCGCTACCCCTTGTCCAACTCCCCGCTGGGCTTGCGCTCCGTCGAATCGATCGCGTCCAGCACCGCTTCCGGGGCGACGTCGCGCTTCAGCTCTTCCACATCCTCCTCGTGGGAAACGCCCAGCTTTGCGGCGATCGCGGAAACCAGGGCGACGATCCGGGTCACCTCATGCTCGGAAAGGAGGCTGATCTGCAGGTCGAGCTCGGCGCGCCGGTCCGCGGCCTTGGCCATCCGGTTCTGGGCGATTAGCACGAAGGTCGAGAGGAAGATGGCGGCGACCGAGGCCACCATCGCGAGGATGATGAACTCCGGATCGAAGCGGGGCAGGCCGGGAATCAAGCCGAGGTTGATCGAGACCCACAAGCCGACGATGACGAGGTTGACGTAGACGAACAGCATCGAGCCGGTGAAGCGGGTGATGGCCTCCGCCACCCGCTCCTCGAGCGACGCCCGCTCGGCATCGTCGCGGCGGCGGCGTTCGAGGGCGGCGATGTTGCGCTCGAGCGCGCGGTTGAGGCTGCCGGGCTGCGGCGGAGGAACGGTGGGATCGGTCACAGGCCCGACAACCCCCGCCTCCCGCTTCGGTTGCTCAGGCGGCGTTTTTTGGCTCGCCTTCCTGGAGCAGCACATCCTCCTCGCCCATCTCCGCCTCGTCGAAGCCGCTTCGGCGGGCGACGGTGGCGGTGACGGCGACGTCCATCGTCACATTGCCGACGGTACGGAAGAGATCGGGCACCGTCTCAACCGCGATCAGCAACGCGAGCGGCTCGAGCGGCACGCCCATGGCGAGCGCGATGGGCGCCGTATTGGTGACGAAGCTCACCTGGCCCGGAAGGCTGATGGCGCTGAACGTGGTGATGGCCGCGACGACGACTCCCATGGCGATCTGCGCCGGGCTCAGCGCCATCCCGTACCAATGAGCGATGTAGAGGACGACGGCCATGTTCATGCCCGGCCCCGTCGCCCGGAACAGCGCGACGGCGAGGGGAAGGGTGACTCCCGAGGCCGCGACCGGCACTCCGAGGCGCTCCGAGGATTTGAGCATCGCAGGGAGGCTCGCAAGCGACGACTGGGTGCTGAAGCCGACCGCCTGGGCCGGCGCCACGTCCCGGGCGAAGCGGCGCAGCGAGAGGCGTCCGCCCAGCATCGCCAGCGGATAAGCGAGCGCCAGGATGACGATCCCGACCGAGGAGACGATCGCGACATAGTGGAGCAACGCGGCGAAGGCGTCGTCGCCGGCGCGGACGCCGACCACGTAGGCGAGGGCGAAGACTCCGATCGGCCCGAGCCAGAGCAGCCAGTTGACGATGACGATCATCGCCTCCGCGATCGCCCTGAAGAGGTCCACCACCCGGGCGCGCCCGTCGGCGGGGATCCGGGTCAGGGCGAAGGCGAACACGGTCGCGAAGACGACGAGCGGAAGGATCTGGTCCGAGGCCGCGGCCGCGACCGGGTTGGCCGGAACGATCGACCTCAGGAAATCGCCGAAGCCCGGGACTGCCTCCACCGGCTTGGCGGTGGTGAGGGCGGAGCTGAGCGCGCCGGCCGCCTCGGCGCCCATCGGGAACAGGTTCAGAAGCAGCGGCACGAACAATCCGCCGAAGATGGCGGAGAGCCAGAGGATGACGACCATCAGCACGAACGAGCGGCCCGCGACCCGGCTTCCGCGCGCCGCGGCGGCGCTTTCGGCGATTCCGGTGACGAGCAGCGCCACCACCAGGGGCACGATCGTCATTGTGAGCCCTCGAAGCCAGATCTGGCCGACCGGCTCGACGAGCTCGGCGGCGCGCGGCGCCCAGTCGAAGCCGGCGGTGAATATGCCGAGCAGGAGCCCGGCGGCGAGTGCGGCGAGGATGCGGGTGGCCTGGGACATTCGACGAGGTGTAGCGGCCGAGTGGGGGAGGGGGAAGCGCGACGAGATCCTCCCCGCAATTTCGCGGGGAGGGGGACCGCACGAAGTGCGGTGGAGGGGTTCTTCGGCAGCAGGCCCCTCCACCAGGCTTCGCCTGGTCCCCCTCCCCTGCAAATGCAGGGGAGGATTTTCACTTCGGCCCCGGCCGCGCTATGGCGACCCCTAATTCACGCAAGGACCGCCATGACTCGCAAATTCTTCGGCACCGACGGGATCAGGGGCCGCACCAACCAGCTGCCGATGACGGCCGAGATGGCGCAAAGGGTGGGGCAGGCCGCGGGCGCGCACTTCCTTCGCGGGGACCACCGCCACCGGGTGGTGATCGGCAAGGACACGCGGCTTTCCGGCTACATGATGGAGACGGCGCTCATCTCCGGCTTCACCAGCGTCGGGATGGACGTGGTCATGGTGGGGCCGGTGCCGACGCCCGCGGTGGCGATGCTGACCCGCTCGATGCGCGCCGATCTCGGAGTCATGATCTCCGCCAGCCACAATCCTTACACCGACAACGGCATCAAGCTGTTCGGCCCCGACGGCTACAAGCTGTCCGACGAAGACGAATCCGCAATCGAAGCGCTGCTCGAGGAGAAGCCGAACCTGGTCGACGCGCCGCTGATCGGCCGCTCGCGCAAGATCGAGGATGCGCGCGGCCGCTACATCCATTTCGCCAAGGCCACCTTTCCCGAGGAGCTCCGGCTCGACGGCCTCAAGATCGTCGTCGATTGCGCGAACGGTGCCGCCTATCAGGTCGCCCCTTCCGCCTTGTGGGAGCTGGGCGCGGACGTGGTGGCGATGGGAGTCAGCCCCAACGGCCTCAACATCAACGACGGCTGCGGCTCGACCGCGCCGGCGGCGCTTCAGGCGCGGGTGGTGGAGGAGGGCGCCCATATCGGCATCGCCCTCGACGGCGACGCCGACCGGCTGATCATCGTCGACGAGGCCGGCCGCATCGTCGACGGCGACCAGCTGATGGCGCTGATCGCCATCTTCTTCGCCAGGCGCGGCCTGCTGGAAGGGGACGGGGTGGTCGCGACGGTGATGTCCAACCTGGGCCTGGAGCGGTTCCTCGCCACCAACGGCCTCGAGCTGGTGCGCACCCAGGTCGGCGACCGCTACGTGCTCGAAGCGATGCGGGATCGCGGCTTCAACGTCGGCGGAGAGCAGTCCGGCCACATCATCCTGTCCGATTATTCGACGACCGGGGACGGACTCATCGCCGCGCTCCAGGTGCTTGCCTGCCTGGTCCAGGACGGCCGGCCTGCAAGCGAGCTTCTCCACCAGTTCGATCCGCTCCCGCAGGTCCTCAAGAACGTGCGCTTCGGCGGCGGCGCGCCGCTCGAGACGGCTGGGGTCAAATCGGCCATCGCCTGCGCCGAGCAGCGCCTGAAGGGCGTCGGGCGGCTCGTCATCCGCAAGTCGGGCACCGAGCCGCTGATCCGGGTCATGGCGGAAGGCGAGGACGAGGCGATGGTCGAGGAAGTGGTCGACAGCATCTGCGAGGCGGTGAAGGCGGCATGACACGTTCCCACGTCCGTCATGCCGGACTTGATCCGGCATCCACCTTTTTCCTCGCGAGCCACATGTTCGAAGGAGGTGGACCCCGGATCAAGTCCGGGGTGACGGTTACAGTGGGCGACGTACATGCTTGAGCTGAGGCCCGACTGCGAGCGCTGCGGGCGCGACCTGCCGCCGCACAGCGCCGACGCCCGCATCTGCACGTTCGAATGCACCTTCTGCGTAGAGTGCGTGGAAGGGCCGCTGGCCGGCGTCTGCCCCAATTGCGGCGGCAATTTCGAACCGCGGCCGATCCGGCCCCCGGGCAAGCTGGACCGATTTCCGGCCTCTACCGTGCGCAAAGGGCCGAAATGAAGCCGCCACGCGTCCTCATCATCGCAGGCTCCGATAGCGGCGGCGGGGCCGGAATCCAGGCCGACATCAAGACGGTCACCATGCTCGGCGGCTTCGCCACGACCGCGATCACCGCCATCACGGCGCAGAACACGCTGGGCGTCACCGGCGTGATGCCCGTCCCCGCCGCGATGGTGATCGCGCAGATCGACGCGGTGGTCTCCGACATCGGCGTCGACGCGGTGAAGATCGGGATGATCGGCTCGGCGGAAACGGCGGAGGCCGTCGCCGAACGGCTGGAGCGGCTGGCGGTGCCGATCGTCTTCGATCCGGTGATGGTGGCGACCAGCGGCTCCGAGCTGGCCGACGCCGCCACGATCGCCGCCTTCGGGCGGCTGATGCGGATCGCCTCGGTCGTCACGCCCAATCTCCCGGAGCTGGAAGCGCTGGGCGGCGAGGCCGCGGTGCTCGCCCATGGCTGCCACCTCCTCGCCAAGGGCGGGCATGCCGAAGGGGCGGAGGTGGTCGATGCGCTTATTTCACCCGCCGGGGCCCGGCGGGAACTGCGCGGGAAAAGGTTCGAGACGAGCGACACGCACGGCACCGGCTGTACTCTCGCCAGCGCTCTGGCCTGCGGGCTGGGCGGCGGCCTGACCGTCCAGAAGGCTTTCGAGCAGGCGGTGCGGTTCGTCCGGATCGCGATCCGGGAGGCGCCCGGCTTCGGGCAGGGCTGCGGGCCGCTCGGCCATCAAGGAGTCACCGACTTCCGGTGGGACGATCTCGATCCCGAAGACGCGCCGGCCCGCCGCGAGAATATCGGCGGCATGAACCTCAACCAGGTGACCTTGCCGGCGCGGGATTACGACTCCTCCGTCGAATTCTACCGCCGGCTCGGGCTTCGGCAGATCGTCGATTCGCATGGGCGCTACGCCCGCTTCGAATGTCCGGGCGGAGCGACTCTGTCGATCCATGTGGAGGAGGGGCGCCGCGCGGGGGACTCGGTCGTCTATCTCGAAAGCGTAGAGCTCGACGCCTGGGTGGAGCGGCTTCGGGCGGCCGGGGTCGCGTTCGAGACTGGACCGGAGGACCAGAGCTGGGGTTGGCGCGAGGCCCGTCTGCGCGATCCGGCGGGAAACCGCCTCTGCCTCTACCGCGCCGGCGAATACCGCCGCTTCCCGCCCTGGCGCATCGCCTGAGCGGGAGGGTAAGCGACTGGTGACCCTGCCGTCATCCCGGCGAAAGCCGGTATCTCGGGGAGGCCCACCGAGCCTTTTCCGCCCGGAGGTCCCGGCTTTCGCCGGGATGACGAAAGCGTAATCCACAGAATTTCTCCTGTAGCCTCTGGTAGTTGGCTCCCGACCCCTTTAGCCTCGCCGCCCATGCCCAGGCCCTGCTTCAAGCTCGAGAGAGTCCATCCCGATCCCGTCGCCGGAGTCGACGAGGCCGGCTGCGCCCCGCTGGCCGGGCCGGTGGTCGCCGCGGCGGTGATCCTCGACCGGGAGAAATTCCCGCGCGGGATCGACGATTCGAAGGCCCTGCCGGCGGCCACGCGCGAGGCGATCTGCGCCAGGCTCTACAAGGTCGCCCGGGTCGGCGTCGGCATCGCCACCGTCGAGGAGATCGACCGGATCAACATCTACTGGGCCCGGATGCTGGCGATGACGCGAGCGGTGGATGCGCTGGGCGTCGATCCCGCGATGGTCATGGTCGACGGCAATCGCTGCCCGAAATGGGAGCGGCCGTCGGTCTGGGTGATCGCCGGCGACACGAAATGCCGCTCCATCGCCGCCGCCTCGATCGTCGCCAAGGTCACCCGCGACAGGATCATGAGCGACTATGCCAAAGAGCATCCCGGCTATGGCTGGGAAACCAACAAGGGATACGGCACCCCCGAACATTTTCGCGGCCTCGACGCGCTCGGGCCGACGCCCCTCCACCGCCGAAGCTTCGCCCCGGTGCGGCATTATCTCGCGATCAGGGACGGCGCCTCGCGGGTCGGATCGCAGCAGCTGATCGATCTCTGAGGCCGCCTAGAACTCGCCCGCGATCAGCAATCCGTCCGGATCAGGGGCTTCGCCCGCGCACGCCGCCGGCAGCGGCTGAAGAAGGCCCTCGCCGCGGAAATCGGTCCACGCGCCGCCTCCGCCCATCCGCACCTGATCGCCGACCCGGAGCGGCCGGCCGGTGCCGCCGCCGACGATGGGGACTCCGTCCGGCCCGAGCGACAGCAGGGCGTTGGACGGCCACAGAATGAGCGATCCTCCGATCGTGAGGCAGCCGTTCGTCACTTCCAGCCTGCCCGTGATCAGCGCTTCCCCCGCCCGGCCGGGGAACTTGAATTGCGGGAAGTGCTTGACGGGACCGGCGTCCTGCGGTGCGCGGGCGATCGGCCCCTTGTCCTGGACGATGGCGACATGCGGGTGCGGCTTCAGCCGGCCGTCGGCGACGGCCTTCCGGTACTTGTCCATCTCCGAGATGGCGAAGGTGACCCGGTTGTTCTCCTCGTCGTCCTGGCTGAAGGTCGAGTGGATATCGAGCTGCCGGAGCCGCTTGCCGAAGCTGTCCTGCAGCGCTCGCAGCTGAACGCGGGTCAGTCCGGCCGACTTGGGCCAGTAGCGCGGGTCGTTCGTGTAGCGGGCGAGGTGGGCGGCCGCGTCGCCCGTGAACAGCACCACCGCATGGGGTTCGTTGCCGTTCTTGAACAGGAAGCCGGCGAAGGCGGGGTCGGCCTGCATTCGCCGGATGAGCGGCCTGGCTTCGTCATGGAAGGCGAGGATCCGCGGATTGGGGCGTCCGGGGTAGCGAGCGGCCCGCGCGAGCCGCTGCATATGGCCGTCCCACTGCGCCGTTCCCGGGCGCGGCGGGGCGGGGCGGGCCCGGGCGCCGTCCGTCATCGGCGCATCGAGGATCCGGAGCTGGACCGGAAGGCCGAGCAATCGCTCGAGCTCGGGCTCGGCCGCCCGCACCCGCACCGCCTCCTCGCCGGCCGCATGGACGTCGAGCATGACCTCGCCGGTGCGTTCGTCGACCCCGGCGCCCATCAGCCCGGGAAGCCGCGCGCCGATGGCCGGCATGTTGGCCGCGAGCGTCTCCAGGGCCTCGGCGAGGGTCGCGGGCGCGCCGGCGAGAAACTGGATGCGCATCCGATCGCCGCCCGCGCCGATCCAGCGGTCGGGGACGGGCCGATCGCCCTCGAGCCTCACGACGAGCCGGTAATCCCCTTCGCTTTCCCGATAGATGCCGGCGAGCCGCTCGGCGAACTCGGTCCGCAGCTTCGACACGAATGGCGCCGACACCTCCTGCAGCCGAAGGCGCCTTGCCGCCTCGGCGGCGCCGATGCGCGCTCCGCGCGCCGCTTCCCGCGCATCCCGGTTGAGCGCGCCTGCGAGCGGCGGGACCGGGTCGATCCGGGCGGGTTCATCGGCCGGGGCGGCGGCGGCGAGGAGGCCGGCCAGGACGGCGCCGATCGGGCGGCTCGGAAAGGGAAGGGGCGTCATGGCCCGAATCGTAGCCGCCCGGGCCTTGACCCAGGCTGACCGCCCGGGCGCGGACGCCCCCGCAAACTTGGGGCGCGGCTGAGTCCTTTCGGCCACACCACATCATGTTGAGTCGAGGCGGGGGTGGGGGACTCCATTAGTTGCGGAGCCTCGTTTCGTTCCCGGCACGTTAACCGCTTTCTCAAGGGTCGCCGCTAACGCGTTGTTGTTGACCGGCGAGTCCGGCTGACTCAGGCTGGTCCGTCTTGGGAACCGGGGGCGGTATCGAATGACTGCACATGTGCGCTTGGGTGTCGGCGAAAAGCGCGTTTCCGCGGCGGCTCCGGGGCCCGATCTGCCGCTCAATCAGATCATCGAGGACGATTGCATCGCCGCCATGGCCCGACTGCCCGCCGGTAGCGTCGACATGGTCTTCGCCGATCCGCCCTACAACCTCCAGCTGGGCGGCAATCTCTTCCGGCCGGAAGGCGGGCTCGTCGACGCGGTCGACGACGATTGGGACAAGTTCGCCACCTTCGCCGCCTATGACGAATTCACCCGCGCCTGGCTCGGGGAGGCTCGGCGGATCCTGAAGCCGAACGGCACCCTGTGGGTGATCGGCAGCTATCACAACATCTTCCGGGTCGGAGCGGCGCTCCAGGACGCGGGCTACTGGATCTTGAACGACATCATCTGGCGCAAGTCCAACCCGATGCCGAACTTTCGCGGCACCCGCTTCACCAACGCGCACGAGACCCTGATCTGGGCGAGCCGGAGCGAGGACAGCCGCTACACCTTCAACTACCGGGCGATGAAGGCGCTCAACGACGAGCTCCAGATGCGCTCGGACTGGCTTCTTCCGATCTGCTCGGGCGGCGAGCGGGTCAAGGACGGCGGCACCAAGGCGCATCCCACCCAGAAGCCGGAATCGCTCCTCTACCGGGTGATGCTCGCCTGCACCAATCCCGGCGACGTCGTGCTCGACCCCTTCTTCGGCACCGGCACGACCGGCGCCGTCGCCCGGAGGCTGGGGCGGCAATGGATCGGCATAGAGCGGGAGAAACGCTACGTCCGGGTCGCCCGGGAACGAATCGCCTCGACGCTCGAGCTCGACGAGAGCGCGATGAAGACCATGGCTTCGAAACGTTCGCAGCCGCGGGTGCCGTTCGGCTCCCTGGTCGAGATCGGAATGATCCAGCCCGGGACAATGGTGACGGACTCCAAGCGGCGCTGGCAGGCGCGGGTTCGAGCCGACGCGTCGCTGGAGATGGGCGTGGAGGTCGGCTCCATCCACCGGATCGGCGCCCTCGCCCAGGGCGCACCGGCCTGTAACGGATGGGCTTTCTGGCACTTCGAGGAAGGCGGCGCGCTGGCCCCGCTGGACACCCTCCGGCAGCGCTACCTGCTCACCCTCGACTGACCCAAATAGAGCAAAAAAGGTTGCACTCCGCCACTCGACATGCGTGCGAAACAAAGGCACATTGGCCGTGACGACCGTCCCTTCATGCTCAACGCCCGCACGCCTTTGACCACGGGAGACGCGCGGGAGCCCCTTTGAGTGGTGATGGGCCTGGACCAATACCATGCCCCACATGGTGGCCCGGGCCTCGGAGACCCAGTTACCCTACTGACCTTCGATAAGTGGCGGTCGTCACCCTTCCCCCGCCGTTCGCTCCCCGCCCTCTCCCGTCATCCCGGGAGGGACCCCATCAAAGTGGTACTTTGATGGGAACCCGAAAGCCGGGACCTCGTCGAGACGCCACCGTCATCCCGGCGAAAGCCGGGATCTCGTGGAGACCCGCCGAGACTTCCGTCGCGAGGTCCCGGCTTTCGCCGGGATGACGAGCTGCCGACGCGCTCGATCGATGCCTCGTCTCCGCGCTTCGGGATTCCTGTCGGCCGTTTTTTGCGCTAGCCGCATGGCCATGACCCTTCGCCATTACCTTCGGCCCACCGGCTTCGTCGACGCGCCCTTCGGCCATGACGGCAAGGTGGCTCGGCTCGCGGGAGGAATGCTCTGGTTCTCCGCCGTCGAGCGGGTGAGCCTGGACGGCGCGAGACGCGCCGGTTCGGAGCTCATCCCGCTCGAGCGGGCGGAGGCGGCGGTCGCGGAGCTTGGAAGCGACGCGGGCCGGGCCTGGCGCAACCTCACTTCCCCTCGCGCGCCCCTGCGGCTGCGCGAACGGATCGTGCGGCTCGATCAGCCGCAGGTGGTGGGGATCCTGAACGTCACCCCCGACAGCTTTTCGGACGGCGGCCGCTTCGACGACCCGGACTCGGCGGCCCAGGCCGGCTTCGCCATGGCGGAAGCCGGAGCGGCGATCGTCGACGTCGGCGGCGAATCCACCCGGCCCGGCTCCAGGCCGGTCTGGGAGGGCGACGAGGTTGAGCGGGTGCTCCCGGCCGTCACCCGCCTGGCGGCCGGCGGCACGGCCGTGTCGATCGACACTCGAAAGGCGGCGGTGATGGGGGCCGCGCTGAGCGCCGGGGCGGCGATGGTCAACGACGTCTCGGGGCTGACCTTCGACGACCGCGCCCCCGAGCTGGTCGCCCGCGCGGGGTGCCCGGTCGTTTTGATGCACCATCTGGGGCGGCCCGAGACGATGCAGCAGGCGCCGTCCTACGACAGGCCGGTGCTGTTCGCCGTCTACGACTGGCTCGAAGAGCGGATCCAGGCGGCCGAGGCGGCCGGGATCGAGCGCGCCCGGATCGTCGTCGATCCCGGCATCGGCTTCGGCAAGACGGTCCAGCACAATCTCGACCTGATCAACGGCCTTGCGCTGCTCCACGGCCTCGGCTGCCCGATCATGATCGGGGCGAGCCGGAAGCGGATGATCGGCGCCCTGTCCGGCGAGGCGCCGGCCGGTGAGCGGCTCCCCGGCTCGCTCGCGCTCGCGCTCAAGGCGGTGGAGCAGGGCGCCCAGCTCCTCCGAGTCCACGACGTGCCGGAGACGGTGCAGGCGATGCGGATATGGCGCGGCCTCCGCGACGCGGCGCTCACCCCCGGGTGAGCGTCGAAGCGATGCCCCCCTCCCTGGAAGGGAGGGGCCGGGGGTGGGTCCGCCGAAGGCGGCCGAAACTCCGACGCCGGGAAGTCTCGCTGCGCTCGCCTACCCACCCCCAACCCCTCCCTTCCAGGGAGGGGGCTCAATCGAAGCGCGGGCGCCTTTTTCTCCCCTCCCTGGAAGGGAGGGGCCGGGGGTGGGTGCCGCCGAGGCATTCGGCGGCTTTCTGCAGGATTGCTTCCGCTACGCCATCCGGATTTGCGTTCACCTCGCTGTTCCAGAAGCGCAGAACGGTCCAGCCTTGCGCTTCGAGATGACCGGTCCGGGCTTCGTCGCGGGCCGAACCGATGTGTTGGCTTCCGTCGATCTCGACGACCAGCCTCGCCTGCCGGCAGGCGAGGTCGGCGACGTACGGCTCGATGGCCAGTTGGCGCGTGAATTTCGGGCGGTAGCGGGAAAGAATGCGCCACAAGATGCGCTCCTGCTCCGTCGCATGGGTGCGCAGGGCGCGGGCTCGAGCGGTGAGGCGGCGTGGGACTCGGCATCCGGGCATGCGCGACATGGTATCGGAGCGTCGGCGGGACCCAAAATCCGGATAGGCCGGCCGGAACGCGCTTCGCGCCTACCCACCCCCGACCCCTCCCTTTCAGGGAGGGGAGTTCCTAATTCGGCTCCACCTCGACCGCGAGCGGGCCTTTTCGGCCCGCCGCGATTCGGGCGCGCAGCGGCTGGTCGGGGGTGAGGTCGGCGAGGCCGCCGCGGCGGACCGTCTCCATGTGGACGAAGATATCCTGATCGTCCTGTTCCTCGCGAACGAGGAAGCCGTAGCCTTTGAGCCGGTTGAACCATTTGACCCGGACGAGCTCGAACTCGCCGGCCTCGTCGAGCAGTGCCGAGGGATCGACCCGTTCCACGGCGCTCCCGCCCGAGGGGCGTTGCGGCTCGGGCATGACGGCCTGGCTGAGGTCGATCGACAGGACCCGCCGGGCCTGGAGGCCGCGTTCCTGCTCGGCGACCAGGCACTCGACGACCGCGCCTTCCGGAAGGCTGCGCCGGTCATGCTCCTTGAGGACGCTGAAATGGACGAGGATGTCGCCCTTCGCATCATCGCTGACGAGGAAGCCGAAGCCGCGGGTGGCGTCGAACCATTTCATGGTGCCGGTGACCTTGAGGAGGATCTCCTCCTCCGGGCGCGGGGCATCGGCCGCGCCGTCGGTGTCCGGCCCGTCGCTTCCAGCTGTCACGTCCCGCCGCGACGTCATTAACGGCCGATCCACCACATGAACGGCGGTGACTATCACGGCTTCTGCGGATTTGTGAACCGTTTACGACTGTTTTTATGGGACGTCGGGCTCGGGCAGGTCTTCTGGGGAGGCGCCGAGCACCTGCCGGACCTGCTCCATCCGGTGCCCCGCCCGAAGCATCGCCGCCGCCGCCTTGTCCCGGGCGGCCCGGTCGGGGACGCCTGCCGCATAGGGTCCGAGCCGGCGGCGGCGAGCGAAACGGTGGGCGGCCGCAAGCGCCTCCTCGGCGGAGATGTCGCGGGCCCCGGCGGCGTCCTCCTCCGCGATCCCGGCGCTCTTGAGCGCGTCGCGCACTCGCCGCTCGCCATAGCCGCGCCGGAGCAGCGAGGCCGCCCGGGCGGAAGCGAAGCCGCGGTCGTCGACATAGCCGAGATCCGCGAAGCGCTCGACCAGCCGGTCCACGGGCGGCTCGCCTTCCCCGCTCCAGCCCCGCTCCTTCAGCTTGCGGCGAAGATAGGCGGCGAGCTTGGAGCGCGTGGTCGCATAGCGGCCGGCATAGAAGAGGCCGAGCCGCTCGAGCCCCTCTGGATCGAGGGGCGGGCGGGGGCTTTTGTCGGGTCCGGATCTCACGCGCCATGATTGTGCCACAGTCGGTCCCGATTATAAACGCGTACCTCTTCCGTCCCGGAGGAGGGTTCCGTGCGTAACCACCGGAGAGGATCCGCCACACCCGTGCCCGAGACTTTGGTCCCGACGCCGACCGCGGACGATCTGCCGCGCCGCTTCGCCGATTTCGAGACGCTTGGAGAGGCGCTCGATTATGCGGCGCAGGGTGCGCGTGGCCTGAACTTCCACGATCCGCGCGGAGTGCTGGTGCGGGCGTATCCCTATGGCGAGCTGCGCCGGGACGCGCTCGCCGCCGCCTATCGCCTGATCGCCGCGGGGGTGAAGCCGAAGGACCGGATCGCGATCGTCGCCGAAACCAGTCCCGAATTCGCCGCCCTCTTCTTCGGCGCCGTTTATGCGGGCGCCTGGCCGGTGCCGTTGCCGCTGCCCACCTCCTTCGGCGGCCGCGATTCCTATATCGACCAGCTCAAGGTGCAGCTCGCGAGCGCCGCCCCGACCCATCTCTTCTACCCCGGCGAACTCGGCGCCATGACCGGCGCCGCGGCCGAGGCGGCGGGAGTCGCCGGCCTTTCCTGGGAAAGCTTCGCCGGCTTCGAGGCGCCGGAGGCCAAGCTTCCGAGGGCGGCGCCGGACGACATCTGCTACCTCCAATATTCGAGCGGCTCGACCCGCTTCCCGCACGGTGTGGCGGTCACCCACCGCGGCCTCCTCAACAACCTCGCCGCGCACAGCCACGGAATGGAGGTGATCGAGACCGATCGCTGCATCTCCTGGCTGCCCTGGTATCACGACATGGGGCTGGTCGGCTGCCTGCTTTCGCCGATGGCGAACCAGATCTCGACCGATTACTTGAAGACCGAGGACTTCGCCCGGCGCCCGCTCGCCTGGCTGGACCTGATCACCCGCAACGAAGGCACGACCGGAAGCTATTCGCCGACCTTCGGCTACGACATCTGCGCCCGCCGCGTCTCGAGTCTGACCAACGTCGCCGAGCGGTTCGACCTTTCGCGCTGGCGGATCGCCGGCAACGGCGCCGACATGATCCGCCCCGACGTGATGCAGGCCTTCGTCGACGCCTTCGCGCCGGCGGGCTTCAGCGCCAAGAGCTTCTGCCCCAGCTACGGCCTCGCCGAGGCGACCCTGGCGGTGACGATCATGCCTCCGGGCGAGGGCATCGTCGTCGAGCTGGTCGAGGAGACGACGCTTTCGGGCGACGGCAAGATGCACCGCGACCGGCCGCAGCGCTACCGCGCGATCGTCAATTGCGGGAAGCCGGCGCGCGACATGGAGATCGAGATCCGCGACGAGGACGGCGGCACGCTCGGCAACCGCGAGATCGGCAAGGTCCATTGCCGCGGCCCGTCCGTCATGGTCGGCTATTTCCGAGACGAGGAGGCGACCGCCGCCTGCCTCGATCCCGACGGCTGGCTCGACACGGGCGACATGGGCTACCTCAGCGACGGCTATCTCTACATCGTCGGCCGCGCCAAGGACATGATCATCATCAACGGCAAGAACCACTGGCCCCAGGACATCGAATGGGCGGTGGAGCAGCTTCCGGGCTTCAAGGCCGGAGACATCGCCGCATTCTCGATCACCACTCCGGGCGGCGAGGAGACTCCCGCCGTCCTCGTCCAGTGCCGCACCTCGGACGCCGAGGAGCGCGCCCGTCTTCGCGACATCATCCGGGAGCGGGTCCGCGCGATCACGGGAATGAACTGCGTCATCGAGCTGGTCCCGCCGCGGACCTTGCCGCGCACGAGTTCCGGCAAGCTGTCGAGGGCAAAGGCGCGCAGCCTCTACCTCACCGGCGAGATCCAGCCCTACGACATCGCGGCCTAGATCCTCCCCGAGCTTGCCCGGGGAGGGGGACCGCCCGAAGGGTGGTGGAGGGGTAGAAGGCGCCGCCCTTTTCGGAGACGAAGAGCCGCCACGGGACTGAGTCCCGCGCCGTCAGTCGCGCTTCGCGCGCCGGCCGGCGGCTCCGCGTCGGCTTGGCCGACCAGCGTCCGGCTCAGGCTGGCCGCCTCGCTTCGGCCTGGCAGGAGTGGAGGGATTCGAACCCACGACCCTCGGTTTTGGAGACCGATGCTCTAACCAAACTGAGCTACACTCCTAAGGCCACGGCGCAGATAGCCGCACTGCCCGTCCTTCGCAAGACGAAGCGAGGGGCCCTTCGACCGCCGCTCGACCGCTCCGCGCCCTTGCCATCGCTCGTCGCCCTCGCTATCTCGCGAGCCTCGCATTCATCGGCAAAGCTCGGCTGACCGGCCCCCCGGTCGAGAGCGGCTGCCCGAGAGGCGCTGATCGAGAAGGACACGAGCGACAGTGGCAAGAGTCAATCCGGGCGATTTCCTCCGCCAGGTCAAGGTCGAGACCGGCAAGGTCTCCTGGCCGACCCGCAAGGAGACGGTGACCACCGGCATCATGGTCCTCATCATGACGACCCTGCTCGGAATCTTCTTCTTCGGAGTGGACAGCGCCTTCGCCGCAATCGTCAGCAGCCTGCTCGGCCTGCTCAGCTAGCCGCCCGGCCGCAACGCCTCACCAAGGTAGATCCAAATGTCCCGCTGGTACATCATCCACGCTTATTCGGGCTTCGAGAACAAGGTCCGCGACGCCATCCAGTCCGAGGCCAACCGGCTCGGCCTCGCCCAGTTGGTCGAGGCGGTCGAGGTGCCCACCGAAAAGGTGACCGAGGTCCGCCGCGGCAAGAAGGTGACCAGCGACCGCAAGTTCTTCCCCGGCTACGTCCTCGCCAAGCTCGCCATGAACGACGACGTCTACCACCTCGTCAAGAACACGCCCAAGGTCACCGGCTTCCTCGGCTCCTCCGGCAAGCCGCAGCCCATCACCGACGCCGAAGCGGCCCGCATCCTCAACACCAAGGACGAGGCCGCCGCCGCCGCGCCCAAGACCAAGATCAGCGTCGACTATGAGATCGGCGACCAGGTCAAGGTCCTCGACGGCCCCTTCGCGAGCTTCAACGGAGTCGTCGAGGAGCTCGATTTCGACCGCGGCCGGGTCAAGGTCGGAGTCTCCATCTTCGGCCGGGCAACCCCGGTCGAGCTCGAGTTCGAGCAGGTCGAACTGGTCAAGTAAGCTTAAGCGCCCGAGCGCAGCCCCGCCGACCGCAAAGCGGTCGCCGAAGCAGCGCGAAGAGCGCGAAAGCCGGCCAGCGGCGCCGCGGGCGACGACTGACGTCATGGGAGTCACTCCCATGACGGACTGAGCCGTGTTCCGCCCCAGCGGTTTCGTCATTCGTGTGGTCACTCGCCAAAACTAGGATGGGCACCACTTCCAGTAATCGGGCTTCGAAGCGAAGAGCGAGATCAGGCAGGACAGCGCTCTACCGGCCGCCAGGGTACCGTTTCGGACCCTTCGTGCATTCGTGGGCTTGGTGTGAACCCAATCCTGCATCCGCTCGGGCGCACAGCGCTAGTCTAAAATGAGCCGGGCGACTGAACACTGATCGACGGCAGGTCATGACCAAAAAACCGCCGCTCTCGCGCTTTCGCCGCCGTCGCCGTCTGCCTCTTCTTCGCGGCTTCGCGTTCTTCGCGTGAACTCACCCGTGCTTCTTCCCCCCCTCACCACCAGAGAAGTGCTAAGGCACCAAGCCGTAAGGAGCGACACGAGGAACCGATGGGCTGTAACGCAAGGCGCACTGGCACCAAAACCTGGAACTGCCGCTGCTGCGACGCCCGGGCGGACTATGAATATTGGGCGTGCGGGGCGGTCACCCGCGAGTGGGTGGTCTGGCGCGAGCCCTGCGCCCGCTGCGACGACGCGCCGAGAGCCAGGCCCTGCCCGAACCGCTGATCGCATCTCGCCCACATGACGAGAACGGCAGCGGCCGACGCCGCTGCTTCCACGCATTTGCATCTGCGGTCAAACTGCGTCCGGGAGAGGCCGGTCCGTAGCCAATTCTCCTCGCGGTCACTTCTGGTGACCTCGCCTCGGAGCGCCGGGCGGGATGAGGCAGGGCGGCGCCTGCTACCGGCATCAGGGCGCGTCCCGGCCCCCTTCGTGCCTCGGTGCCCTTGGTGCCCTTTGTGCGAACCGAAGCTTGCGTCGCTCGAGCCGGCAGCGGAAGGTTGCCGGGCGGGCCAGGCACCCGAGGGCCGGCGTGTCCCTGGCATCGAGCTTACGGTGGCAGGCACGTAGCCGCCACCAAAAGCCTGAGCCGGGATTCCACCCCCATTGCCCCCACCCCGGGGCCTGTTTAGCATTCCGCGATGGCGATGCCGCGAAAAGGTTCGGGAAGCGCACCCTATCAGGTAGCGAAGGGCGCGTGCCTTGGGATGCTGTTCGCGCTTCCGGCCCTGGGCGCCGCGGTCCTGTCGGCAGGCGCCGGACATGGGGATTACGCCGCCGCCCGAGCCTTGTTTCCGTTGCCGATGCTCCTGACCCTCGTGGAAGGCTCGATCGGGCCGTTGGCGGGCGGGATGGCCCTGCTGCAGTTCCCGCTTTACGGCGCGCTCATCGGCTGGAGCCGCGCTCAACGATCCTATAACCCTCTCATCGCGCTCGCATGTCTGCACCTCGCCGCCGCCATCGCCTGTTCGTCCGGACTGCTGCCCAGCTTCTCCTGAGAAGGCCCGGGGGCCACGGGCGGCGCGCTGACGGACAGGAAAGGGAAGGCTCGCCGCTGCGCGTATTTGCGCTCCGCGCGCGATTGCGCTAAGGGCCCGCCCTTCCAGCGCTACAGCAATGGAATTTGCGGGAGAGACGCCTCGGCGGCTCGCACGTACCGCTAAACTTGCAACCGGCTGAAAGTACCGCTTTCAGCCGATTAACAGAGTGAGACACATGGCTAAGAAGATTACGGGCTATATCAAGCTCCAGGTGCCCGCGGGCGCCGCCAATCCCTCGCCGCCGATCGGGCCCGCCCTCGGGCAGAGGGGCGTTAACATCATGGAGTTCTGCAAGGCGTTCAACGCGGCGACGACCGAGCTGGAGAAGGGCATGCCCATCCCCACCGTCATCACCGTCTTCGCCGACCGGAGCTTCGCCTTCGAGACCAAGACTCCGCCGGCGACCTTCCTTCTGAAGAAGGCGGCGGGGCTCAAGTCGGGCTCCAAGGAGCCGGGCAAGCAGTCGGCGGGCCGGGTCACCCGCGCCCAGCTGCGCGAGATCGCCGAGATGAAGATGAAGGATCTCAACGCCAACGACATCGAGGCCGCGTCGCGGATCATCGAAGGCTCGGCCCGCGCGATGGGCCTCGAAGTGACGGGGAGCTGAGGCGATGGCGAAGATCAGCAAGAACCAGAAGGCGATCGACCAGGCGGTCGACCGCACCCGGCTCTACGGAGTCGACGAGGCGATCGAGACCCTGAAGGCCAACGCCCGCTCGAAGTTCGACGAGACGATCGAGATCGCGCTCAACCTCGGCGTCGATCCCAGGCATGCGGACCAGATGGTTCGCGGCGTCGTGACCCTCCCCGCCGGCACCGGCAAGGACGTCCGGGTCGCGGTGTTCGCCCGCGGCGCCAAGGCCGAGGAAGCGACCGCGGCGGGCGCCGACGTGGTCGGGGCCGAGGATCTGATGGAGACCATCCAGGGCGGAACGATCGACTTCGACCGAGTCATCGCCACTCCCGACATGATGGGCATCGTCGGCCGCCTCGGCAAGGTGCTGGGCCCCAAGGGCCTGATGCCGAACCCGAAGCTCGGCACGGTCACTCCCAACGTCACCGAGGCCGTCAAGGCGGCCAAGGGCGGGCAGGTGGAGTTCCGGGTCGAGAAGGCCGGGATCATCCATTCGGGAATCGGCAAGGCGAGCTTCCCGGCCGAGGACCTGAAGCGCAACTTCCAGGCCTTCGTCGACGCCATCGTCAAGGCGAAGCCGACGGGCGCCAAGGGCAAATATGTCAAGAAGGTCGCCCTGAGCTCGACCATGGGCCCCGGCCTCAAGGTCGACGTGGCCGAGGTCGCAGCGGTCTGAGGATCGGATCGAGGCGGCGCTTCGATCCGGCAGGACGAAAGGGGGCCGGGGCGAAAGCTCCGGCCCTTTTCGCATCCGCCCTTCTTCTGCCGGAGCGCGGCGCCTACCTTGGCTCCATGTCCACCCCGCCGCCCTGGTATCAGATCGCGCTTCAGGAAATGGCCACCCGCGTCGCCGAGGGCGGGCCGGAGGATCATCCGCGGATCCTCGAATATCTCGCCACCTGCAACGATCTGGAAGAAGGGGAAGCGGAGCGGGATTCGACGCCCTGGTGCTCCGCCTTCGTCAACTGGTGCCTGGCCCGCGCCGGGTTCGGGGGCACCGATTCGGGCTGGGCCCGAACATGGGCCGAATGGGGGGAGCCGATCGAACGGCCG
Source organism: Allosphingosinicella sp. (assembly GCA_036387555.1). GTDB lineage: Bacteria > Pseudomonadota > Alphaproteobacteria > Sphingomonadales > Sphingomonadaceae > Allosphingosinicella. Next base: position 3,793 of record DASVTN010000047.1, on the reverse strand, counting down.
CGTCTCGGGGCCGTGGCGGTATGGGCACGGGGCCGCAAGTCGCCCGGCGAACCGGTGGTCACCGGCCATGTCGGCTTCCTGGCCGAGGATCTCGGCGACAGCCTGATCGTGCTCGGCGGCAACCAGAGCGACTGCGTCTGCCTCAAGGCCTATCCGAAACTCGGCTACCTTACCGACACCGTTACGTCGGCGGGGCCGGTCAGCGAGCTTTACGAGCTGATCGGCTATCGCTGGCCCCGCTCCGGCGTTGACAGGGGGCGGCTCAGGCTGGAGACAGCGCGCTTTCAAGGAGATGGGTATGCGTAGATCGAGCCTTGCGCTCGCGGTCCTGGCGGCGGGGCTGGCGCCGGCGGGCGCCGTCGCGCAGACGAAGCCGGCGACATGGGTCAACCGGATCCTCACCGAATGGGACGCGATCCAGAAGAAGGAGGGTTGGGTCCCCGTCGGGCCGCTGCGGCCCGGAGCGCTGGCGAACGGCGCCGAGGCGCGGCTCGAATATCCGCTGACGGCCGCCTCGGCCTACCGCTTCGTGGTGGTTTGCGAACCGGCCTGCGGAGCCGGCGACGTGGAGCTGCTCGATCCTTCCGGAGTCCGGATCGGCGATCCGCGTCCGCTCGCCGAGATGCCGAAGCTCGAGGCGGCTCCGGCGGCGGCCGGCACGCATACGCTGCGGGTGGCGATGACCGACTGCGCCTCGGCGACCTGCGCCTGGGCGGCCCGGCTCTACACGAAGGCGGCGGGGCGGGAAAAAGGGCGCCGAAGATCCGCCGATTGAGGTCCCGCCGCGACGAGCGGGAACCTTGCCGGGTCTGAGGCTTTCCCCGGCACCATGGACGACGTACGCTTCTTCCACCAGCAGGCTGAAAAATGCCGTGCCGCCGCGATCGCCGCGGAGAACGAGCATGCGCGCCGCGGCCTCCAGCAGCTCGCCACCCATTACGAGCGCGAGGCGCGACGGCTGAACCTGGCCGAGATCAAGCTCCGCTGAGCGGATCGGGCGGCGGCGCCGGCGCGGCCTCCAGCGCGCGCAGGCCCATGGCCAGGTGCGTCTCGATATAATCTTCCAGGTCGACCGGCGCGTGGCGGGCGAAGAGCAGTGAGAAGAGGGCCGCGACGATGGTCGGCGCCATCAGCACCTCCGGATGCCGCTCGAGGCCATTGCCGCTGAGCTCGCCGCGCGCCTGGCCCCGCTCGATGACCGCCCGCACGGCCTCGCGGCCCTTGGACAATATCTCGCGATAATAGAATTCGGTCAGCCAGGGGAAACGGGGCCCTTCCGCGATGACGAGGTGGAGGAGGAGGCGGCGATCGGTCTCCACGATCTCGCGGTACATGGTGCGGGCGATGAATTCGAGCTGCCGCGGCGCCGGCGTCGACTCGTCGGCGCGAATCGCGGCGATGAGGGAATCGATCACCGGCAGCACGTTCGCCCGCATCACCGCGTCGAACAGCGCCTCCTTCGTCTCGAAATAGAGATAGACGGTGCCTTTCGACACTCCCGCCTGCCGGGCGACATCCTCGATGCGGGTAGCGGCGAAACCGTTCAGCACGAAGCACTTGCGCGCCGCCTCGACGATCTCCGCGGGCCGTGCCGCCTTGCGCCTTCGCCGCCTGGGTGAGTGGTCGTCCAAAACGAACTTGCCTCCTTCGCGATAGTCTTTTAATGACCCGTTGGTCAGTAAGCGTCAATAGCTCGCGGGGAGCCTCGTTCTTGGGCTGGATAGCACTCAGGATGCTGACCGGAGACAAGGTCAAATATTACGGCCTGATCTTCGGCATCGCCTTTTCGACGCTGCTGATCGCCCAGCAATCGACCTTGTTCGTCAACCTCATGCTGCGCGCCTCGGCCGCGATCTGGGACGTCACCGACGCCGATTTGTGGGTGATGGACAGCCGCGCCGAGTTCATCGACGGCACCAAGCCGCTTCCCTCCACCGATCTCTACCGCGTTCGGGGGGTGCCGGGAGTCGCCTGGGCCGTGCCGAACCTGAGGCAGGGGGCGACCGTCCGCACGGCCGGCGGCGAGCTCGAGCAGGTGACGGTGGTGGGCCTCGACGATTCGACCCTGATCGGGCTGCCGCGGCGAATCCTGCGCGGGAGCCCGGGGGATCTTTCCGCGCCGGACAGCCTGTTCATCGACGACGTGGGATCGCGCAAGCTGTTCCCCAACGCCGATCCGGTGGGGCAGGAGATCGAGCTCAACGACCGGCGGGCGGTGATCCGGGGCGTCGTCGACGCCAATCCCAGCTTCACCTCGGGCGTGCTTCTCTACACGCAATATTCGAACGCCCTGAACTACGTGCCCGGCACCCGCAACCGGATGACGTTCGTGCTGGCCCGGGCGGCGCAGGGGCAGGACGCGGCCGCAACGGCGCGGCGGATCGAGGCGGCGACGGGGCTTCGGGCGCGCACCCAGCGCGAGTTCGCGAGCGACTCGATCTACTACGTCGCGGCGAACACCGGCATACCGATCAACTTCGGGCTGACGGTGCTGCTCGGCTTCATCGTCGGAGTGGCGATCGTCGGGCTGACCTTCAGCCTGTTCATCCGCGACAACATCAAGCAGTTCGGGGCGCTGAAGGCGATCGGAGTCACCAACTCCAAGATCCGCGGCATGGTCGCTCTGCAGGCGGGCTGGATCGGCTTCATCGGCTACGGCATCGGCATCGGCCTGGCGACGGCCTTCATCGTCGTCGGCGGCAACAATTCGGACACCTTCAAGGGCTTCTACGTGCCCTGGCAGGTGCTGGTGGGGGTCGGCATCGCCGTCCTTCTGATGGTGTTCGGCACCGGCTTCCTCGCGCTGGTGAAGGTGCTGCGGACGGAGCCCGCGGAAGTGTTCCGCTGATGCGCGATCCCGCCATATCGGTCCGCGGCATCGTCAAGGATTTCGGCTCCGGCGAAACCCGCGTGCGCGCACTGCACGGGATCGACATCGATGTCTTTCCCGGCGAGCTCACCTATCTCGTCGGCGAGAGCGGATCGGGGAAGACGACGCTCATCTCGATCATCGCCGGCATCCTTTATCCGACGCAGGGCAGCGTCCGGGTCTTCGGGAACGAGATATACGATCTGAGCCGGAACGCCCTGGTTCTCTTCCGGCTGTCGAACATCGGCTTCATCTTCCAGCAGTACAATCTCATCCCGACCCTGACGGCGGCGGAGAACGCCAGCGTTCCGCTCGTCGCGGCGGGGATGAAGCGGGCGGAAGCGGTGGACCGGGCGCTCTCGACCTTGGAAAAGCTCAACATCGGCCAGCTCGCCGAGCGCCTGCCGAGGCAGATGTCGGGCGGGCAGCAGCAGCGGGTCGCCATCGCCAGGGCCCTGGTCCACGATCCCAGGCTGATCGTCTGCGACGAGCCGACCGCCGCGCTCGACGCTTCGTCGGGACGGCGGGTCATGGACCTGCTTCGCGAAGTCGCCATCCAGCCTGATCGGGCGGTCATCATCGTCACCCACGACAACCGGATATTCGACCTCGCCGACCGGATCCTCGACATGGAGGACGGGCGGATCGTCAGCGATCGCCGCCCCGACAGGACGAAGCCACTGCAGCAGGAGCTCCAGCACTGATGCCCCGCATTCCCATGCCGCGCCACATCCTGCCTTTCGTCGGGTTGCTCGCCTTGCTTCTGGCGGTGGCCGTGGTGGCCTTCACCCAGCCCGACCGGCGGACCACCACGCCCGGCAAGACCCCGCCGACGGTGCCGCAGGCGCAGGCGGGACGGACGGTCTCCGGCGCCGGGGTGATCGAGCCGTCGAGCGAGCTGATCGAGGTCGGCGCCCAGCGGCC
>DASVTN010000046.1:0-21672 GCA_036387555.1 Allosphingosinicella sp. | reverse complement strand
CTCCTAGGTGAGCCGCACGGCAGCCGATCCTCGCTCTTTGTGAGTCAGGATACCGCTCTCGCGATGAAGAAAATATACCTCGCCATGATTGAGTCGGGCATGTTCGGTCCTCTCAAACTGTGAGGCAGCCAGCTGCATGATCTGGCGCGTCAGGACGAGTTTGTAGGTTCGGGATGTGGCTTATTCTAGGTGCACGGCCTAAATTCCTCCCGTGACCGATACGCCGCCCACCGACCGCTTCAACGAGGAGAAATCCGCTTATACCGTCCGAGGCAGCGACCAGCCCGACCTGGAAGCGGGCGTCGCGGCCATCCGCCAGACCGTTAAGGGCCTTCCGGTGCGCCCGGGGGTCTACCGGATGCTCGATGCCAAGGGCGACGTGCTCTACGTCGGCAAGGCTCGGATGCTGAAGAACCGGGTGACCCAATATACGCAGGTCGCCCGCCTCACCAAGCGGCTGCAGCGCATGGTCTCGCAGACGCGATCGATGCAGATCGTCACCACCAACACCGAGGCCGAGGCCTTGCTGCTCGAGGCGCAGCTGATCAAGCGCTACCGGCCGCCCTACAACGTGCTCCTGAGGGACGACAAAAGCTTCCCCTTCATCCTCCTTCGCGAGGACCATCCCTTCCCGCAGATCCGCAAGCACCGCGGCGCCCGGCGCCACAAGGGCCAATATTACGGCCCCTTCGCGAGCGCGGGCTCGGTCACCAGGACCCTGAACGCGCTCCAGAAGCTGTTCCTCCTGAGGAGCTGCACCGACACCTTCCTCGCCACCCGCAAGCGCCCCTGCCTGCTTTACCAGATCCGCCGCTGCTCGGCCCCCTGCGTCGGCCGGGTCACTCCGGAGGCCTATGCCGAGCTGGTCCAGGATTCGAAGGATTTCCTCGCCGGCAAGTCGAGCCAGGTGCAGCAGAAGCTCGCCGCCGCGATGAACGAGGCGGCCGAGGCGATGGATTACGAGCTCGCCGCCGTCTTCCGCGACCGCCTCCGCTCGCTGACCTTCATCCAGGGCTCGCAGGCGATCGCGGCCGAGGGGCTCGGCGACGCCGACATCTTCGCGCTCGCCTGCAAGGGCGGGACGATGTGCGTCCAGGCCTTCTTCATCCGCGGCGGCAACAACTGGGGCCACAGGAGCTTCTTCCCGGCCCACACCGCCGAGGTGCCCGAGGCAGAGGTGCTCGCCAGCTTCCTGATGCAATTCTACGAGGAAGTGCCGCCGCCCCGGCAGATCCTGCTCGACCGGGAGGTGCCGGAGGCGGAGCTTGTCGCCGAGGCGCTGTCGGAGCGGTCCGATCGCAAGGTCGTGCTCCGGGTGCCCAAGCGCGGCGACCATGTCCGGATGATCCGCCAGGCATCGCGCAACGCCGAGGAGGAGCTCGACCGCCACCTGGCCGAGACCAGCACCCAGGCGAGGACGATGCGCGCACTGACCGAGGTGCTGGAGCTCGCCGAGCCGCCGGAGCGGATCGAGGTCTATGACAACAGCCACGTCATGGGGACGAATGCGGTGGGGGCGATGATCGTCGCCGGCCCGGAGGGCTTCCGCAAGAACGGCTACCGCAAGTTCAACATCAAGCGCCCCGAGACCGCACCGGGCGACGACTTCGCGATGATGCGCGAAGTGCTCGGCCGCCGTTTCGCAAGGCTCGAGAAGGAGGATCCGGACCGCAGCCGCGGCGAATGGCCCGATCTGCTCCTGATCGACGGCGGCAAGGGCCAGCTGTCCGCGGTCGTGGAGACGCTGGAGTGCGCCGGCATTCACGACGTGCCGGTCGTCGGCGTATCGAAGGGTCCCGATCGCAACGCCGGGCGCGAGACCCTGCATCTCCCGAACGGCCGCGACTTCCAGCTTCCCCCCAATTCGCCGGTGCTGTTCTACATCCAGCGCCTGCGCGACGAGGCCCATCGCTTCGCCATTGGCGCCCACCGCCAGAAACGCGCCAAGAGCATGACCGCGAGCCCGCTCGACGAGGTCCCGGGCATCGGGCCGAACCGCAAGCGCGCGCTCCTCATGCATTTCGGCACGGCCAAGGCGGTCCGCGGCGCGGCGCTCGAGGATCTGGAGAAGGCCCCCGGAATCTCGAAGACGATGGCGAGGGGCATATACGATTATTTCCATCCCTCGGGGTGATCTGCCTCCCCATCGAAGATGGGGAGGGGGACCACCGAAGGTGGTGGAGGGGTAAATGGCGCAGGCCTGTTCCAGCTACCCCTCCACCACCCTTCGGGTGGTCCCCCTCCCCAGGCTTCGCCTGGGGAGGCAATTCGCTCACCAGATGTTCACCGTCGGCGCGTAATAACGACGGCATGACCCAGGTCCTCCTCACCGTCGACACCGAGCTCAATTGGGCCCCCCACGCCCGCGGCGAGAGCTGGCAGCAAAACCTCGCCGGCGCCTTCGATCCCGCCGGAGTAGGGGTGCCGTGGCAGCTCCAAATGCTCCGCGACCACGGCCTCAAGGCCTGCTTCTTCGTCGATCCGATGCCCGCCCTCGTCTACGGGCTGGAGCCGATCCGCCGAATGGTCGAACCGATCCTCGCCGCCGGTCAGGAAGTGCAGCTCCACCTGCACCCGGTCTGGCAGAGCGTCGCCGAAGGAGTCGCGGAAGGGGCCCGCTTCGAGCTGACCTGCTTTGATGCCGAGGATCAGCTCGACCTGATCGAGACCGCCCGGGACCTGCTCATCGAGGCCGGCGCGCCGCCGCCCGTAGCCTTCCGCTCCGGCGGCTATGCGGCCGATATCCGGACCCTCGCCGCCCTGCTCGGCGCGGGCCTGCGCTTCGACAGCAGCCACAACGGCAGCCACCATCCCGATCCCAGCGCCTTGCCGCTCGAGCCGGACCTCGTCGGCCCCGCGGACCTCGGCGGAGTGATCGAGGTGCCCGTGACCCAGATCGGGGACGTCGGCGGGCGCCTGCGCCATCTCCAGCTCTGCGCGGTGTCCGGCGACGAGATCGAGGCCGCGCTCCGTCATGCGCTCCGCTCGGGCCATCCGCTCGTCACCCTCGTCAGCCACAGCTTCGAGCTCGCCAGCCGCGACGGCCGCCGCCCGAACCGGACGCTCTGCCGCCGCTTCGAGAGGCTCTGCGCCTTTCTCGCCGCCCACGAGCACCGGTTCCCGACCGTCCATTTCACCGATCTCGAGCCCGCCGCCTCGGCCGCGTCCGGCAAGCCGCTCCCGCCCCAGGCCTGGCGCCGCGCCCGCCGCATGGCCGAGCAGGCCTGGTCCAACGCGGTCTATGAGCGGTCCTTGTAGCTTCTCGGTCCTTCGATACGGGGCTTCGTCAAGCTCAGCCCCTACTCAGGATGAGCGGTCCAGGTGTTCTCTACCGCTCATCCTGAGTAGCCGGTGAGCCTGTCGAACCGGCATATCGAAGGACGTATCGAGGGACCGGGCTTCCCGCTACCCTGCGCTTCCCATGCACCTCCTCACCCCGGCGATCATCTGCGCGGTCCGGCCGCATGGCGAGCATGGCGCGATCGTCCGCGCGCTCACGCCCACGGGCGGCCTCCAGGCCGGCTATGTGCGCGGCGGCCGTTCGCGGCGGCTCCGCCCGATCCTCCTCGCCGGCAACCTCGTCCAGGCCGAATATCGCGCCCGGACGGACGATCAGCTTCCCCAGCTCGCGGTCGAGCTCGCCGCCAGCCGTGCGCCGCTGCTCCGGGAACCGCTGCCGGCGGCCGCGATCGAATGGACGACGGCGCTCGCCGCCACCGCGCTTCCGGAAGGGCAGCCTTATCCCCGTCTTTACGAAGCGCTGGACGGCCTCCTCTCCGCAATCGAGGCGTCCCCGAGCGCCCGCAGCTGGGCCCCGTCGCTGGTGCGCTACGAGCTGTTCGTCCTCGCCGAGCTGGGCTTCGGCCTCGACCTGTCGGAATGCGCCGCCACCGGGACGACCCAGGATCTGGCCTTCGTCAGCCCGAAAAGCGGCCGTGCGGTCAGCGCCGGGGCCGCGGCCGGATATCTCGACCGGCTCTTCCCGCTTCCGCCACTGCTGCTCGGCGGCGAGTCCGCGGGCTGGCCGGGCGTCCTGGCCGGGCTTCGGATCACCGGCCACTTCCTCGCCCGCGACGTCCTGATCGAGCGCCAGGCCGAGATACTGGCGGCTCGGGAGCGGCTGATCGATCGCCTCAAAAGGGCAGGAGGCTGACCCTTCGTCGCGGCGAAGGCCCGGGCCCCGGCGGGTGAAAGCGCCGGGTCCTTCACCCCATCGGGCCCCTTTGCCTCCCCATCGCAAGATGGGGAGGGGGACCACCCGAAGGGTGGTGGAGGGGTGACTTGGCGACCGAGCCCGGCGGCTCGCGCGCCACCCCGCGGCGACTGGGGCCAAGTCACCCCTCCACCAGCTTCGCTGGTCCCCCCTCCCAATGCGTTCCGCATAGGAGCAAGTCGCCGCCTGCGCCCTCACCCTACGGAGCCCCAGCCTCCGCCGGGGCGACGCCCGCCCAGCCACGCCGCGACCGCCCGCGCGATCCGCTCCGACGCGCGCCCGTCGCCGAAGGGAAAGGCCGGCCGCGACATCCGCGCATACCGGTCGGGATCGGCGATCAGGCCGGCGACCGCCCCGAAGATCCGGTCGGGATCGGTTCCGACCAGCTCCAGATTCCCCGTCGCGACCGCCTCGGGCCTTTCGGTGACGTCGCGCAGCACCAGTACCGGCTTGCCGAGCGCCGGCGCCTCCTCCTGGAGGCCGCCGCTGTCGGTCAGGATCAGCCAGCTCGAATCCATCAGGCTCACCATCGCCTCGTAGGTCTGCGGCTCGAGCAGCTCGACATGCTCCACTCCCGCAAGCCTTTCCTCGATGCAGCCGCGCGCCGCGGGGTTGAAATGGAGCGGGGCGGCGACCCGGACCGGAAGCTCGGCCGCCATTCGGACGATCGCCGAGCAGACCGAACGCGCCCGCTCGCCCTGGTTCTCGCGCCGGTGGCAGGTCGCGACGATCAGCCGGCGTTCTTCCGGCGCCGCCGGGCCGGCCGGAGCGGCGAGCCGCGCCCGGGTCTGGAGCAAAGCGTCGATCCCGCTGTTGCCGGTGACGAAGATCCGGCCCTTCACCCGCGCTTCCCGCCGAAGGTTGGCCGCGGCCTCCTCGGTCGGCGCGAACAGCAGCTCCGATGCGGCGTCGATGGCGACCCTGTGGCCCTCCTCCGGCCACGGCTGGTCGAGGTCGAAGGAGCGCAGCCCGGCCTCGACATGAGCGAGGGGAATGGAGCAGTCGCGGGCGGCGAGGGCGGCCGCCGCCGCGCTGGTCGTGTCCCCATGCACCAGGACGAGAGCGATGTTCCGCCCCCGGAACCGACTGCACAGCAAGGCGCGCAACGCCGTTCGCAGGCGTTCCACATCGCGGTCGCGGGGGCGGAAGCAGAGCCGGCGCAGGCTCTCTCCGGGCAGGTCGAAATGCTCGTCCAAATCGTCATGCTGGCCGGTCAGGAAGACCTGCTGCGCGATTCCGGGAAGCCGGCCGAGCGCCCGCACCACCGGCGCCATCTTGATCGCCTCCGGACGGGTGCCGACGACCGAGACGAGGAGGGGAGGGGGCATTCCCCCAGACTAGCGTGCTGGCGATCCTATCCAAAAAGCCCTTGGGCGGTGCGAATTCTGCATCTTCCCGTGATTCCGGCGAAACCGGAATCCATGAACACGGGGTGCGGGAAGTCGAACCGATCCGTGTTGCCTGATCCCGGATCAAGTCCGGGATGACGATGCTCGCCGATCTCGACACCAGGTCTCAGGCGCTCGGGACCCCAAGCTCGGCGGCCGCGCTCTTCAGGCGCGCGGCCTGCGGGCTGTCGTTGCCGAAGGCGGCGAGCCCGGAGCGGAGCGCCGCCTCGGCCGCCTGGGTTTCGCCGAGCGCCATCCGGGACCGCATGAGCCGGATCCACCCCTCGGCGTCCCTCGGGTTCGACTTCAGCCTTCCTTCCAGCCGCGCCACCATCTGCTCGACCATCGCCGCCTGCTGCGCGGGCGGGAGCGACGCGGCGGAGGCCAGCTGCTCCGGGGTCGGCCCCGGAATCCCCGCCGTCGCCGTGCCGGTGGCGCCGGCGGGCGGCATCCGCCCGGCAAGGTCGATGCGGTTCTTCGCCGCGGCCTGCTCTATCGTGCGCCGGAGATCGGCCTCCCACGGCGCCCCCGGCGGAGTGTCCTTGAGGAAGGCGAGCCAGTCGTCGACGGCGCCCTTGTGGTCGCCCGCCAGGTCCTTCTGCACGGCCAGGAAGTATCGAGCTCTCGGATCCCTCGGATCGATCTCGATCGCCTTGCGAAAGGCGGCCGCGGCCTCCGGCACCGGAGTCGCGCTCGGCACCTGCAGGGCCTCGCCGAGCGACGACCAGTTCTCGGCGTTCCCGGGCTCGATCGCCGCCGCCTTGCGATAGGCGGCGGCCGCCTCGCCGGCATTGCCCGCCTGCGCATAGGCCCAGCCGACCACCCGCCAGTCCTTCGCGGCCGGGCGGCCCGCGCCACCGTCGGAGCCGTTGCCGACGCTCCGCGAGATGGCGACGCCGGCCGAGACCAGGGCGATCAGGGCCGCGATGATGAGGATGATCGTCGCCGCGGAGGGGCGCCGGGAAGCGCTTTGGGAGGGGCCGGTCATGGCTTGCCATCCTTGCCTCAATTTGTTCAACGTCAAGGGCCGCGATGCTGAGGCGGCTGGGGGGGGGGGTGGAAACGGGCGTGTCGGCGGCCTTCCGGATTGCGATCGTCGGCTCCGGCCCGGCGGGTCTCAGCGCCGCCGCTCGGGCCGCCCGGCTCGGCATCGGCCACGTGCTCCTCGAAAAGAGCGGCCACCTCTCCGACACGATCTACAAATATCAGAAGGGCAAGCACGTCATGGCCACTCCGGGCCAGCTCGTGCTTCGCTCCGACATGCCCTTCGAAGCCGGGAAGCGCGAGGCGGTGCTCGGCGCCTGGGACCGGCTTGCGGCCGAGCAGTCTGTCAACGTCAGGCTGAACGCCGAGGTGAAGTCGATCGCCGGCCGCAAGGGCGCCTTCACCCTCACCCTGGCGAGCGGGGAGGCGATCGAGGCGGAGAACGTCATCCTCGCCATCGGCACACAGGGAAATCCGAACACCGTCCGCTCGCCCGTGGCGGAGGGGTCGGTCGTCCAGTACCAGCTCGACGATCCCGGCGAATATGTCGACGAGCATATCGTCGTGATCGGAGCCGGCGATGCGGGCATCGAGAATGCGCTCGGCCTGGCCGCCGATCCGGAGCAGCGCAACGCGGTCACCATCGTCAACCGCTCGGCCGAATTCGCCACCGCCAAGGACGCCAACGTCAAGGCACTCCTCGCCGCCGAGGCGGAGGGCCGTCTCACCGTGCTCCGCGAAACCACCGTTGCCGCGATCGAACCGGGCTCCGTCACCTTCGACACCCGCGACGGCGAGCTGAAGCGGCGCTGCGACCGGGTCATCGCCCGCATGGGATCGGCTCCGCCCCGGGGGTTCGTCGAGGCGTGCGGAATCGGCTTCACGAGCGGCGACCGGCGCGCTTACCCGAAGCTCTCGCCGACGTTCGAATCCTCGGTCGACGGAATCTTCGTGATCGGCGCTCTCGCCGGCTATCCGCTGATCAAGCATTGCATGAACCAAGGCTATGACGTCGTCGAGTTCATCAACGGCAACCTTGCCCTGAAGCCCGCCGACGAGCCGATCCTGCAGGCCAAGTTCCGCGGCCTGCCGGTGCCGCGCTCCGTCGATGCGTGGCTCGAAATGCTGCGCGGCAACGTCGCCATCCTGAGCGACATGTCGCCGCTCCAGATGCGCGAGTTCATGCTCGACAGCGAAGCGCGTTTCTACCCGGCGGGCGCGACCGTGTTCGAGCGCGGCGACGTCGGCTCCTCCCTGTTCGGGATCGCGAGCGGCTCCGTGCGGGTCGAGGTCAGCTCCACCGATCCCGCGATCGCCGTTTCGATCGGCGCCGGCTCGATCTTCGGCGAGGTCGGGCTGATCTCCGGCCGCCGGCGGGGCGCCACCATTCGAGCCGCCGAGGATTCGATCCTGGTCGAGGTTCCGCGGATGGCGGCGCTCAGGCTGATGTCGGCGGTCCCCGCCGCGCGCCGGACGATCACCCGGATCTCGATCGAGCGGCAATTGCTCCAGATGTTCGGCGCCGGGCTGGTCGCGGACGACCTTGCGGAACTGCTGGAGACGGCCGAGGTGCGGAGCGTCAAGGCCGGCGAGACGATCATCGAGGAAGGCGCGGAGGGCCGCGACATCTTCGTCATCCGCCAGGGCTCGATGGTGGTCGAGAAGAGGATCGGCGGAAGGCCGGTCTTCCTCTCCTACCTTCCCGCCGGCTCCTATGTCGGCGAGATGGCGCTGCTCGAGGACGGCCGCAGGACGGCGACGGTGCGCGCCGCCGTCAAGTCCGAGGTCGTCCGAATCGACGGCGAGGCCTTCCGCCGGCTGCTCGAGCGTAATCCCGAACTGCTCGCCCGGGCGCGCGGCGACATGGCGGCGCGGCGCCGGCTCAACGACTTCGTGGAGGCGAGGAAGGACAGCTTCGGCGGAGTCGTCGACCTCTATTCCTCGGTCGCCGGCTTCCTCGTCGAGAACGGCATCGGCGAAGCGACGGACGTCCTCCTCATCGACGAGACGCTCTGCGTCGGCTGCGACAATTGCGAGCGCGCCTGCGCCGACAGCCATGACGGCCTGTCGCGCCTCGACCGGGAGGCCGGCAAGACCTACGCGCACCTCCACGTGCCGACCTCGTGCCGCCATTGCGAGCATCCGCACTGCATGGCCGACTGCCCGCCCAACGCCATCCACCGCGGCCCCGACGGCGAGGTCTATATCGACGAGACCTGCATCGGCTGCGGCAATTGCCAGCGCAACTGCCCCTACGGCGTCATCCGCATGGAGAAGGTGCCGCCGAGGAAGCCGCCTTTGCTGGCCTGGCTGATCGCCGGCCTCGGGCCCGGCCCCGGCGAGCCTTCCAGGAAATGGATCGACAAGAGGGTTTCCGCCGACACGCCGAAGAAGGCGGTCAAATGCGACATGTGCGCCGGCATCAAGGGCGGCCCCGCCTGCGTCCGCGCCTGCCCCACCGGAGCCGCCATCCGAGTCGCCCCGGAGCAGTTCCTGACGGTGGCGAGGCTGGAGCGGGAGGGATGAGCGGCACCGGTGAAACCCCTCTCCCGCTTTCCGCGGGAGAGGAGGGGCCCGCCGCGAAGCGGTGGGAGGTGAGGGTCTGTACCGCGGAATCAGCAAGACCCTCACCCCCCAAGCCTTCGGCTTGGGTCCCCCCTCTCCCGCGAAAAGCGGGAGAGGAGTTTTAGATGCCTGCCCGCTCCACCCCCCGCGCCAACCGCGGCCCGAGCCGCGAAGGCTTCCTTCGCCACCGCAACTTCCTGTGGCTCAAGGCCGCGCTCCTCCTCTCCCTCCTCGCCGTCGCCGGCTACGCGCTGATCGACGTCCAGCCGCGCCCCAACGGCGGCAGCGCCTACGGCTATGCGCTCGGAACGCTCGCGACTCTCCTCATCCTCTGGCTGACGCTGCTCGGCCTGCGCAAGCGCGCGATGACCCGCGGCCGCTGGTCGCTCAAGGGGTGGACCAGCGCCCATGTCTATCTCGGACTGGCGCTGGCCGTCGTCGCCACCCTCCACACCGGCTTCCAGTTCGGCTGGAACGTCCACAGCCTCGCTTACGCCCTGATGATCCTGGTCATCCTGTCCGGGCTCTACGGGATCGCCGTCTATTCGGCCCTGCCCCCCGCCCTCGGCGCCAGCCGCTCTGAGATGACCCGGCCCCAGATGATCGACGCGCTCCGCAAGCTCGACCGCCAGCTGCGCGCCGCCGCCCAGCCGCTCGGCCATGAGGATGCGGGGATCGTCAGCCTGTCGCTGGACGACGACGCCTTCGCCGGCGGCCTCTACCGCCGCCTCTCGGGCCGCTATCCGCGCTGCCGCACCGCCCGGGCGCTCGCCGGCATCCGCGGCCGCCTCGCCCTGGCGACGGGGGAGCAGGCGCAGGCGCTGGAGAGCGTCGTCGCTTTGCTCGAGCGCAAGGGCGCCGCGCTCGACCGGATCCGCGGCCATCTGCGCATCAAGGCGCTTCTGGAGGTCTGGCTCTACGTCCACGTGCCCGTCACCTTCGCGCTCATCGCCGCCCTCGCCGCGCACATCCTCAGCGTCTTTTTCTACTGGTAGAGCGGCGATGGCTTTCCTCCTCCGCTCCGTCTCGCACAGCGCCGAAGGGCGTGAGATCGTGCGCAACCGCCGGGTGGAGGGAGACCGGCTGACCGTCGGCCGCGATCCGGCGTGCGACATCCACCTCACCGACCTCGCGGCGGCTCTGCGCCACGCCGCGGTGGAGCGGGAGCCGGGGCGGCTGAAGGTCTCGGTCGAACCGGGGCTCTCGGTCGAGCTCAACGGACGCAAGAGCTCGGGCGGAGCGATCCAGCTCGCCACCGGCGGGGACCTGCTGATCGCCGGCCACGCCTTGCGCTTCATGCCGGCGGCGGCCGGTTCAGAGGAGATAGAGGTCGCCGTCGAGCGGATCGGCGAGGCCGAGGTCAAGCTCGACAAAAGCGCGGAACGGCTGTTCACCCTTGCTCCGGTCTTGCCCGGCAAGCGCTCGCTGGCCTGGCTGCTCGCCCTGCTCGTGCTCGTGGTCGGCCTCGCCTGGCCGATCAAGGCCTTCTACGACCGCCGCGAGCGCGCCGAGACTTTCGCCCGCTTCCACGCCGACGAGATCTGGTCGTCCGGGAGCCTCTCCCGGGCGCATGCCGGGCTGAAGAGCAATTGCGCCGCCTGCCACGTCAAGCCGTTCGAGGCGGTTCGCGATTCCGCCTGCAAGACCTGCCACACGTCCGTCCACGACCATGCCGATCCGTTCCGCCTCGCCCGGGCGCGGCCGGACCTCGGCCGCTGGCGGCGGATCGAGCTCGCCTTCAAGGAGAAGTTCGACATCCCGCCCGGCCGCTGCGTCGAATGCCATACCGAGCATGAAGGGCCGCAGCAGATGCCGGCGACGGGCCAGCGTTTCTGCGCCGAGTGCCACGGCGACCTGAAGTCGAAGCTGCCCGACACCCGCCTGCCCGACGCCGGCGACTTCGGCCGCTCCCACCCTTCATTCGCTCCGGTGCTGATCGCCGGCTGGAACGGCGAGCGGCCGCAACTCCGGCGCCTCTCGCTGGCGCAGCGCCCGCGGGAGGAGAGCGGCCTCAAATTCCCGCACGCACTGCATCTGTCGCCCACCAGCGGAGTTGCGCAGATGGCCCGGCGGCTCGGCGCCCCCTACGGCTTCGGGCCGGCGCTCGAATGCAAGGACTGCCACGATCCGGCGCCGGACGGCGTTCGCTTCCAGCCGGTCGACATGGAGCAGGATTGCGCCATGTGCCACGATCTCGCCTTCGATCGAAGCGGCGCGGTCACGCGAACCCTTCGCCACGGCGAGCCGGCGCAGGTGGTGGCGGAGCTTCGCGACTTCTACCGCGGTCGCGCCGCGCCCCGGCCTTCGGTGCTCGCGCCCGCCGCCCGCCGCCGCCCGGGCGATGCGCCCGATCTTCGCAACCGGATCCAGTTCGCCCGCAGCCCGGGCAGCGCCGAGCGCGCGATCCGCGGCGTCTTTTCCCAAGGGGGCGCCTGCTATGATTGCCACCGGGTCGATGCCCCGCCCGAGGGCTCGCTCGACTTCCGCATCCGCCCGGTCGCCTTCCCGCTCCGCTATCTCCACAAGGGCTGGTTCGATCACCGCGCCCACGCCACCCGGAGCTGCTCGAGCTGCCACGCCGCGGAGCGGTCGAACGCGGCTTCGGACCTGCTCATCCCGGACGTGACGAGCTGCCGGACCTGCCATGGCGGGGAGGGGAGCTCGAAACCGGTGCAATCCTCCTGCGCGATGTGCCATGATTACCATATGGACGCGGGGGCGCCCTCGATGACGATCCGTCGCAAGGTGATGGGCAAGAAGCGCGACATTATCGTCGCGGAGGCGCGGCGTTAGATGCTGATCGCCCAGATCACCGACGTCCATCTCGGCTTCGATCCCGGCAATCCCGGGGAATTGAACCGCCGCCGGCTGGACTTGGCCTTGCGCACTCTGAGCGAGATGACGCCGCGCCCCGACCTCCTCCTCGCCACCGGCGACCTCGCCGACGCCGGCGACGATCTTGTATCCTATTCCCGCCTGAAGGAGGCGATGGCGGACCTGCCCTTCCCGGTCTTCTGCGCGCTCGGCAACCATGACGGCCGCAACGCCTTCCGCGCCGCCTTCCCCGCCGCACCCATGCCGGACGGCTTCCACCAATATGCGATCGAGGATCGCGATCTGCGCATCCTCGTCCTCGACACGCTGGAAGAAGGCCGCCACGGCGGCGCCTTCTGCGAAACCCGCGCCTCCTGGCTGGAAGAGCGGCTGGCCGAGGCGCCGGAGCGGCCGACCCTCATCGCGCTCCACCACCCGCCGATCGAGAGCGGGCTGAGCTGGATGACGGAAAATCCCGAGGCCGAGTGGGTGAAGCGGCTGCAGCGCATCGTGGAGGGGCAGCGCAACATCGTGGCGCTGGTGGCCGGCCACCTCCACCGCCCCGTCGTGTCCCAATGGGCCGGCAGCACCCTTGCCGTCTGCCCCTCGACCGCGCCCCAGGTCGCGCTCGACTTCCAGCCCCTCGACCCTGACCGCCCCGACGACCGGCCGATGATCATCGCCGCCCCCCCCTGCTTCGCCATCCACCACTGGAACGGGAGGCGCCTCGCCACCCACTTCGCCGCCGCCGGCCCCCCCGACGTGCTCGCCCGCTACGGCCCCAAGCTCCAGCCCCTGATCCGCCTGCTGGCGGCGGAGAAGGCGCAGAGCTGATCCGTCATCCCGGCGAAAGCCGGGACCCCGGGTAGACCCGCGCCGGCGCCCTGGTGCGAACCGCTCGACGCCGCGCGGGGGACGCGGCGGGTATTTGTTCGCGCGAAGCGCACAAAGCGCACGAAGGAACCGGGGCAGGCGGCGAGCGCGAAGCAATTCATCCAACGACTACGGCGGCAAACCGAGGCCGCAATCGCCCGCGGCGCGAGAACCGCCTTGGACCCTTTGTGCCCTTAGTGTGCTTTGTGCGAACCCAAATTCAGGCGGCGGAAGCGGCAACGCGATGGAGGTCCAGGCGAGGACGTTCGACGCAGGGTAATCAATGACAGTACATTTGCCTCGTAATCGAAAGGTGGGGGTGTAAACAAATACTGTCTGGTCCTCTTCAGGTATCCAAGCCGATGGCCTCGAACCACAGCCGGCTAGAGTCTCGAAAAGCAGGCTTTAGCGGCTTTCAAGCTCATCGGGCCCAAAGGTGTCGAGCGCCGCAAATTTTAGTTCGCTTCGAGCGATGAAAGCCTTGAAGTTCTTTTTCGACTTATAGCTGTCGTCGCGCAGAGACTCGTTCCAGTGCAGCGTTTTCGTATAGGACTTAAGCTTCTTCGCGTATCTCTCGTTATTGCTCGAGATGTTGTCCTTCCCCTTAAGCAGTAGAACACCCCCGAGCCGGTTCCGCTCCGCCTCGAAGCGCTCCTCGTCAGCGTCGAACAGAGTGAGATTTCTTTGTTGTACGAGAGGATGTGCTCGATATGGAAGCCGTTCACGTAACCCGTCTTGGTGACCAATTCTCCGAACGGATGCTTCTCGCCGCAATGTGTTTCGGCCGATCAGGCGATCGACCCGGGCGAATAGGTATCGAGTGAACCTCGAAGGGATATGCGTGATCGACGACGGATGCCCACCAAATAATGTTCCGCAGGCCTAAATGCTTCGGCCTGGACCCAAGTCTGCAAACTCGATGGCCCGACGACGCTATCGCTCTACCCAATCCTCCATCCCGCCCGCATCGCTCACCTTATAGGGCAGCCCCCGCCGGTTGAGGAACAGCCGCTCCATCTCCGCCCGAGTGAACGGCCTCGAGCCGAGCCGCCCGAACACGGCGATTTGGCCGCCGGTCTCGTCCACGGCGCGGTCGCGGTCGAGGCCCTTGGAGAGGGCGAGGGCGGGCTTGGGGGTCCTGGCCCACGCGATGAGCTCGGGGACCGGCGCAGGGGAGAAGCCGTAGAAATTGGGCTGGCTGTCGGGCGAGGTGAGCTGGAGCACCTTGAGGCCGGCGCGGCCGTCGGCGACATAGGCGAAGAGCGAGGCGTTGGTGGAGCCGACGATGACGTCGCGGGCATCCGTCATCCTGCCCCCGAAGGTGGTCCGCAGATGGACGGCCGGGGCTTCGGGCCTGGTGACGTTGACGATCACCAGCCCCTCCCGTCCCGCCGCGACATAGGCATAGGTGCGGGCGACATAGACCTTGCGCGCGTCGCCCAGCGGAACGGTCGCCGACGGCACCGGGCGCGGCGAGACCATCCGCGTCACGTCGAGCAGCTTGAGGCCGTCCCCGTCGGTCACCCACAGATAACGGAACTGGAGCGCGGAGGCGCGGGCGTCGCGGAGCGGGATCGTCGCGGCATGGCGCGGGCGCAAGGGGTCGTCGAGATCGACGACGACGAGCCCCGCCGCCGCGGCGATGTAGGCGTAATGGCCGCCGAGCGTGACGTGGCGGGCGCCGTCCAGAACTCCGCCTTCGTTCCAGGTGAGTGCGCGCTTGAGGAAATTGTTGCGCGGCTCGCGGTCGGCGAGGGTCTCGACGTCGACCAGGATCAGCCCTTCCTCGGAATCGGTGATCACGGCGTAGCGGTAGAGCGGGTGGAAGGCCGCCTCCTGGTTCTCCGGATAGTCGCGGCGGATCGCCTCGTTCCGGCCGACGCTGATCGGCTGGTTGGTCGGCAAGGCGAGGCAGGTCGCGTTCCTCGAATTCACCCTGGTATCCTGGCCGAGCCGGGAGAAGGGCGCCGTGACGATCCGCTCCGACACGCCCTTGTTGCCGACGCTGGCCACGTCGTAGACGCGGAAGCCGCCTTTGCCTTCGGCAACGAACATATATTCGCCGCGCTGCTGCAGGCAGCCGACGGTCCCGCCCGTGTCCTGAACGATGTTGGCGAACTGCTCGCGCGATCCGGAGCCGCCGCGGGTCCAGTTCACCAACTCGCGCTTGTTGCGGTCGACGTGGAGCCGCCACCAGTCGGGATAGGCGAAGCGCTGGAGGTAGGATCCGATCACCGCCTGAGGCTCGTCCCATTCGGTCACCCGGGTCGCCTGGAAGGCGCCGTCGAGGCCGGCGAAGGCATGCAGGCCGACGAAATTGACGAAGTTGGTGCCCTGCAGAAGGAGTTGCGCAATGACGCTATTATTGTCGTTTCGTTGCGATAAATGGCAATCTGAACACATTTTCGTCTCGGTCTTGCGCACCGTGTGCGGAAAGTGCGGCGCGAAAGCCTGGGACGAAAAACCGGCAGAGCTGATCGGCGGCTGCTGTACGTAAATCCTCTCGCGGTTGATGTTGGTGGAGCTGAGGACGAGCGCCGAGCTCGACCTCACGGGTGCTATGATATTACCTTTGGTCGTCTGGTGGCGGCCGAGCTGGAACATGTCGTCGCGAGCGACTTGGGGGTTATAGGTCGCGAAGTTTCGGGTTTCCACGCCCTCATACTTGTGGCTTCGGGTCTTCCAATTGGCCTCGATCGGCAAATGGCAGCCGCCGCAGCTGGTCGTCCAGCTCAGATGGCAGGTGAAGCACGCCATCTCATTGTCTTTATGCGCTAATTTGCCAGGATCGACTCCCGTTCCGAAGACATAGCGGCCGCTGTCCGCGCCCTCGCTGGACATCAGCTTCGCCCGCGCCGCCTTGACGTTGAACCCCGGCTGCTGCGGATCGAGCGAGTCCCTGACCAGCGAGACTTCCCATTCCAGCTCCGGATCGACGATCGAGCGCTGGACCAGCACCCGTCTGCCTCCGCCGCTCACCATCCATTCGAAGCGCCTGCGGCCGTCCGCGTTTCGAAGTAGCGCCAGGTTCGTCCCCTTCGGCGGCGCCGCCGGGCCGGAGGTGAGCAGGTTGGGATATTGGCTGGCGGTGCCGTGGCAGTCTTTGCAGCCGATCTCCACGGCGTTGGCGACTTCTCCGAAGATGTAACCGTTGCCGTGACTGTCGAGGGCGAAGTGGCAGTCGGCGCACTGCATTCCCTTTTCGGCATGGATGTCCATCAGGTGGACCGCCTTGCCCTTCCGCTCGCCGGGCGGGACGAACTCGGCGGAGCCCGATTTCCTGAACTTCTCAGGATCCCCGGGCGACACGACGCCCCCTTCGGAATCGAGCAGATTGCCCTCCCGATCGCGCTTGTAGACGGCCCGGAAGTTCCAGCCGTGGCCGTGATAATCGGCGAACTGCGTATGCTTGGCCTGCGGGTTCACCCGGTCGTAGACGTTGCGGAGGAACTCCACCTCGCCCCACAGCCCGCGAGTCGCCGCCGCTTCGGGGTTGCGGTCGAGGATCTCGAGCGCCTGGCCCGCGCTCGGATAGCGCTGGCGGCGGAGGCTTTTCTCCTCGGCCGGCGTCGCCGCCGCCAGCCGGTTCTCCGGCCCCGGCCACATCAGGTCCGCGTCGGATTCATAATCCCACATCGTGTAGCCGAGGAAGGAGTTCAGGAAGATGTTCGGCTGGTGCATGTGGCAGCTCATGCACTGCGCGGTCGGGATGGCGCGGGTGAAGGCGTGGCGGACCGGGTGCCCCTTCTCCTTGAGCGAGCCATGGGCCGCGTCGGCCGGCGCTTCCTTGCGGTGAGGCTCCGTCTTCGCCGCGATCGTCGGATCCACGGTCGCGGTCTGCCCGTCGCGTCCGAACCTGGCGTAGACGAGGCTGTGCCTCGGCTCGCGGTCGTTGGCGTAGACCACGTGGCACCCGGCGCAGCCCGAATGGCGGTAGTCGCCGGGCTGGTCGTTCGTCCCCATGAACCACATGAACGGGTCGTTGAGCCGCGTCTTGTGGATATTGAGGATCGGGATCGCGGCTCGAAGCCCGGTGCCGGGGCCGCGGTTCGACTGGCGGATGTCCGGGCGGCCGCTTTCCTCCAGCCGCTGGATCGATCCGGAGGGGGAAGGGAGGCCGATCTCCGGAAATTGCGATCCGATGGTCCGGCCGCCGCGCTCGAAGACCCGGAAGACGTCACCGGGAGGGACGACGTGCCAGGTCGGCAGCGGATAAAGCTCGGCGAGCACGCCCCGCGCCTTCTGTCCCGGAGTGATCGACTGCGGGTCCGGCGGCGAGACGATCTTCGCGGGCTCGCCGCGGCGGGTGTAGGCCTCGCCGAAGATGTAGTTTTTATGGGGGACGATACCGTTATTGTAGGCCGCGCCGCCCCACAGCATCGCGCCCGAGGCCATGATCGAGCGCTCCGCCGCCTCGATCACCTCGATGTGGCAGGCGCCGCAGCTGTCGCGGGCGACCCGATAGTCGGATGGATTGACGAAGCGGACGAATTCCGGGCTCTCGACGTTGAGCAACGTGTAGCTGCGCCTGGGGTTGGCGCTGGACGGCCAGTGCCAGGATTTCGGGTACCGGGGCAGCACGTGCGCCTTGTCGCGGGCGGCGACGTAGGCGGGGCTGTCGTGAGGAAGGGAGGAATCGCCGGCGACCGCCGCGTTGCCCCCGTGGCAATCGACGCAGCCGAGCACCACGGCCGGGCTCGAGTGCATCGTCTTGTTGTCGCTGTCGGTATGGCAGGAGAGGCAGCCCGCGCTCTTCGAGTCCGCCGCCTCCCATTCCTGGGTCCGCGGCGCGGCCGCGGCGCGCACGAGGGAATAGTCGCGGGCCACGGGCTTTTCGGTTTCCGACGCGGCCGAGGGGGGAGCGAAGAGAAGCGCCATGGCCGTCATTCCGGCGAAAGCCGGAATCCATGAGCGCCGCCCGCGAAAGGCCGGGCCGATCCGGGTCCATGGATGCCGGATCAAGTCCGGCATGACGACGAACGCCATTCACCCCCCTCCAAGCCGCTCTTATGGCAAAGGGCGGCGGCGGGCTAAAGGGGGCGCGTCATTTCGCCAGCGACATGTTGTCGATGACGAAGCGGTATTTGACGTCGCTCCTCTGCATGCGGTCGTAAGCTTCGTCGATCTGCTGCACGGCGATCGTCTCGATCTCCGACACGATTCCCCGTTCCGCGCAGAAATCCAGCATTTCCTGCGTCTCGGCGATCCCGCCGATCAGCGAGCCGGCGATGGACTTGCGGCCGAAGATGAGCGGGCCGACGCTCGGGGAGGGATGCGGATGCGCCGGCGCGCCGACGAGGCAGAGTGTGCCGTCGCGCTTCAGCAGAGCGGTGAAGGCGTCGAGATTGTGGCTCGCTGCAACCGTGTTGAGGATGAAATCGAAGCTTCCGGAATGCTTCGCCATTTCGTCCGCGTCGCGGGAGACGATCACCTCGTCCGCGCCGAGCTCGAGCGCGTCCCGCCGCTTGCTCTCCGAAGTGGTGAAGGCGACCGTGTGGGCGCCCAGCGCGTGTGCGAGCTTGATGCCCATATGGCCGAGGCCGCCGATGCCGACGATGCCGACCTTCTTGCCGGGCCCCGCCTTCCAGTGGCGCAGCGGCGACCAGGTGGTGATGCCGGCGCAGAGCAGGGGCGCGACGGCTGCGAGCTGCTCCTCGGGATGGCGGATCTTGAGCACGAATTTCTCGTCGACGACGATTCGCCGCGAGTAGCCGCCGAGCGTGTGGCCGGGCGGATCCCGGGTTTCCGCGTTGTAGGTGCCGGTGAAGCCGTTCTCGCAGAACTGCTCCAGCCCTTGGGCGCAGGAGTGGCAATGCTGGCAGCTGTCGACCAGGCAGCCGACGCCGACGGTGTCGCCCGCCTGGAAGCCGGACACCTCCGCCCCGACCGCGCCGACGTGGCCGACGATCTCATGACCCGGAACGCATGGATAGAGCGTGCCGCCCCATTCGGAGCGGACGGTATGAAGGTCCGAATGGCACACTCCGCAAAAGGCGATCTCGATCTCGACGTCGCGCGGCCCGGGCTGGCGCCGCTCGATGGCGATCGGCTCGAGCGGCTTGTCGGCGGCATAAGCGCCATAGGCTTGGGTGGTCATAGGGACTCCTCGACAGGTTCGAGGCGCAGATAGGGATTGGACGCCGTGGGGGACAGGGGGGGGAGCAACCCGTCATCTCGGAGAAAGCAGGGACCTCGGGCCGGAAGAGTCACAGCGGGTCTCCCCGAGGTCCCGACTTTCGCCGGGATGACGGACTGGTCAATCCGGGGACACCATACCTATTGATCGAAATTCGTTTCGTGTCCCCGGATTTTCTTGCTGGCCGGCGGAGGAGCCGCCGTTCGCTTAAGCGGCGGGCGGTCAGCGAATAGGTTGGGCTCCCGCATTGGAGTGTGCCCCCGCGGCGGGCGGTGAGCGGGAATAGGTATTGTGTCCTCGCATTGGAGGGTGCGTCGTCAGTAGGTGAGGATCGCGTTGAGCAGGACCGAGTAATATCTTCTGTCGCGGTCGGAGTTGGCGAACAGGTCGCGGAAGCCGGCGCCCGGCTGGAGGACCGCCGCCGAGGCCCGGAAGACGATGTTCTGGGTCATCTTCGGGCGCCAGATCGCCGCCGCGGAAAGATCCCAGCCGATGTCGCGCGGGATCGAGCCTTCGCTCCGCAGGGCCTGAAGCACGGCGGTCTTGTGGAACCAGAGATGGTTGAGGTTGCCGCTGACCCGAAGCTCCGGCGTGACGTCCAGATCGGCGCCCGCGCCAAGCAGGACCGTGCCCGGATTGTTGAAGTTCGACTGGCCCTGCTCCTTGGAGGAGCGGAGCGAATTGAGGATGCCGTTGCGGCCGTTGATGGTGACGGCCCGGCCGCCGCCGGCGAACGGAATCGACTGGCGGATCCAGTAGCTCGTGTCGGCGCCGGCGAAGATCGGGTTCTCGAAGATGGCGTCGAAGCCGCCTTCATGATCGTCGAACGGCTCGCCGTCGCCGCTTGCGAAGAGCAAGGCGCCGCGCAAGCGGATCCAGTTCAGATCGTAGCTCGGCTCGGCGGCAAGGAAGAAGCTTCGCACCTTCCCCGTCCTGCCGGTGAAGATGTTGTCGCGGTCCCAGCCGAAGGCGCCGTAGGCGGAGGCGGAAAGGTTGATCCGGCCGATCCGGCCGTCGGCGCTGTATCCGAGATAGGCGACCTCGTAATCGCGCGCGCGAAGGTTGCCGATCAGCGCCGGGCGAACCGGGAAGCCGTTGTCGTCCACTTCGGTCTCGCCGCGCTCCCGGTTGACGTTGACGGTGAGGCTCGCCTGGCTGGTGAGGCCGACGAATGGGAAATCCTGGCGGTACAGGTTGGCGTGCAGGACCCAATCCCTGCGCGGTGATTGCAGGACGTTGTTGAGGCCGCTGTTCGTGTCCTTCTCGAGCCTCCAGACCGCCATAAGATTGTACTGGAAGCGGTTGTTGTCGCGGTTGCCGAACAGGCGGACGCCCAGCTGCTGGTCGTTGAACAGGAAGCCCCGGAAGTCGAACTGGAAGGGCTGGATCCCGACCCGGACGCTGTCGAAATCGTAGCGGTCGGAGACGTTGCGCAGATGATAGTCGACGAACGCTTCCTGGAATCCGATCGCATGGTCGAGCCGGCTCGTGCCCTTGCTCGGCTCCACGAACAGCACCCGCCGCTCGGCGACGTCGGCGTAGCTGACGTTGAGCGCGAGGGTCAGCCGGTATTCGACGTGCGGGGGCATGTAGGCCGTGGAGCCTTTGATCAGGGCGGCGCCGACGATGAAGGTCTGGGAGAAGAGGAGGCTGTCGGTTCGGCCGAAGACGTCGTTGCTGCCGGGACGAGCCGTCGTCTGGATTCCGACCGGAATGGGGAAGGTGCGCGGCTCGGCGACGGTGTCGGAGACGGCGTTGACGACTAAGAACCAGTCGTCCCCCTCGAGACCCAGGAAGGCGGGGGTGCGGCATTTGGGCCGTCCTTCCGCGCGCCTTCTGGCCTGTTCATCGGCGCTTGGGATGCAGATCGGGCGGTCGCCCTTGAGCGTGTTCTGATTGTAGGGATCGAACCAGCGCTCCTTGACGACGCCGAGCGTCTCGATCAGGCGCCAGCGGTCGGGAACCGGGATCTGATCGGCCGGAAAGGCTTCCGGCGGAGGAGCGCGCACGGCTCCCGGATTGTCCTGGCTGACCGGGTCTTCGAGCTCGTTTTGGGGGATTCCGGGCCGGCGGCGGCCTTCTTCGGTCGGCCGGGAGGGGAGGGGGTCTTCCGGCGCCTCCTGCAGTGCGAGCTGCACCCGATCGTCATCCCGGCGACGGCCGGGATCCCGCGGGGTGAAAGGCGCCTCGCTTTTCACCCCTCGAGGCCCCGGCTTTCCCCGGGGTGACGACGGAGGTTCCAGCGCCATCCCGCCGGCGCCGGTCAGCAGCCCCAGCAACGTCCCCGTGATGCTCATTTCCCCTGGCACACATTCTGCTCGCCCGTGCCGAGGAAGGGCGCGAAGGGGCAGGAGACGTAGCGCAGGCGAACCCCGCCCGCGGCCGGCACGACGATCTGGTCGGAGCGCCGGACCGGATCGGCATTGCCGAACGCTCCAAGGCGGAGGCCGGCATTGTGGACTCCGAGGAAGGAGATCATGTCGTCCTGGTCGATCCCGTCGCCCGAAACGCCGATCGCGCCGACCAGCGAGGCCCCGCGGTAGATCGGCACCGATCCCGGGAAGATCTGGATCCCGTTGGCGAGCCTGGGCGTGTGGGTGCACTGGGCGGGCGTGTCTGCTCCGCCGAGGAGGAAGCCGACATGCGCCTTCACGCCGGACTCGACGAGCGCGGACTGGAGGCCGGTGGAGAAGGGGTTG